>JAEWUM010000012.1 GCA_023459355.1 Bacteroidota bacterium | reverse complement strand
CAATTATAAATGGAAAGATAGTGCGACGGTATTTGACCTTACTGAATCGTTGTCATCCCGAACGGAAGTGAGGGATCTAAGGGAACGTATTGAGGGATCTAATTTTCAACTCCTGATTCGCATAATTTACTATTCACTATTCGCTAACCACTGTCCACTAACTATCTTGTATCTCAAGCGTTCATGCGCGGATGCTATGTAAAATAAAATCCACATTCGCATTTCTCCTGTGCTCAATCAGATTTTTCTTTTGTCCCTCGTCCATTTGCATCACCTGTTCGACCACAGGCATCATCACGAACAAAGCCACATTCATCGAAATAGCAGGTATCATGATGTCGATCAAACTGACCGGGCGAACCCTGCCGGCTTTTATTTCTGCCTGCAGGTCATCGTTCAGTGCAGCAAAAAGTGTTTCAGGTAATTCCCGTAGTTTTTCCCGCAACAGAGCTACTTGCTCGGGCCTTCGGGATAACTCCCTGATAATTAAAAGCGGAATCTGAGGATTGTTTTCCAGGAGAGAAAAGTGAGATGTGATTAAATGACGGATTTTATCTTCGAATCCCATTGACCTGGCACCTTCGATATTAAATAACTGTTGAAAAAAGTACCTGAACTTTTGTTCGAAGATTGTATTGAACAGGTTATCCTTTGTACGGAAATAATAATGAATGAGTGCCTGGTTACAGCCAACTTCTTTAGCAATCTGAGTTGTGGATGTAACTTCAAATCCTTTTTCCAGAAACAGCTTTTCTGCCGCTTCAAGAATGGCTTGTTCTGTGGGTTGATTTAGTTTTTCTTCTTTCATTAATTGCATTGTTTAATAATACGGTTTAATAAGTCTATTAAACAAACGCAAAGAAAAGTGTTTTATTTGAAACAAACAAAATATTTTAAAGAATTTTTGATGATTTGTTAGTACAATTGATACAATCAGATCGTGTTTAATACCTTGTCATGAGTAACCTGGATATAAATGACAAATAACACCTGCTTGTTGTTGGATATAAAGGTGTTTATATGAAACTAAAAGTGGCTATTTGTTGATAAACACCACTTAGTAAACCTGCAAAAACGATGGCCAATAAGCAAATCACTAAACTGATACGTGCCGGAATATCACTTGTAATCCGTTCGATGGGTTCGTCTGATTTGCGTAAGAACATGGCCTTCACAATGAGTAAATAATAATACAGGGAGATAATCGTGTTCAGCAATGCAATAAATACCAACACGTAAAAACCTTGTTCAGCGGCTGCCGCAAAAATGAAAAACTTACTGAAGAAACCGGCAAAAGGAGGAATACCAGCAAGTGAGAATAAGGCAAACATCATGATTGCACTTAATGTTGGATTGGTTTGATATAGTCCGTTGTAATCTTTGATTGCTACTTTGCCCGTGTGGTTTTCGATGATAGCAATGACTCCGAATATGGCCAGATTAGAAAAGAGGTAAACCAAAACATAATAAACCAGCGAACTCATACCGGTGGTACTCGCACTAATTACCCCCAGCATCAGATAGCCCGCCTGTGAAATCGATGAGAATGCCATGAAACGTTTGATGTTTTGCTGGCGTATGGCAAAAACATTGGCAAGTGTAATGCTGATTATAATCAAGCCGTACAGAATAGATTGCCATTCTTCAATCAGATTCCCGAAAACCCTCGTAAAAAGTGTGAATAAAACGAAGGCAGCCGCTCCTTTTGACACCACAGAAAGATAGGCTGTTACAGGTGTTGGTGCACCTTCATAAACGTCGGGTGTCCATAAATGAAAAGGCACCAATGATATTTTGAAAAATAAACCTACGGCAAAAAACACAAACGACATAATTTGCATGGAACCTCCGGTTATTAACGGTGATAAATCATCGAAATACAGGGTGCCTGTTGTGCCGTAAATCATGGATATTCCGTATAGCGAAATGCCTGAAGCAAATACGGAAGAAAGAATGAACTTGGCTCCTGCTTCGGCCGATTTATGCTGATATTTGTTAAACGCAACCAGAGTGGCCATAGGTATAGAGGCCATTTCAATGCCGATAAAAAACAACAGGAAGTGACCTGCCGATAACATGATATAGAGTCCAAACAAAGTGCTCAGCGTGATGAAGTAAAACTCTCCCCGCCGAATCATGCTGTCCTTATTATTCAGCCATTTGTTGGCCTGCAGAAACACGATTATCGTCCCGATGTTCAGGATGGTTTTCACATAGGTGTGCATGGGAAAATACTGATACATGCCGCCGGCTACTTCGAAGGCATCACGCGGAAAAGCGTTCAGCAGCGTATGTATTGTGAGCAAAACAATGGCTAAAGGTTGAATATATCGTCCTCTTTTGATTGAAACACTTATGTCGAAAGTCAATAGAATCACCATCACCACCAAGAGTGACAGTTCATCGTGTAATTGTAAAAAAGCTGAATAATTCATATGCTGAAATAAAATCTTGTTCGTAAAAACTTATAAAGCAGTCATCAACTTACCAACAACAGGCATGATGCTGTTTTGTATCATGTTCGAAATCCACAAAGGTAGTGACCCTAGAGCAACAATCGCGATGATCAGCGTTACCACTGAAATGCGTTCCCACCAGGTAGCATCACTCAATGTTTCGTGTTGCGGATTTTGTACTTTCCCATACAGAATTTTTCCAACTACACGCAGGATATAAACCGCGGTTATTACAATGGAAGTAACAGCCACGATTGTTAGCACCCGGTGCAAGGTGTCACTTTCCTGGAATGCGCCGACAAAGATTGTCATTTCCGCCACAAAGCCGCTCAGCCCGGGCAATCCGAGTGAAGCTAAACCGGCAATCACATAACTTACGCCCAGAAACGGCATTATTTTCATCAATCCGCCCATTTCTGTAATCAGCCGGGTATGTGTTCTTCCGTAGATCATCCCGATAAGGGCAAAAAACAAAGCCGTCATCAATCCGTGCGACAACATTTGCATAACAGCGCCCGTCATGGCAGTTTCGTTCATCATCAGGATAGCAAAAAGCACCAAGCCACAATGACTCACCGAAGAGTAGGCGTTGATATATTTCAGGTCTGTTTGTACAACAGCCGAGAATGCTCCGTAGATCACGCTTATTCCGGTAAGTATCAAAAATATCCATGCTTGTTCATGTGCAGCTTCAGGCATCAGATAGATAGCTACCCGAAACGCGCCATAACCGCCTAATTTCATCAATACGCCAGCATGAAGCATCGATACGGCAGTCGGTGCGGAGGCGTGTCCGTCGGGCGACCAGGTATGAAAAGGAAATAGTGCACCAAGTACTCCGAAACCCATAAACGTGAGTGGGAAAAGATAGCGTTGTACCTCAACCGGAATTTGTCTTTGTGCTATTTCAAGCAGATTCATGGTATCGCCACCTGAGAAATAATAAATACCAAGTATGCTCACGAGCAATAAAGCTGAACCTCCCATCAACATCAGGGTTAGTTTCATTGCTGAGTACTCCTTTCGCCCCGTTCCCCAGATGCCGATAAGCAGGTACATGGGTATCAGTGCAATTTCATAGAACATGAACATGCTGAACAGGTCTATCGTGATAAAAAAACCATAAACACCCGAAGATAAGAGGAAAAACCACAGGAAGAATTCTTTCGGGAGTGGATCAATACGCCAGGATGCAAAAACGCCGGTAAACATGATGATGGAAGTCAGTATTAGCATGGCCACAGAAACACCATCAACACCTACCGAATAGTATATATTAAAAGGAGCATACCAGAGTATGTCGGCTCTGAAAAGCATCAGACTGTCGTTGCCCATTGTTCTTTCATGCAGATACAGGTATGTGAGTATCCCGGAAAGAATTAATAAAAGTGTGGCTCCCGTTGCCGCTATCAGATTGATTTGCTTCCTGTTCCGGGCGGCAAATAGTGCAAGCAGCGTAATCAAAGGGATAATAACGAATATTGACAAGAAATTCATAAGTTCAATATTTTAAGCGTACAGTGTTTAAATAAAAATGACAATTGCTGCAATAATCAGTGTCCCAAGTAAAATAACGAAAGCATAATGTTGTACCTTCCCACTTTGTAATCCCCTGGTTTTTACAGAAGTCCATTGAGTTACAGAAGCTAATCCGTTCATCGTACCATCAACAATATGCCGGTCGAACCATGCAACAGGAGAGGATATTCGTTTAAATATTATTTTTTTCGTAATAAACAAATACAGCTCATCAATATAAAAACGATGGTAAGCTGCCCGGTATATTTTACTGAATTTACGGGCAACAGCTGCAGGAGCATCACTTTCCTTCCGGTACAACCAGGTAGCCAGGCCGATACCGGCTAATGCCACGACAACACTTATCGTTGCAATAGTGGGGTCAATATGGATGTGATAATATCCGCCATCGCTCGATACAAACTTTCCGAAAGGTATAAAACCGGCAAAAATAGTTACCACACCTAAAAACACCAAAGGCAAAGTCATGGCAACGGGCGATTCGTGAGGTGTATGTCCGTTTGTGGTTTGATATTTTTTTCCGTGGAAAATCCTGTAATACAAGCGGAACATATAGAACGCGGTAAGTCCGGCCGTAAAAGTCATTATCACTCCCAGCCCCGGGCTAAAGTGCATCGTGGCAGCCAATATTTCATCTTTACTGAAGAAACCGGAAAAAGGAGGAATCCCGGCTATGGCCAGACAGGCTATGAGGAAAGTCCAGCGCGTAACCGGTAAAAATTTCTTCAAACCTCCCATTTGCGTCATTTCATTGCTGTGTACAGCATGGATGATGGAGCCGGCACCCAGGAAAAGCAGCGCTTTAAACATAGCATGTGTAAACAAGTGGAACATGGATGCCATGTATCCGGTACCTGCTTGTCCGCCATATCCTGAAACACCCAGGGCTACCATCATAAATCCGATTTGCGAAATGGTTGAAAAAGCAAGAACACGTTTTATGTCGGTTTGTACAATGGCAATAACAGCTGCAAACAAAGAAGTGAATGCGCCCACGTAAGCAATGCCATGCAATACTTCGGGTGTGAATGTGATATAAATTGGAAACAGGCGGGCAACTAAAAAAACACCTGCCACTACCATGGTAGCGGCATGTATTAAAGCCGAGACAGGTGTAGGCCCTTCCATGGCATCAGGTAACCAAATGTGTAGTGGGAACATAGCCGATTTTCCGGCTCCTCCGATGAAGATAAGCGCCATCGCCCAGCTTAAAGCCGAAGCACCCATAAATGTCACGCCCGAAAACGAAGCAAACACGTTGGCATCACACGAAGTTAATATGCCGAAATCAAATGTTTTAGTATAATAAGAAAGAATTAAAATGCCAATCAGAAACCCTAAATCAGCAAAACGCGTCACGATGAATGCCTTTTTCGATGCAGCCACAGCCTCGGGTTTGGTGTAGTAAAACCCAATCAGCAGATAAGATGACAGGCCAACCATTTCCCAGAACATATACATCTGGAAAATATTGGTAGAAACCACCAACCCGAGCATTGCAAAGCTGAACAGCGATAAAAATGCATAATAGCGTTCAAATCCACGTTCACCTTTCATATAAGCCAGGCTATAGATGTGTACCATCAGCGAAACCGTTGAAATCACCACCAGCATCATGACCGAAATGGGGTCAAGTAAAATACCCATGTCGATGTGGAGGTATTCATTGAATTGTACCCATACCGTGTTGAAGGCGATAATTTTTTGATACGTGCCATTCAGGTTAGCTGTTGAAAAATACTCCCAGGCAGTGTAATAAGAGAGTGCAGCTACGATGGTCAGTATTGCTGTGCCGACAGTTCCGGCTACCACAGGTTTCCATTTTGTGTCCATAAGCCCGAGCACCACAAAACTCAGCAGGGGCAGAATCAGTATGTATAATGTATATTCCATGCTGTATTATTTAAAGATCCACCTTCGTTTCGGAAGGTTCCGGCTCCTGCAGTTCGTGCAGGCTGTCCACTTCCACATTGTTAAGATTCCGGTAAATATTGATTACAATGGCAATAGCCACAGCTGTTTCGCAGGCCGAAATGGCAATGGTGAACAAGGCAAAAAAGAAACCTTCCATTTGGTCGGGATACAAATAGCGATTGAAAGCTGCAAAGTTTATATCTGCTGAATTTAAGATCAGCTCAATTGAGATGAGAATCATCAACAGACTTTTACGCGAAAGAAAACCGTAAATGCCGGCAAAAAACATGATAAGGCTTACAAAAATATAGCCCTCCAACGGAATGACGCCTGAACCGAAATTATCAAAAATTGCTCCCATTGTTTTGGAATTATGTTGTTAAGTACGTTTTACTATTGTTTAATCATCGTTTACGGGCTATCATGATGGCTCCCACAATACACGCGAGCAACATAATACTGATTGCCTCAAAGGGTAGTATATATTCATATTTACCCGTACCCATCAGCGTGGTCCCGATTTCTTTTACAGGTATTTCAGCTGATTCGACATAGTGATAAACTTTGCTGACATTTTTATAGATGATAACACCACAAAAAATTAACCCTGTACCGGAAAGCAAAATCGCCATAACACGTTGGAATAAAGGTTCGGGAGTGATATTCTTACCGGGTTTTTGCGTGAGTAAAATAGCAAAAATGAAAAGCACCATGATACCACCGGCATAAACCGCAATTTGTACGGCGAAAAGATAGTGATAGTCGAGTAAAAGATACAGTCCAGCCGTGGCAAGCAATACGAATAACAGGTAAGTTGCCGAACGTATCAGGCGCCTTGAACTGACAGCCATAATCGAGAAAACGGTAATGACCAGCGCAAGTATATAAAATATAATTTCTTTTATCATCATAATTTAGATATTATTCTTCGTGGGTAGCATCAGTTTTATGCAGTTTTACTCTCTTTTTCAGCTTCATTTTCGGCCTTTTTTATTGGCTTCTTTTCCCGCAACCCGGAACCTTCATGGTTTAGTTGTTTGACCAGCTTATTCCGTGTGAAAGTCGCGTTTTCAAAATTATTCGAGAACACGATGGCATCAGAAGGGCAAGTAATAACACAGAGATTACAAAAAGTACAAGTTCCCAGGTTATATATATACCTGTCAAGTTCTTTCTTCTTTTTGCCGTCTGCTGTTTCTATTGTGCGCGAAATGACATTTATAGTGCCATTCGGACAGTTTATCTGACAGATGCCACAGGCCGTGCAGGCATGTTCATTATTTGCATCATGCGGCATCACGAGTTCGGCTCTGAAACGCTCCGATATAACGAGTGTATCCCTGTTTTCCGGATACTGACGGGTTACTTTTTTAGTCCAAAGTTCTTTCCAGGTAATTGAAAGTCCGCTAAGCAACGACCTTATCCCAGAGAACATATCCCTTAAATATTCTGAAAAGGTTCTCATTTTCTTATTATTTAAAAATATCGGTAAGTGTAATACCGGTTAATACAAGTATAACCATAACCAATAAGTTAACTAAATTAATTGGCAGCAGGTATTTCCATTCCAGATTGAGGAGCTGGTCGATACGGAGTCGTGGAAATGACCAACGCACCCATAAACTGAAAAAGATTAAAACCGCTACTTTTCCGAAAAACCATAAATAGGACGGTATAAACCACATTAATTGATTAAAGCCTTCCCATCCGTTTATTTGCAGAGGCATCCAACCTCCCAAAAACACGGTGGCGCCAATCGATGCTATAATGAACATATTCAGGTATTCGGCCAGATAGAAAAATCCGAATTGCAGACCGGAATATTCGGTGTGATAACCCGCAGTAAGTTCCGATTCAGCTTCAGGAAGGTCGAAAGGACCCCGGTTGGTCTCGGCATGACCGGAAATAAGATAAATAATAAATGCTACCAGCGCAGGTAAATGTCCGTTGAAGATATTCCAGCAATATCGCTGGCTTTCGACCATGGTACTTAATTGCATGGTTCCCGAAAGTACCACCATGGTCATGAGTGCAATGCCGGCCGATAGTTCGTAGCTGACAAATTGTGCTCCACTACGCATGGCGCCAATCATCGAGTATTTGTTGTTACTCGACCAGCCGGCAAGTAATACTCCAATAATACCTAATGAAGAAACCGATATAACATACAGCACACCTATATTGAAATCTACCGCCTGAAGTCCCTGTCCGAATGGGATAGCTCCGAATGCCATAATCGAAGCCCCGATGATAAAAAACGGAGCCGTGTAAAAAAGAAATTTATCAATCCGGTTGATGTGAATAATTTCTTTTATGAGAATTTTCATCACGTCGGCCACAGTCTGGAAAATACCATATTTCCCAACGCGATTCGGACCGATACGTGCCTGAAAGAAGGCGGTTATTTTTCGTTCCACATAAATTAAGATAACAGCCAACAACGCGTAAGTTGCAATGAGGAGGATTCCCACCAGAACCAACTCAATGACTACGGCCCAGAATTCGGGCAATGCCGCATGCAAAGCAGTATCAATGCGACTTGTTAACTTGTTAAGCTCTAATGGTTGACTATAATTTAATAACATAAAAAACTATGTTGAAATGAAGCATTTAATAATAAACGGCAAATAAGAAATTCGGGATTGAGATTATCTGTCAATATCCGGAATAACGTAATCCATAGAGCCGCCGATACCAATAAAGTCGGAGATTTTCTCGCCCTTGCATATCAACGGCATAACAGCTACCAATGACATTGAAGGCGAACGGAACTTCAACCGGTAAGGTGTCTTGTCGCCGCGGCTTTCGATATACACGCCAAATAAACCTTTTCCTGCTTCTACGTGCTGGTAGTATTCACCTTCGGGCAGTCTGATTACTGCTTTTGTCTTAGCACAGAATTCTCCGTCAGGAATATTGTCTATCAATTGTTCTATAATGTGCAGTGACTCCTCTATTTCGTCTAACCGGTTCAGATAACGCGCGTATGAATCACTTTCCGTACGGATGATTTCACGAAACTCCACTTTGTCGTAAAGTGCGTAAGGGTTATATTTGCGTACATCGCACGACCAGCCTGAGGCACGGCCAGCAGGACCGGTTACCGCGTGACTGATTGCGTCTCTAATATTCAGTATCCCCACGTTTTTCATACGTCCTAATGCAATGATGTTGTGTGAAAAGAACCGGTCGTATTCTTTTAATTTCGAACGCATGTAAGGAATAAAGTTTTTGACGTCTTTTTGGAATTCCGGATATATATCGAACATCACGCCACCAATCACGTTTTGATTGATGATTAGTCGGCCACCACAAATTTTCTCAAAAATATCGAGGATGATTTCACGTTCACGCATGCCGTAAATAAAAGCAGTTGTGGCACCCAGATCGTTGGTATGTGCCGACCAGGCGAGTAAATGTGAATCTATTCTGTTTAATTCATCCATGATGGTCCGGATGTATTGCGCCCTTTCAGGAACCTCTATTCCTGCGGCTTTTTCCACACACATACACAAGGCATGGCGGTTTATATTGGCTGAAAGATAGTCGAGCCTGTCGGTGAAATGTAAAATCTGTGGATACATCAGGTTCTCACTCAGTTTTTCAATTCCCCTGTGAATATACCCGCTGTGGACATCTATCTTTTTCACTACCTCACCATCCAGGGCGGTGCGAAAGTGCATCACACCGTGTGTGGAAGGGTGCTGCGGACCAATGTTGATAATATAATCATCTTCATTAAAGATTCGTATAACCTCCTCGTCAATACTGCCATCCGGCATTTCTCTGACAATAAGGGAAGTGTCGATAATCTCTCGACTTTCAACCGAGACCGGATTCAATGCAGGATCCGGATCGTAATCTTTCCGAAGGGGGTAGCCCACCCAGTCCTGATTCAGAAAGAATTTCCGCATGTCGGGATTATTGATAAAACGGATTCCCAGTAACGCGTAAATTTCCCGCTCGTTGAATTGGGCTGTATCGTAGAAATCAGTAATCGTATATAATAAAGGATTTTCCCGGTTGTCGGTGCCTGTGATAACCATGATGTCAGCAGCCGGATTTACGGAAGACGACAAGATGTATGATACCCGCAGAATTTCACCTTCATCGGTCCCGATCATGTACTTCAGAAAATCGAATGGAAGATTTTTGTAATGATACAGGGCATCAATAACCGGTCGAAGTTGTTTAGGAGTAACCCTGATTTTCAATATATCACCTTCTTCTGTGTCTATGTCAGGAAATTGTTCTTTAATCAGTTTTTGTATCTGTTCCATAACTTTGGTTGCGATATTACCGGCTTGTTTTCTTTGACTTCCGGCCCTGTAAAAAATGTTCGGCTTTAATTTTTCGTTGTAACTGCATAAGTCCGTAGAACAGGGCTTCGGGACGAGGAGGACAGCCGGGTACGTACACGTCAACAGGGAAAATTTCATCTACTCCATTTACCACGTGGTACGAACCGACGAACGGACCGCCTGAAATGGCACATCCGCCCATGGCGAGCACATATTTCGGCTCAGCCATCTGGTCGTATACCCGTTTGAGTAATGGGGCCATTTTATGTACAATGGTTCCTGCTATTACCATCAGATCGGCCTGTCGCGGACTGTTACGGGTCACTTCCATGCCAAACCTTGCTATGTCGTGGTGTGCTGCTGCGGCCGACATAAATTCTATACCACAACAACTTGTCGCAAATATCAGAGGCCACAAAGAGTTGGAACGTCCCCAGTTTATCATATCGTCAACGGTTGATAATACGACGTTTACTCCGTTGGCGTTTAATTCCTCAATATACTTTTCGAGGTATTCATTGTCATTAAATTCTTCTGTGGGAATACCTTTTATCCGCGTTTTTTTTATTTCCATTGCAGTACTCCTTTCCTCCACGCGTAGGCCAGGCCTAGCGCTAAAATGATTAAAAAGAATAAAATGCTTGTCAAACCGGGAAATCCTAAATCCCGTACTATGGTAGCCCAGGGGAAAAGGAAAATAGCTTCCACATCGAACATAAGATATAGAATGGCGTATAAATAATATCCCGCTTTAAATTGCATCCAGGAAGTACCGTGAGTGGGAATCCCACATTCATAAGGTTCACCTTTTTGTAAATTAAAAGACTTGGGTGATAAAAGCATTGCCATTCCCAAGCCAGCTACTACGAGTATTATACCGGCTAGAAAAACCGTAAAAAAAAGAGAAAGACTGTTCATTTTGTCGTGTAGAAATAAGAAGGTGCAAAGGAAATGTTTTTTTTTATAAAAATGAATATTTTTAACATAATATAGTGCAGCACATCCTCTATTGTTTAAATTATTTAAACAGTAAGCCACCTCCAACGTAAGAAGATTTTTTTATTCCGGTTTTCATTTAGAAAGTACAATTCCTTTTTCATAATATCAAATAGAATTAAATTTTGTATTTTTGCACACTTTTAGATTCAAATATTCATGAGTGTGATAGAAAAAATACAATCAGCAAGAGGGAAAACAGCTTTCTCATTCGAGTTGTTACCGCCTTTGAAAGGAAATGGTATTGAAACAGTGTATCGTACAATTGATACCTTGCGTGAATTTGATCCAAAGTATATCAACATTACGACCCACAGAAGTGAACTCGTATTCAGAGAGAAGCCGGGAGGATTGTTTGAACGGGTAGCAGAAAGGCATCGGCCCGGAACGGTTGCAATTGCTGCTGCTGTACAAAACAAATACAAAATTCCGGTTGTTCCGCATATTATTTGCAGCGGATTCACCAAAGAGGAAACCGAATATGCGCTCATTGATTTGCAGTTTTTGGGTATTACCGATCTTTTGCTGCTCAGAGGCGATAAGGGAAAACACGAAAAAGAGTTTAGTCCCACCGGTCATCGTTACGCCACCGAGCTCCAGCAACAGGTTAATAAATTCAACCAGGGATTCTTTTTAGACGGTTCTCAGATGAAGTCGAAAATCACACCGTTTTCCTATGGTATGGCTTGTTATCCCGAAAAGCATGAAGAGGCGCCCAACCTGGAGTCCGATTTGCAATATGCCAGACAAAAAGTGGAAGCCGGGGCTGAATACTTAGTTACACAAATGTTTTTTGACAACCAGAAGTATTTTGATTTTGTGGCTAAATGCAAGGAAAACGGTATTCATGTGCCGATTATTCCCGGTATTAAGCCCATTACCCTGCAAAACCAGATGACCGTTTTACCCAAGATTTTCCACACGGATATTCCCGAAGCATTTGCAGTTGAATTGCGCAATTGTAAGTCCGATGCTGATGCTGTTGAAGTAGGAGTGGAGTGGTGTATTCAGCAGGCCAGAGATTTGATTGCACACGGCGTACCAAGTATTCATTTTTACAGCATGATGGCTACGCAAAGTGTTAAAAGAGTGGCACAAGCGGTATACTAAGCAGTGATAAGATAAAAAAAAGCCGGGAGACTGAAATATGTTGTCCAACTGAAACAAAAGTCGTATATTCGCAAAAATTTTTATCGTACACGGGAAACATTTTCGTTAATTTTAAAAGTAGTGGTTATGGAAGAGAGAACAAGATACTCCGACGCCGAATTGGAGGAGTTTCGTCAGATTATTATCGAGAAACTCGAAAAGGCACAGAAGGATTATGAGATGTTGAAGAATGGTCTGACCAATTTGGACGGAAATGACGTGATGGATACTTCTCCAACATTCAAGGTGTTGGAAGAAGGTGCTGCTACGCTTTCGAAAGAAGAGTCGGGTCGTTTGGCTCAACGTCAGATGAAATTTATTCAGCACTTGCAGGCTGCGTTGATTCGCATTGAGAATAAAACTTATGGCATTTGCCGTGAAACCGGTAAGCTGATTCCAAAAGAACGTTTGCGCGCCGTACCGCATGCAACGCTGAGCATTGAGGCTAAAACACAACAGAAATAATCAAAATGATCACATAAGCATTTCGGCAAAAGGCTCAGGATAGTGACTTTTTGCCGATTTGTTGTTTAATAAGTAAGCATGTCAGTAACACAAAAATCCGTATGGTTGATTTTCCTTGTCCTGCTCATCGACCAGGTCAGCAAAATCTATATCAAGCTAAATTTTGTATTGGGTGAATCGGTTTATGTTTTCGACTGGTTCCGCATTTATTTTATTGAAAATAACGGGATGGCTTTTGGTATGGAAATCATAGGCAAGTTATTCCTCACCATTTTCAGGATTATCGCTGTGGGAGGTCTGGCGTATTTTATCCATTATTTAGTTAAAAAGCAGGCGCGTCAGGGATTTATTCTGGCCGTTGCATTGTTGCTTGCAGGCGCTGCAGGCAATATTCTCGATTCGGTATTTTATGGCGTGTTGTTTTCCGACAGTTATGGTCATCTGGCTACATTTCTACCTGAAGGAGGAGGTTACGCCCCGTTGTTTTACGGTAAAGTAGTGGACATGCTTTATTTCCCGATTATTAAAAACAGTGTAGGTGAAACCCTGTTTTTTAGTCCGGTCTTTAATGTTGCAGATTCAGCTATTACAGTGGCGGCGGGTATCATTCTGATATTCTTCCGTAAAGACCTGAATGAACACCTGGAATCAAAAAAAGAAAAGAAATCGAAGGAAGAAAATGCTTAGAAAAGCAATAAAATGGATGTTTTGCTGTGTAGTGTTGCTTCAATTTGCCTGTAGCAACCGACCCGACGACGTCCTCAGCAGGAGTGAGATGAAATCGTTTCTGACAGATCTTCATTTGTTGGAAGGTGTTTTTTCGTCGGATGTGACCATAAGTGAAGATGAAAAAATTCTTTACTATCACGCACTTTTTCAGAAACACGGTATCTCTAAGGCTCAGTTTGATTCTTCACTAGTTTATTACACCCGGAATCCTAAGGTGTTCGAACGTATTTATACCAGTGTTAATAAGAATCTCGAAGAATTGAGAACCGAGGTGGAGGCCGGGAAATACACCCCTGTTCTGCCGGACTCAATCAGGCTTAAGCCGTTGGAAATCAATGTTTGGAACCAGGCTGTTGCTTTTAGTTATCCGGATGACTCAACAAAAAATCAATCCGGCTTTAGTTTGGAAAACAGCGGTCTCCTGACGAAAGATATATACAACTTTTCATTCAGGATGCGGGCTTTACCGCACGATTCTGTAAAGAGTGGATACACGACATTCCGGATTCATTATGCCGATGGAAATGTGGACAGCTTGTGGCATGAAGTGAAAAACGACAGCGTTTTGCGCAGGTACAAGTTCCGGTTTAAGGCTGCCAGAAACATCAAAATTGATTCTCTTTCGGGTGCTTTTTATACTTCTCCAAAACGACATGATGCCATTAGATTTCAGGTAGATAGCGTTCTGTTGTTAAGGAAATATATACCTGCCTTACAGGATAGTTTGCGTTTGAAACTTGATACCATACCGCTAATCAATCAAACAGTCGATTCAATAAAAACGGAAGACAGTATTCCTCCCATAAAATCCGTGTCAGCAATTAAAAAGGATGCATTGAAGAGGAGCATTTAATCATTCCCGTTTTAAGATGCCCTGAAACTTACAGATTTCACCATTTTCGCTTACACCCTCCAGCTCTACCCGATAGTCATTGGGTTTGTCTGCGGTGTAAAACTTCAGCCTGATGTTGCCGTCTTCATCAGTCTTTGCCTCCGGAGTCCAATATATGGTTGTACGTAAATCCGGTTTTGGCTGACTTCTGATACTGTCAACATCATATTTAGGCACATAAAACTCAACCGCTTGTTGATATCCCAGTGGAGTATACCGAACCAGACTGGGTGGCGTAACGCTCTGTAGTATTGAGCCTTGTTTAAGCGTGATGGCAATTACGCCGTTTCCTCCTCTTGATCCAAACAGAGAGGCGGAAGCTCCTTTAAACAAAGAAATCTCCTCAATATCAGTAGCATTCAGAAACTGTAAATCTTCAATTTCTTCAGTCTCTATTCCATCAATCAAAAATAGCGGGTTGCCGGAGGCGCCTCTGATTGAAACTGATTCTCCTGATACCTGGACTCCTGGAAAGGTTCTGATGACATCTAAAACAGATTGACTTCCGAATGACTCCAGCTTTTTGGAATCTATTGAATTGTCAGCTGCTCCGGAATAATAATATCCGGCTTCTGTTTTCTTTGTTTCGCCTTTTACTGTAAACTCATCCAGATTAATTACCAACATCCCGCCTTCATTGTAATATCTTTCTTTTGACAGGTTAAGATAATCGTCCGGAACGACAGTCTTGTCATCGTGATTAAATGGAATGACAGACTTGTAAGCGGGAAATACATCTTTGTCGGGAATTAGTTCTACATCAACAATTTTGCTACGCGATTTTGCTTTCAGTATAATTTGTGTACTGTCGGGGAACTGAATGCCATCAATCAGAAACAGGCCTGTACTGTCGGTTTTCGCGGTGTTTATCTGATTTTTATAGTTACTGAAGAAAATAACTTCCGCGTTTTTTGCAGGTTTGTTAAACAGGTTCAGGACTCTCCCTGAAATAGCCTGCCCAACCTCAAGATAATAGTCTGTTTTGGGATAGATACCTTTGATGATTTCTCTTGTGTTGAATCGTCGCCAGCCCTGTGTGAGCATCAGCAAATCGGTTTTTTCCAATGTTTGCCATGAATTATCCCTGAAATACTGCTGTGGTTCTTCAATGTATCCTTTAAGATCCGAACTCAATAGCAGATAACTCAGGATATCATTGTTGATGCTGTCATTCTTAACCAGTAAATTATCGGTTACACTCACAGAAAAGTTCCCTTTAGCCGGAATGGTATCCTGAGTAAGTAATTTAAAGTTAAGTTCAACCGGTTCTCTTTTACCGTACTTCGACTTATTACTTTCCATGGTTATCACCGGAAAATTATTGTTACGAATAAAACCGATTCTTTCACACCAGGTGTTTCCCGTTGAGTCTATGATGCTAAATGTGTTGATTCCCGGAGGGAGCATGTTTTCCGAAAGAAATCCTTCTGATCCGGTTAGCGGAGTAAGCAGGTACACCATTCCCCGTGCGTGAACCAGCATGAATAAGCCTTTAAAATCAAGGTAGCTTTGGTTTAAAACCTGAAAAAATACTTTTCCTTTGACTGTTTTTAGTTTCATGCTGACTCCTGTAGCGGACGTTGCCGGTAAGTCAAATTTCTTTTGCAGACCGTTCTCTGTTTGTACAACAGCATAATAGTTTTCTCCGGGATAGGTGTGCATGATTATTTTCCCCATCCCTTTATTGAGGGTGTTAAGTTCACAGATTTCCTGATGCTGTTGATTGTATATTTTACCGGACACATTGACTGACAGTCCGTCGGAACCGATAGCCTTGAATGCGACGGTTTGAATCTGGTTGTCCAGGAAAACACCACTTTCAGGAAAAAATTGTACATCAAAATCAGATTTCAGGTCCGGAACCTGTAGTTTTCTGTTAAATGAAAGTCCGGGTTCGTTCAATGTGATTTCCAGCAATCTTTTTGTTTCTGAAAGCGTGTCGGATTCTATTTGTAAATGTATTTCACCCTGTTGATTAGTTGTCAGATTGGTTATTTGTCTGTTTCTCCGGATGTAATGTTGCCTGACTTCGATGGATTTACCATTGAGAGGCATTGAGAAGGTGTTTTTAAAAGTAATAGTCAGTGGTATTTTACCGTTTTCAGGTGTCCCAAAACTCGTACTGATGCGCACCCTGTCATCAATCATGTTTCCGATGTAAATTTTTTTGTGAAAAAAGAAGTCCTCTGCGGCGTTCTGCATCCAGTAAGTGTACGACCGGAGTATATATTCGCCGGGAGCAATTTCGGGAGATAATGTGATTTTTCCGGAAGCAGCTGACCCATTCCGTTTGATTTTCACCCTCGTGATCACTGAATCCGATTTGTCGATTAACTCGACATAGACAAACTGGCTGCGCGTGTCCGGTTTATGGGTGGTAGCATTGACAATGTGAGCCCTGAACCAGATGTCTTCACCTGCACTGTAATAGAATGGTTTGTCGGTATGCAAATAGACCTTTTCCTGTGGTGCTTGTTTCCAAATGCCCGAAAACCGGTGTATCGTATGCTGGATTAAGTCCGGTGTTACCGCATAAGCAAATACGCTCAGGAGCAGAAGCAATATCTCAGCAATTCCTGTGCGCAACAGCTTATTCATTTTGGGCAGATTTGTATGGGATAGACCTGGATGAGATTTTAGTTGCCAATTTCCGATAAGAACTTGATTCTAACCAGCCTTACTTCAATTTCACTGAAATCGTCTTCTCCCAGTTCTTCTAAAGCCGGAGGGATTTTATCGGTTTCTGCAGTGTTGAAGTATTCGAAGATTTCGTCAACGTGATCCGGTTCCATGACTTCTTTCAGGAAATAATCGATGTTGATTTTTGTTCCCGAGTAAACGATAGCTTCAATTTCATCCAATAACTCAAGCATGTCGAGCCCTTTCGATTCAGCGATGTCATCTAATGCGATTTTTCGGTCAATAGCCTGAATAATAGAAACTTTTAGTTTGGATTTATTGGCGACAGTTCGCACCCTGAGGTCTTCCGGACGGGTAATTTCATTTTCTTTGACATGTTCCTTGATTACTTTGAGGAATTCATCACCGTATCTTTTTGCCTTGCCTGCCCCTACGCCAGGGATGTTCTGTAGTTCATCCATTGTAATCGGGTAGGTGGTTGCCATGGCTTCAAGCGAAGGATCCTGGAAAATCACAAATGGCGGCACTTCTAATTTTTTCGACATTTTCTTTCTCAAATCTTTCAGGATAGAGAAAAGCACATCATCGGCAGCACAAGTTCCACCTACAGATTTCACAGCCGTTTCTTCTTCATCTTCATCAAATTCATTGTCCTTCACCACGGGGAATGCACCGGGTTTTTTCATGTATGCTTTGCCGGCTGGTGTTATTTTCAGCAAACCGTAGTTTTCTATGTCTTTTGAGATGTACCCGGCAATCATGGCCTGCCTGATAATCGCGTGCAGCAACTTTTCATCCTCATCGGATGCCGCTTCGAAGTTCTCCAGTTCATCGTGCTGATAGGACTTGATATCCGAGGTGCTGTTCCCCTTCAGGATATCAACAATATGTTCAGCTTTGAATTTTTCCCTTACTGCAATAATTGTTTCTAAAATCAGGATTAAAAGTTCCTGTCCTTCAATTGTTTTCTTTGGTTTCATACAGTTGTCACAACTACAGCAGTTATCCTGTTTGTATTCCTCTCCAAAATAATGGAGTAAGAGCTTTCTCCTACAAATCGATGATTCTGCGTATGCTTGCGTTTCTAATAATAATTGGTTTCCTATTTCCTGTTCGGCAACCGGTTTGCCTTGCATAAATTTCCTTAACTTATCAAGATCTTTGTATGCATAGAATGCAATACACTGACCTTCTCCACCGTCTCTGCCTCCACGACCGGTTTCCTGGTAGTAACCCTCCAGGCTCTTGGGCATGTCGTAATGAATAACATAACGAACATCCGGCTTATCGATTCCCATGCCGAAAGCAATGGTTGCCACGATAACCTGTACTTTCTCCATCAGGAACTTGTCCTGATTTTCGGTCCTGACTGCTGAATCCATACCGGCATGGTAGGGAAGGGCAGAGATCCCGTTTACTTTTAATGTCTCGGCAAGTTCTTCTACCTTCTTACGACTCAGACAATAAATAATTCCGGACTTATCCTTCTGAATGCGGATGTATTTGATGATTTCCTTGTCAACATCCTTGTTTTTACTTCGAACCTCGTAGTACAGGTTTTCCCGGTTGAAAGAAGACTTAAACACTTTCGCATCCAGCATGCCTAAGTTTTTCTGGATATCATGCTGTACCTTGGGAGTCGCTGTCGCTGTCAGTGCAATCAGCGGAGCAACACCTATTTCATTGATTATCGGTCGTATTCTCCTGTATTCAGGCCGGAAATCATGTCCCCATTCCGAAATACAGTGTGCTTCGTCAACCGCGTAAAACGAAATTGTTATTTGCTTCAGGAATTCAATATTCTCCTCTTTCGTAAGCGATTCCGGTGCGACATACAACAACTTGGTTTTACCGGAAAGAATATCAGCCTTTACAGCGTCGATGGCCTGTCTTGTAAGAGATGAATTCAGAAAATGAGCAACCCCGTCTTCTTCACTGAAATTGCGCATGGCATCAACCTGATTTTTCATGAGCGCGATCAGGGGAGATATGACAATAGCCGTACCTTCCATCAATAATGAAGGAAGCTGGTAGCATAATGATTTTCCACCGCCGGTGGGCATCAGAACAAAAGTGTCGTTCTTATCCAGCACATTCTGAATGATGGCTTCCTGGTTTCCCTTAAAGGTATCGAAACCAAAATGCTCTTTCAAATGGGTGGTTAATTCTGAATGAGTTATCATATCTAATACAATTCAAAACCGGATGGCGAAGTTAGTATTATTTCCCGAAGTATTTGCAAGATTATCAATCTTTTTTTACTTCATTTTCTCTTTTTTTTAACCCTTTGTATAAGATTAGGTCAAGCAAATTTAAAAACAGATTTTTAATATCCAAGTACTTTACGAAAAAAAAACAGGTTAAATGCATTTTTTTTTGCAAATAACCTGTTTTTTTGTAATTATGTCGCTGACAATGATTATTTTCTGAATATTTAAGCGATTTTTAACCGGTTGATATTTGCTTTCTCTATTTTCGTACGGGCATAGTCCAGTTCTATCACCAGCTTGGTTTCGTTTTTCGAAGGCATCTCGTACATCTTGTCCATGATGATGGTTTCTGTAATTGACCTTAATCCACGGGCGCCTAATTTAAACTCGATGGCTTTATCAACGACGTATTCCAATACTTCCTCCTCGAAAACAAGTTCGATATGATCCATCTTAAACAGTTTAACATATTGTTTGATGATGGAATTCTTTGGTTCCGTAAGGATTTTTCGCAATGCATTACGGTCGAGGGGTTCCAGATAAGTCAGAATAGGTAAACGGCCAATGATTTCAGGAATCAGTCCGAAGGATTTTAAATCCTGCGGTGCGATGTACTGCAACATATTCTTCTTGTCGACGAAGTCAGTCTCGAGTGTAGCTCCATAGCCCACTACACGGGTGTTGAGCCGGGCCGCTATTTTTTTCTCGATACCATCGAATGCGCCTCCGCAGATAAATAAAATATTCTGGGTATTAACCGGAATCATCTTCTGATCAGGATGTTTCCTGCCTCCCTGGGGTGGAACATTCACAACGGATCCTTCTAATAATTTGAGAAGCCCCTGTTGCACACCCTCCCCGCTCACATCACGGGTGATGCTCGGGTTATCACCCTTACGGGCAATTTTATCAATTTCGTCAATAAAGACAATGCCTCTTTCGGCTGCTTTTACGTCATAATCAGCTACCTGTAGCAACCTGGTCAGGATGCTTTCGATATCTTCGCCCACGTAGCCGGCTTCGGTAAGTACAGTGGCATCGACAATAGTAAACGGCACGTGCAGTTTTTTGGCAATGGTTCTGGCAAGCAGGGTTTTTCCGGTGCCGGTGGAACCCACCATGATGATGTTTGATTTTTCGATTTCCACATCGTCATTCGATTTTTCCTGCATGAGGCGTTTGTAGTGGTTGTAAACAGCCACCGAGAGAAACTTCTTGGCTTCATCCTGTCCGATTACATACTGATCGAGGTACTTCTTTATTTCCACAGGTTTGGGGATATCCTCTTTCTGTAAATGCGGTAATTTGGACTTGCTTTCTGTATTTTCCTTTACAATTTCAGCGGCCTGTATCGCGCATTCGTTACAGATTTGCGTGTTGTCCTGTCCCATGATGAAAAAATCCACCTGAGATTCGGTTCGTCCGCAGAAAGAGCATCGTCTGAGTTGTTTAGCCATTATTTGTTTTTCTTCTCATTAATCAAGATTCTGTCGATCATCCCATATTCAAGAGCTTCCTGTGAAGTCATCCAGTAATCCCGGTCCGAGTCTTTTTCAATTCTATCAAAAGGATTTCCTGAATGGTCGGCGATGATTGTATAAAGCTCTTTTTTCAGTTTTTGGATTTCGCGGGCTGTGATTTCAATATCAGATGCCTGTCCCTGAGCGCCACCCATCGGTTGGTGAATCATCACGCGCGAATGTCGCAGCGCAGAACGTTTATTTTTTGTTCCGGCAACTAATAACACGGCGGCCATCGAAGCAGCCATGCCGGTACAAATCGTTGCTACATCGGAGCCGATAAACTGCATCGTGTCATAAATCCCGAGTCCGGCGTAAACCGAACCACCGGGAGAGTTCAGGTAAATCGAGATGTCTTTTCCCGGATCAGAAGAATCCAAAAACAGCAACTGTGCCTGAATTACGTTGGCGGTGTAGTCGTCGATTTGTGTTCCCAAAAAGATGATGCGATCCATCATCAAGCGTGAAAACACATCCATTTGGGTTACATTCAGTTGTCTTTCTTCCAGAATTGAGGGAGAAATATAACTGCTGGTGATACCTATGTATTTTTCTAAAGCCAACCCATTCATCCCGAGGTGTTTGGTGGCGTATTTGTGAAATTCGTTTTGATTCATAATTTTTGTTTTTTAACCATATAAGTCATATAAGACATTTAAGTTTAATTCAATTGCAAAAATAACTAATATTATTGAAATCGGTTATAAATAAGAAACAGCAAAGTGTTATTCTGTATTTTTAACAAAACAACACTTTGACTATAAATGAGAATGGGTAACTTAAGATAAAGAGCAAAAAAATCTTATATGTTACTTATATGACTTAGATGGTTTTATTCAAACATCTTATTAAATTCCTCTATCGAAACCTCTTTAGTATCTACTTTAACTGCATTTTTAATGATGTCGAGCACCTTATTTTCAGCAACTTTGTCGATGATGTTCTTGAGTGTTTCTTCTTTTTTGAGCATATCTTTCACATAGTTGTCGAGGATGGCATCGTCCATACCAATCATGCCATACTGGGCAAACTGGGAACGGGCAATTTTACGACCGAAATCTTCCACGTCATCTTTCTCAACTTTGATATCGTTTGATTTAGCAATTTTATCTTTAATTAACTGCCATTTCAGGTCGGCAATCATTTTAGGATAATCAGCTTCCAGCGTTTCTTCTGTCAGATTCTTGTTCGAAGCAAGCAACCAGCGTTTCAGGAATGCATCCGGGAATGCCAGACTGTCGTATTTTTTTACCAGTACTTCACGGGCATCGATACCAAATTTGTATTCGCTGTCCTGAGCCAGTGTTTCCTGAATATTGGCCTTGATTTTTTCGGTAAATTCTTCCGCTGACTTTACAACGCCTTCACCATATACTTTGTCGAACAATTCCTGATCGATTTCTGCTTCGTGGTAACGGGTGATGCCTTCGATGGTAAACTGAAAATCAGCAGTCACCTCAGCAACCTCTTCTTTTGAAATTTTCAGCAGAGAAGAAATTTCCGCTTCGTTTTCGAACGCTGTTTTCGGGTTGAAAGTAATCACATCGCCTACTTTAGCGCCGGCAAACAAAGCCTTGCTGGCTTCATCTTTCATGTAAGCAGGTGTCAAAACAGCATCCTGTACCTGGATACCACCTTCTTTTACCTTGCCTTCTGCCAGTTCTGTCAGGGTACCCTTTACCATGTCTTTTTCCTCAACCGACTCTTCCTGCACATATTTGCCATAGCGACCGGTGTAAGATTTGATCTGGTTATTGATCATTTCTTCGCTCGGAGTAATCTGATAGTATTTTACTTTGTCCTTTTTATTCAGTTCAACTTCAAATTCAGGAGCCAACCCAAGGTCGAAAACAAATTCGAAATCTTCCTGCGTGCTGAAATCAATATCTTGCTGATCAGTTTCATTCGGGAGAGGCTCACCCAGCATGTTGATTTTATTATCCTGAATATATTTGTATAGTTCATCCGACAGGATTTTGTTGATTTCTTCTGCAAGGATTGATTTTCCGTACATTTTCTTCAATAATCCGAGTGGAACCATGCCTGGACGGAAACCCGGGATATTCGCTTTTTTGCGATAATCACGCAATGTTTTTTCAACTTTCTCTGAGTAATCTGCTTTCTCGATGCTGATGGTGATGGTTGCATTCGAGCTGTCGATGTCTTTTCTGACGATGTTCATTGTTATTATTTATGCGATTTGTTTTTATTTTCTGTCATTGCGAGGAGCAAAGCGACGAAGCAACCTCCTCAACATTTTCACATGGCTGTTTTTCCCGTTTATTAAAACGGCCTGCAAAGATACAAATTTTTTACAAATTATTTTTTCGACGTTCTTTTTCTGTCGTTTTCGTCTAACAATATCTTCCTGAGCCTGATGCTTGAAGGCGTTATTTCCACATATTCATCTTCCTTGATATACTCCAGGGCTTCTTCTAAGCTGAAGATGATGGGCGGCGCCAGTCTGGCTTTGTCGTCGGCACCCGAGGCGCGCATGTTGGTGAGTTTTTTCGATTTGGTAACGTTCACGACCATATCACCTTCTTTGGAACTTTCACCTACCACCTGACCGGCATAGATATTATCCTGCGGATGTATGAAGAATTTGCCCCGTTCCTGCAATTTATCCAATGCATAAGCGTAGGCAGTACCGCTTTCCATCGCGATGATGGATCCGTTAATTCTTTTTTCGATTTCTCCTTTATAAGGCTGATATTCAACAAATCGGTGCGACATGATGGCTTCGCCTGCTGATGCCGTCAGTACGTTGTTTCTAAGCCCTATGATGCCACGGGAAGGAATGTAAAACTCCAACTGAACACGGTCGTTCTTAATTTCCATGCTGATCATTTCGCCCTTTCTGGTCGCAACCATCTCGATGACTTTTCCTGAGCTTTCTTCCGGCAGGTTGATGGACAGTTGTTCGACCGGTTCGCATTTAACTCCGTTGATTTCTTTGAAGATAACCTGCGGCTGACCGACCTGCAATTCATAGCCTTCGCGGCGCATGGTCTCGATAAGGATAGACAAGTGCAATACCCCACGGCCATATACGGTCCACACATCGGCATTCAGGTTCTTTTCAACGCGCAATGCCAGGTTTTTATCGAGTTCTTTTACCAGCCGGTCGTGGATGTGCCGGGAAGTGACGAATTTACCTTCTTTTCCGAAGAAAGGAGAGTCGTTGATGGTAAACACCATGCTCATTGTAGGTTCGTCAATCGCGATGGGTTTCAGCGGTTCCGGATTTTGAATGTCACAGATTGAATCCCCGATTTCAAAACCATCGATACCAACTAATGCGCAGATGTCTCCCGATTTAACCTCGGTGGTTTTCGTACGGCCAAGACCGGTGAAAGTATGCAGTTCTTTGATTCTGGATTTAATGACTGATCCGTCGCGTTTCACTAAACTTACGTCCATGTTTTCACGGAGTATGCCGCGGTGAATACGTCCCACCGCGATACGTCCCACGTAATTGGAATAATCCAATGACGTAATCAGCATTTGGGGTGTTCCTTCTAAAAACTCGGGAGCAGGAATGTATTTGATAATCGCATCCAGCAAAGGTCGGATGTTGTCGGAAGGCGTTTTCCAGTCCTCCGCCATCCAGTTGTTCTTCGCTGAACCGTAAATGGTATGAAAGTTTAACTGTTCTTCGGTAGCATCTAAGTGGTACATAAGGTCGAAAACCATTTCATGCACTTCGTCGGGACGACAGTTCGGTTTGTCAACTTTGTTCACCACCACGATGGGGGTAAGTCCGATTTGCAACGCTTTTTGAAGTACGAACCGGGTTTGCGGCATCGGACCTTCGAAAGCATCCACCAGCAACAATACGCCATCGGCCATGTTCAGCACCCGTTCTACTTCCCCGCCAAAATCGGCGTGACCCGGGGTGTCGATGATATTTATTTTATAGCCCAGATAGTCGATCGAAACGTTTTTCGCGAGGATGGTAATACCCCTCTCACGTTCCAGATCGTTGTTATCCATAATCAATTCACCCGTCGTTTGATTGTCGCGGAACAGGTTGCCGGCCAGTAGCATTTTATCTACCAGGGTGGTCTTTCCGTGGTCAACGTGGGCAATGATGGCGATATTTCTGATTTTCTGCATGTAACACATTCTTTTTTGAGGGCGCAAAGATAGTGAAAAAAGCGGAAAACTGAAAGCGGAAAGCGGAAAATGAATTTCGCACAACCAATCGGCTTTTCGTTTTCCGTTTTCCTCTTTCAGTTATAGACTTAGTTTCTCCCTCAACAGCTTATACCCCGCCTGGCTTACCTTTATTTTATCTCCGTTTTTCAGCATCAGTTGCTGACTTTGTTTTTCGTACAATTCGATACGGGAGATGGCTTCGACATTGACGATGCAGGAACGGTGTACGCGGATAAACTGACTTTCAGGGAGGTGCATTTCGAAATACTTCATGGTCTGTTCTTTCAGGAACTTACCTTTTTCGGTGACGACCTGCACATAATCTCCGTCTGCAATCAGGCAGATAACCTCGGCTATCGGCACAACATGGATTTTGGTGCCCGATTTAACAGCAATCCTTTCGATTGGCGATGTGTTATTTGGTTCAATCCGGGTATTTTCGGGCTCTTCGCTGCTGTCATTTTTTTCTTCATCGCTTTTTTCCTGTTCTTTTTCATATTTCAGACAAAGCAGCAGGATCAGCAGGTAAGCCAACACAGATGAAAAGAAACGTACCGGAATCAGGGCATAAAAAATAGTGCGATAATCTTCCTTAAAAAACAGAAATTCTATTGCATATCCAATGCCGATAGTAAGTCCGAGCGTTACGACTCCCAACGCGACATAATTCACGACCCTGACGGGAAGTTGCAGCACATTCATATTCCCGAACCGGATTACATTCAGCAGGGGAACCGCGATAACAAAGTACAAGATGCAGTAAATGAATGTGTCTAATAGCAGGATAAGGAAAGGCAAGGGTGTGACAAGTGTATGGAGTGACAAGGTTTGCAATACAGCGAATCCTGTCAGACCAAAGACAATGAGCCTTAATTTATTTTTGATGACCTCTAATAACATCTGATGATGAATTAGTTATAAAAAGAAAAGGTTAACCAACGATTTCTCCACCACCGAATATGCAGGACCCTTTCACGATCAACCTGCGTGTTTTGTCCACCGGCTCAATGATTCTGCGTTTGTCATCAAAGCCTCCGAAAATTGCATCCAGCTGAGAAACAACTGTCCAGTCGCCCGGAATATACAAGGTAATTCCTCCGAAGATCGCGTTTATTTCCAGGTAAGTATCACCTTCCGGCAGTGTGGTCCGGCGCAGATCCAGTGTTGCTCCCCCGAAAATCGCGTTCATTTCTCCACCCTTAAACACTTCGTCTAATATGATATGCTCTCCGCTTCCAAAAATAGTGTTTTTTTCGAAACCGGATGATAAGTTACCGGTAGATTTTTGATGGTAGTGATGCGTTTTGTTTTTCCAGTAGTCGGACCAGTCTTTTTTTGGAGCCAGGAAGCGGAAGGTAATGAAAATCAGACCAGCGCAAATGAGCAGCAAGGGCCAGTAAACAGCCGCGAAATTATCTCCGATACCCGGGAATGTTTCGGGGAAAGCTTTGAAGATTTTCGGCATCAGGAAAAATGCCCCCACGATAACCCAGACAGTTCCCCAGGCAAACTGGTGTTTCTTCCGGAAGTGGCACAGCCCGATCAGGATAACGACAGAAGGCCAGGAGAAAATAATGCCTTTATAAGCTTGCGGAATAAATCCAAAGTTAATTCCGAGTAAAACGGCTCCTACCAATATTAATAGTATCCCGAAGCCCAATCCGCGAAAACGACGCGGGTAATCAGTGTTGTTTGTTAATGTTTCCATTTTTGTCGATTTTAATTTTTTGTGACAAAGGTATGGTGCGTGTGTCAGGTATTCAAATAAAAATCGATAAATAAAGGATTTTTCCCGATGAGTTAACAAAAAACACAAAGAAGATATTGGGGATGTTACCTGATGGATTGATGCCTCCTTGATGCGTATGCTCAATAAGTTTCTCGCTAACCCCGAGGTGTACTTATTCCTCCTGAAAAGATTTTTATTGATGAGGGAGTGGGGAGGAAGCTTGCGGTTGATCCAAATGTGTGATGATCAATCTTGCTTTGTCTGACGTTTTGAGACGGGTTCCCCATACGGAACCGGTTCTCAAAAGTGATATCGTAAACCCAGGGCGAAATTGCAGAAGCCAACTCCTTCCCTGACTCCCTGTTCATACATCAGATCTACAAATTCTCTCTGACCATTATTGTCAATTTCGAAGTCACTCAGCGAAGCGGACATCCATCCTACACCTAATGTGGCTGCCAGATGTTTTGAAAATTTATATTCCATATCGGCGCCATAATAAAGTCCTACGGTGACGCCTTTGGCGGTATAATAATAATCGGTTGAAAAATTTTCTTTGGCATTGTACATTACGTACCCCAGCGCAACAGCCATGTTGACAAAGAATTTGTCAGACGAAGGCAACCTGACTATATACTTGGGACCGAAAAAATCAATCCGGTCCCGCGTTGTCATGATGCCTGACAGGGTATTGTTATTGATTTCATAGGTAGCCGGTATGGAAAACCAGGAATTGAATCCGGAATACATGAAGCCGATACCACTAAAATCATTGAAATAGTATTGAAATGAAGCTTCGACAGATAAGCCTGATTTTCGTTTGTTGAGCACATAATTTTGAAATTCATCGAGATCGTCACTTGCTTTTGCTGTCCTGTAGCCATAACCCAGTTTCAGGTCGGCATTCATTGACGGAAGTTTTCGTTCGGGCTTTATTCTTCTCAAATCAGGAATAGCAGACTGATTAACGGCAGTAGCTGTCGTGTCCTGTCCCGAGAAATCATAAACCCGAAGCAGGGTAGCTGTCATCTGATGACATGTACTTCCCCAGAAAGAGGGTTTTACATGCTCAGATACATAAGCAGCGTTACCTCCCGCTTTTCCAGCTTCAGCTTTTATTATGTTCACCACGGAAACTGAATCGCAGTTTGTCGACATCCCGCCGTCGAAAACGCTGACGACACCTAAACTCTCTGATGAGGACGGAACTTCCGGTTTGTTAAAGTATACCGCAACTGTTGTTGCATCCGTCGGAGGATAGGTTTTCATAATCATTCTGCTTACAGATGGAGGCATGCAGGAACAGAACAATAAGCTAATAGCTATGGAAAATAATGTTTTCTTCATACGATTATGATTTTATTCCAACATCAACAAAGCAAAACATTCAACAATATATATGCTCTGGTTACAAAAAATACGTTTTTTATATTCAACTGTTGACAATGTTTTTAACTGTGACAACTGTTTTGCTTATTTAAGATATTCTTATTTCTTCAATTTCTTTTAATATAAATGAAGCACATGCTTCATTTATATTATTATATTTTCAACTTTCGCAAGCTCCATTAGCCCGCTTGCGGTAGGCTTTTAAAATTTAAGTATTTTGTAAGTTTTTCATTTTCAGAGAATAATTTTTCCATTAACATTTCATTATCTATGTTGAAAATTTCGGACAATTCGGCTATAAGTTCAATGATAATCAACCATATCTGTTCAGCTATTGTAAGGCTGAGAGCATCTTTCTGTGATGCCCGAAACAATTCGCCAAGTGTTTCGTAATCATTGAATCGTTTTACAACCGAAAGCAGGTTGTGTTGCATCATACAAAGCGTTGTGGATGCAATCTGAGCATCAAAATCCTGTGCCTGACATTTACCTAAACCAAGGTGTTGTTTGCATTCTTTGAAAAACACTTCTACCGACCAGCGGGTTGAGTAGATTTTGTAGGCTTGTTCAAAAGTTAATTCCATATTGGTTGTCATCATGCCGTTCCAGTTGCCTTTTTTAGAGGATTTACAAAAATATAGCTTTACCTGTACGCCTTTGAAATCAACGATTGTTTCAGCATAATAATATCCAAGCAGTTTGGATCGTTTCGTCATTTTTTTGCGACGAAGCAAATCAACTATTTCTTTGGAAGTTAAATTTTTGCCAAAAGCGCTATAACGTGTTTTCCCCATTTTTATCATACCGATAAAATGGCAACCGATACGTCGCGTAACAATGAATTTGACTAACTCGAAGCAAGTAAACCAGCTGTCGGTAAGCACATAATCGAAACGAATGCCTTTTGCAATGGCAAGACCAATCATCTTTATCATGGATTCTATCTTGCTTAAAAAGTATTCATCGACACGCTTACTGCCCATGCTTGATTTGTCGCGCTTTTTGCTGTAACGCTTTTTGCTTTGCGAGGGAGTGAGTCCATAGGGTTTATTTTGGTTTTTGCCTTTTTCGCCGTGCAGACTAAAATCTAAGGAGAAGAAACTTTTACCATCATGGTAACCCATGAAAAGCCCTTTAAATCCCAAGTTGACCGTGTGCGTTACATGCGAGAAGATTTTACCAATCAACTCAATTTGGCGACCGGTTTTTGGCAAATCAGTATCGTCAACAATCAAGCAGCGTGGATTAGCATTATCCTCCTGGCAATTGTTCTGAACTTTACGGATTAACTGCATGGTCAGACTATATGCAAGATTGCGCCAGTTAATCGAAGCATCGTTCATTAAACGGTAGAATATATCTTTACCGCAACAAAGAAAACGATACAGGGCTGAATCAGCGTAATGCCACGAGGTTTTAATCTCGAAAAACGGAAACAGCAATAACAACACGAGTTTGTTGTGATTACTATACCGGAGATTGTTAGCTTGGGGAAAACCAAATCTTTTGTCCGAAAATGTCAAAGAGCGTATGAAACTAAAAATTGTTTCCATGGCTTTTTCACTTGAAGTAAAAAAGCTATTTATCTCTGAAAGTATTATTGTATCTTTGTGTCGCAGCATATTGTTTTGGTTTTGTTTTGCGACTTAAAGTTACTGAATATCAGTGACTTTACCAAAATTTTATGCTGCTTTTTTGTTATATATCAGCAAGTTATCATACTTGCGAAAGTTTAATTATATTCAAATAAATTGGATACTAAGTGTGCTTGGTGATATCCGACAATAAATTTATCATGTTTTAACTTTTCTATAAAATATCCAGAATCAACACGCTTATCTTCTGATTGAGACGAAACCAGTATTCAATATTATCAGGAATCTGGGTAAGAACGTTTAATATATCTTTTGTGTCTATTGATTCCACTTAAAGTAATAGTGTTAATAACAACAATGATTAAATGACTTATTTTCATATCATGATAATCTGTTTAATCTCAGAAATACACTGTTGAATTTATAAATGAAACCAATCCGGAAATTTTTGATGCGGTAAAATTACCATATTGTTCTCCGGTTAAATTACCCCATTTTCCATTGCCCAGTTCGAACTGATAATAGCCGTTTATTCCAACCCCTACAAAGTAAGATCCTATCTGAAATTTTCTTTTTATTTCTACTCCCGGTTTCAAACAAAATACTCCTTTCTTATAAAAACCTTCTTCTAAATTTGTTTGAGTCAGGTTTGATATAGAACTGGATGATACTGCCGACATATAAAAATCAAACATACTGACTCCAACCATAGGGGCTAATACCCATTTGTCATTCTTACAGAAATCATTAAATACATCGAGGCTTAATCCGGTGTAGTTAACAAATGATTTGTTATTTACTTCTTTGTCCGAAATATTGAGGCTTTTCAGCATAGAGATCCTGCAATATTGTGATGATTTATTGCCGTGAATTTCTACCCCGATATTCATTGTGTTCGGGGGACTTTCAAAGTTGTTGTTATCATAAACAGGAAAATATCCTTTTTCAATCAAATAAGTATTTAGCGCTGTGTTTTCATAAAATGTGTTTCCTAAACCATAAGTTAGTCCAACAGAATGACGATCAAAGAACTTATTGTTTTGAGAAAGAAGTAATAAAGGGAAAGTAATAAAAAGAAAAATAAGTCTGTGTTTCATTTTCTTTATGCTTTTAGAATAAAATAACTATCTCCACCATAATTTATCAATAACCCAGACACTAATCGTTCCTCCAACGTAGCCACCTATAAGTAAGCCAGCAACAGCACCTGCTGGACCTCCGACTATACCACCCAGATACATTCCCCCAATCAGAGCCGCTGTCCCAATTCCTATTGCAACAATTGTTACTGCGGTATTCCATATTATTTTTCCTGCTAATAAAATTAAATCTCCAATAAAGGATTCTCCACTCGGATCACTAAATATTAGAGGATTTCCATAAGCATACCCATACCGATTATAATTCAACCAATTCCCCGGCGCTTGCACAAACGGGTCAGGCGAAAAAAACATCGCCGTCAGCGGATCATAAACCCTGCCGTTCATATCTATAATCCCGAACGCATCCAAATGCTCATGCATCGTGTAGCCACGATCAATAATCCAGCTGGCACGGGGATCATCCTGCGTCCAGTCGGCCGGATTACGGCGTTTTCCCCACGGGTCGTAAGCGTAGCGTTCTACGACCGTTCCTGCTTCGTTGGCAAGAGCAATAAAATTTCCCTGATAGTCCGAATAACCATAATACAGTGTCTCTACACCGTTGGTATTGATGAGTATAGCACCGCCGCTAAGGTAATGGATTTTCTTAATATTTCCAAGATTATCCGTCTCTTCTTCGTAATCGCCGAGGTAATATTTTGTTTTTTGTGTTATCCCGTTGAGTTTGTACTCCGATTTACGGCGTTGGTCGTCGATTCCGTAGGTAAGGATGTAGTGTTTGTTGCCTTCTGTCAGGGTTTTGATTTTCTTGAAATCGGTGTAGGTGACATTCAGGCTGTCTGATTCTCAAAACAGCAGACTATTGTAGAAAGTCACTATATCTCAATAATAGAATCTGCAATGCATTTATCTGTCAATCTGTCAAATATACACAATTTGTAATATCCTCGAGGATAAGCGACAAAAGGGGAATACAATAGGAATACATCCGAAACAAATACACTCTTTGGTGGTATTACCAAACGAATATTCATTTCTCCTGACTGATTTTTTGGTGTCTTTACCTTCGGCGCAAAAATTGATACAGTTACCATATTATCAGGTTCTGAGTTTGATAACGTTAGTAAACTCCAATAAAATTTTCTTTCATTTGTTTTTCGAAAGTCAATTGCTGATTTATGGTAAATATTTTTATTAAAATCAGGAACAATAATGCTGTCGTTTTCCCCATTATATACTAATAGTTTTATTGAGATTGAGTTCTTACCAATTTTGTTTTTTCCTGTTAGAATATAACAAAACACATTGTCAGAGACAATCTGACATTGCATCAGATTGCATATAAATAGAAAAAAAGATATTATTACTATATGTTTACGGTATCGGTCCATAAGGATAAAGATTTAAAATTGTTTCCCATAAAGTAGATTGATTTATTCCCCAATCATTTACCAGAATATTTACCACTTTCTGTATAGTAGTTGTGGTTGCGGGATTGAGTATATTAGTCATATATGCGCCGTACTCCATTGCTTTTGCTGCCGCAAAATTTCTTGCAGTCATTCCTGCCAAAATTTGTACTTGGTGTGTACTTTCGTGTCTGACAACATCAGTCAAACTGAAAAATGCCTTATCGCGGATAACTTGTTTAGATATTAGAGTTAGATTGCCTTAGTTTTGTGTTCCAAAATTGACACCATATTCTGAATATACTGAACCGTCAGAAGACATGTAAATTTTATTGCCACTAACTTTTGTTACATTAGAATTAAAGGTTTCATTTACCAATCTTGCATTTTTTCTGTTTGCCACTAAAAATTTTGAATTTGGATTATTAATTCCTTCTCTTGCAACTACATCATCTAATGCTTTCTGATAATCAAATCCATCCCAAAAGTCCCTACCTGCTTTTGAAGCATCAATACCAGATACAATTCCCCCTATCAAAGCCCCACTTGAAGCTCCAATAATACCTTGAATAGCACCTTGGCCTAATGCGTGCCCAAAATTATTTCCTTTCAAAAGATCATTGCCAAAACCCGTAGTAAAACCAGAAGAAAACCCTGCACCACCACCTATTGCCGCTCCGGTTATAAAACTTGATGTTGCAGTCAAGGCTGCTGAAGACCCAACAAAACCCGCTCCAAAACTACCTCCTGCTAATGCAGAACTTATACCAGCTCCCATTCCAGCTCCTAAGGCTCCTGCTAATGCACCAACACCAAAGTAAGCAAGACCCTTCCAAGTAAATTCTGCCCCATTTGCGAGCCAGTTAACCGTACCACCAATTAAGCCTCCGATAAGTAAATGTAACCATTCCCCACTTGGATCAGTATACTTAAACGGATTCCCAAATGCATACCCATACCTATTATAATTCAACCAGCTTTCCGGCGCTTGCACAAACGGGTCGGGCGACAAGAACATCGCCGTCAACGGATCATACACCCGCCCATTCATGTTAATAATCCCGAACGCATCCAGGTGCTCATGCATCGTGTAGCCACGGTCGATAATCCAGCTGGTACGGGTATCATCCTGTGTCCAGTCGGCCGGATTACGCCGTTTACCCCACGGATCATAAGCGTAACGTTCTACTACAGTTCCAGCTTCGTTGGCAAGAGCAATCAGGTTTCCCTGATAATCAGCATAACCATAATACAGTGTCTCTACACCGTTGGTATTGATGAGTATAGCACTGCCGCTAAGGTAATGGATTTTCTTAATATTTCCAAGATTATCTGTCTCTTCTTCGTAATCGCCGAGGTAATATTTTGTTTTTTGAGTTATCCCGTTGAGTTTGTACTCCGATTTACGGCGTTGGTCATCGATCCCATAGGTGAGGATGTAGTGTTTATTACCCTCGGTAAGGGTTTTGATTTTCTTGAAATCGGTGTAGGTGTTTCACTATTAGCTATTCACTATTAGTTATTCGCTATTCGCTCTCCGTTTTCCGTTTTCACTTCTTCGCTCCTGAAGCTCTCACTAATCAAGATTGCGATAACTTTTCACCCCTCCCTTTTGAATATTCCGAAAAAAGTTTTACCTTTGCAGTCCGATTTTTTGCCCAATCTCTGACAGCTAAGTGAGAACTGTGAATATTGCGTGAAAGATTTCATATCAAAATTAAGAACAATGGATTTAATTAAAGTTGCTGAACAGGCGTTTCTGGTTGAAACCAATCACCCTTCATTCAAAGCCGGTGATACTGTTACTGTTGCTTATCGTATCAAAGAAGGTAACAAAGAGCGTATTCAGGAATTCCGCGGTGATGTGATCAAAGTGTCAGGTCATCAGGGAAACAAACGTTTTACGGTTCGAAAAATGTCAGGAAACGTAGGGGTTGAGCGTATCTTCCCCATGGATTCTCCTTTTATTGACAAGATTACCGTGAATAAATTCGGTAAAGTACGCCGTGCTAAACTGTACTATTTACGTGCACTTACCGGTAAAAAAGCCAGAATCAAAGAAAGACGCGTATAATTTATCCGCGATCAGGAAAACAAGAGAGAGAAATTTGGAAATCCGGATTTCTCTCTCTTTGTTTTTAAATATCCTGTTGAATACTGGCTGAAAATAAACTCAAAAACAGTATATTTGCATTCTTTTATACAATAACCTTACAAATTCAGAAACAATGAATATTTTTCAGGATACCGGAAAATATGTTTTACTCATGAAGCGGGTGATGGTCTTGCCCGACCGGTGGCGCATGTTTTTCCGACAGCTTCCGAAAGAACTGGAAAAGCTGGGATTGCAATCTCTACCCATCGTGATTATTATTTCAGTATTCATAGGGGCTATCATGACGATACAAACCAAGCTGAATACGGAAAACCCCATGTTGCCCACTTACAGTACAGGTCTGGTGACACGTGACACCCTGCTACTCGAATTCTCATCGACCATCCTGTGTTTGATTCTCGCGGGTAAAATAGGGTCGAATATCGCCTCGGAAATAGGTACCATGCGCATTACAGAGCAAATCGATGCCCTTGAAATCATGGGTGTTAACTCGGCCAATTACCTCATCCTGCCTAAAATTGTGGCTTTCGTCTTCATGATGCCTTTCCTGGTTATTTTCAGCATGGGTATCGGATTAGTCGGCGGTTATTTGGTAGGAGTATTCAGTGATATCATAACGACGGCGGATTATCTGCTTGGGATACAATACGCGTTTATCCCGTACTACGTGTTTTATTCATTGGTCAAGTCGCTGGTGTTCGCGTTTTTAATCGCGTCGGTTGCCGCCTATTATGGTTATTACGCTTATGGAGGAGCGCTTGATGTGGGGAAAGCCAGTACCAACGCGGTGGTTAACAGCAGCATCCTGATTTTGTTTTTCAATTTGTTGATTACAAACGTCATGTTGAATTAACGATCTAACGTAAAGACGCCCTATTAGGGCGTCTCTACCGCATAAAACAGATATTTTTATATATAACGAATGATAACAGTTACAAACGTAGATAAAACCTTCGGCGACAATCATGTGTTGAAAAACGTTTCGGCGGTATTCGAAGCGGGTAAGACCAACATGATTATCGGGGCAAGCGGTTCCGGCAAGACGGTACTGATGAAAAGTATCATCGGCCTGCACCGGATTGACAAGGGACGGATTGAATACGATGGTCGTAATTTGCCGGATATGCGCATGAGTGACATCCGTCGGCTGCGCCGGGAGGTGGGTATGCTATTTCAGGGTTCCGCTTTGTTCGATTCCCTTAGTGTGCTCGAAAATGTGATGTATCCGCTGGAGATGTTTTCTAAAACTACAAAAGAAGAAATGAAGGACAGGGCAATTACCTGTCTGCGCCGGGTAAATCTGCCGGAGCATTCCTATCAACTGGCTCCTTCCGAGATCAGCGGTGGGATGCAGAAAAGGGTGGCCATCGCGCGTGCGATTGCCCTGCAACCCAAATATCTTTTTTGTGATGAACCAAACTCCGGACTGGATCCGAAAACTTCCTTGATTATCGATCAGCTGATCAGTGAAATCACACGGGAATTCAACATCACTACCATCATCAATTCCCACGATATGAATTCGGTAATGGAAATAGGCGAGCACATTATCTTTATAAATAAAGGAGAAAAAGCCTGGGAAGGGAACAAAAATGATATTTTTCATGTTGATAATGAAGAGTTGAATAATTTCGTTTTTGCTTCAAACCTGTACCAGATGGTGAAGAAAGCGAATTTATAATAGTGGATAATGGTTAGTGGTTAGTTTTTGGTTTAAGAGTTTAAAATTAATGATTTAAAGGTGCTTATATGTAACTCATATGACTTATATGGTTAAAAAAATAAGTAAAAGATGAAAATAATTTCTTATAATGTAAACGGGATACGGGCAGCGCTCACGAAAGATTTCGCGGGATGGCTCAAAGAGGCTGATCCGGACGTGTTGTGCCTGCAGGAAACAAAAGCACAGCCCGATCAGGTTGATACCATGTTGTTCGCGGAGATGGGATATACAAGCTATCTGCATTCAGCTGAAAAAAAAGGATACAGCGGGGTTGCTATATTGACCAAAGTGGCCCCTGATAACGTGGTAATCGGGATGAATCATCCACGTTACGATGCTGAAGGTCGTGTAATAAGAGCCGACTTTGGCGATTTGTCGGTCATCAGCGTGTATATACCTTCCGGTTCATCCGGCGATGAACGACAGGCTTTCAAGATGGATTTTCTGGAAGCGTTTTTGCCATTTATTACAGAATTGAGAAAGACAAGGCCCAATCTGGTGGTCTGCGGAGATTACAATATTTGTCACAAACCCATTGACATTAATCACCCGGAACGGCAAATCGGGGTTTCCGGGTTCTTGCCCGAAGAACGTGAATGGCTTGACCGGTATGAAGCTACCGGCATGATCGATTCATTCCGGGTTTTTGATGCAAGTCCGGAGAAATACAGTTGGTGGAGCTACCGTGGAGGAGCCCGTTTCAGGAATGCCGGTTGGCGAATCGATTATCATTGGGTGAGCGAACCGCTCCGAAATAGACTGACAAATGCGGAGATTTTAGTGGATGCAGTGCATTCCGACCACTGTCCGGTTACCGTTGAATTGAGCCTGTAAATCTTCCATAAGATTTAAAAAATATAAATATTCGGAGAAAGGGATGATTAACAGGTATTTTGTTATTACTTTTGCCTTTCAAAATTTCAAATATAATATGAAGAATTACTTTTACAGGTTTCTGATATTCATCGTGACCATCAGTGTGCTTAGTTCCTGTTTGTGGGATGATGAAGAAGCGGAACTGTCTAACAATCCGTATTTTGTATCACTAAAATTCTCAAAGAATGATAGTATTCCCAAATTGGAGAGTGCCGCGTTTTCATTGATATATGACTCAGTCCTGCTGGATTCTGTTATTGTCAATCTTGATTCTCTGCCTTATCAGACACGAATTGACAGTGTATTCCCTACATTCTCTTTTAAGAGTTCTTCATTTGCTTATCTGATTATGAGAGATACACTCAATACTGGTTTGGATACGATACTTCTGACCGGAAAAGATACGATTGATTTTACCCGGGTTTTAAGAGTGGTGAATATAGCACAAAACGGAAAGGATTCCTGTTCATACGGGATTAAGGTTAATGTTCACCAGATTCAACCGGAGTTGTATGTCTGGCAAAAAACTGTTGATCAGATTTACACGTATGTCGCCAGTGTACAAAAAGCTGTGTTCTTCGACGGGAAGTATTTGTTTTATGTCAGTTCCGGTCTTACAAACAACCTCTATATCTCCGGAAATGGCGTTAATTGGGTTAATACTCCTGTTGCCGGCTTGCCTCCGAATATTATACTTCAGTCGATAACCGCATTCAATAATAAACTCTATCTTGTCAATGAGAAGGGCTTGATTTACAGTTCGACAGATGGTGTAAGCTGGACAGGAGCAAATCCGGGTGTTGCAGGTTATACGATTGAGAATTTGTATTTTGTTTTAGATAACCAGCTATGGGGTCTTTTCAAACAGGATGCAAATTCGAAATATTATTTTGCGACTACTCAGGATGGATTAACGTGGCAAATTGGCGAAACGATTCCATCCAAATTCCCGATTGTGGATTATGCAGCACTGGTATTCAGTTCAAGAACAAATAAACCAAAAGGATTAATAATTGGTGGTAATGCATCAGATAGTACATTACTTTCATCCAAATGGAGTGTCCAGAAAGAAATAAATAACAAATATAAATGGGTTGATTTTTCTAAAGATAAACCCGATTTAACTGCCCTTTCGGGTGTATCCTTGATTCATTATGACAATAAGCTGTTGTTGTTCGGAGGAATGGATGAAAATGGCAGTATCGTTGGTAAAGGATATAAAGAATCAATTGACGAAGGGATGACCTGGAGAAATACAGACAGTGTTTACAATGTCATAGTTGATACTAAACAGGCGATTACATATCAACCAAGAAGTTACCAGTCGGTTATCCATGATACATCCAATCATTATATCTATTTGATAGGGGGACGAAACAATGCCAATGTTTTCTCTGATGTATGGGTAGGTCGGTTAAACCGAATGACTTTTATCAGAAAATAAGTTGATGTTATATAAGGGTACAAATATCACTAAGACAGTTCGTTTCCGTCGTTGGACACGAAAGGCTTATGCTGTATTTGCCAGTCTGGGTAAAACAATCTCCATCGGTAATCTGAGAATCGGGATGGCAGGACAAACCCTGTTCCGTGGTTTCGAAAGATTGGATAGGATCTTTACAGAGCAATCCGATGATGATGTATCTGATTTGGAATACAACCCTGATAAATTAACGACAGATTTTTTATTGGCAACAGAAATTATCTCAGTTCCTGCTTCACAATATGCTGAGGCGGCGGATTTGATGTATATATATTGTATTAACCAAACGGTTAGAGCAGTTTAGGCTGTTTTAACCGTTTTTTATTTTATAAAGATGAACAAACATGTTTTAATTTTATTTTTTCTTCTTACACTGGCCTGTCAAATTTCAGGAATGGTATTGAACGATTCAACTGTGGTTGAGTTAACCGAGTTACAGGTTGATGCTGCCCGTCAACGGCGGTTCTCCGGAACAGGAAAAGTATTGCAATCGCTGTCGGCGGCTGAGATTAAACAGATGCCGGCACAAAGCATGGATGCATTTATGAAAACGATTCCCGGAGTTGATGTGCGGCAACGGAGTACAGGAGGAACCCAGGCCGACCTATCCATCCGGGGCGGTTCTTTCGATCAGGTGCTGGTGTTGCTCAACGGAGTGAATATCACGGACCAGCAAACCGGGCACCACAATCTCAACATTCCGGTAGAACTTTCCGAAATCGAAAGCATTGAAGTGTTGCAGGGAAGTGCCGCGAGAAGATATGGAAGTCAGGCTTTTTCGGGAGCAATCAACATCGTAACGAATCCCCAAAGAAAAGGAACTGTTGAGGTGGGTGCTACAGCCGGTTCCTTTGGCACTTATACACAAAAACTAACTTTGGGAGGTGTTAAAAAAGAGTTGAGTCATTTTACTTCTGTTTCCCATCAATCGAGTAACGGTCATATCCAGAATACTGATTATGATATCCTGAATTTATTTTCCCATACCCGTTTCGCACCCGAAAATATCGGTAAATTTGACTTGCAGGCGGGTTATCAGCAAAAATCATTCGGAGCAAATAGTTTTTACACGCAGGCCTATCCGAATCAGTTCGAACACACCCGTACCCAGTTCGCCTCGTTGAGCTGGGAGAAACAGATAAACAAACTATATGTTGCTGCAGATGTCCAATACAGAAGACATTATGACCGGTTCGAGCTGTTTCGTGATTTTCAACATATAGAACCATGGTATGCCGATCATAATTATCACCTGACTGATGTCGCGGGAGGTTCCCTGCATCTTGAATATGCCGGCAGGTTCGGTAAAATTGATGCAGGTGTTTCTTCTCGGTATGATCATATTTACAGTACGGTGTTGGGAAGTGTGATTGCAGATACATTAAAGCATCCGGTAAATCATTTTGAAAAAGGAATGAATAAGAAGTTTAGCAAAGAAGCCGACCGAGTGCTTAATACAGCTTATTTTGATTATTCAAAAGGATTAGGTGCTTTTTATTTCTCGGCCGGGACTTCTTTTTCTCATACCCGTAAGTATGGTTTAAAACACCATTGGGGTGCAGATCTTAGTTATGTGCCAAACCAGCATTGGACGGTTTACACGTCTGTAAATACAGCGTCGAGATTACCAACTTTTACAGATTTATATTACCAGAATTCGACTCACAATGCTAATCCCGACATAAAACCTGAGAGCTCGTTTACATCAGAAGCCGGAGTAAAATACGTGGATAGCAGATTTAATCTACAAGCCGGTGGATTTTTCCGGAAGGGAAATAACATCATCGACTGGGTACGTTATTCGGATCAGGATAAATGGGAAAGTATGAACCTGACAGAACTCAACACTTCAGGATTGAATATTTCGGCCGGGTATCATTTTTCAAATTCATTTCTGAAGAATATTTTTCTGGCATATTCATTTATTCATACCGATAAGCAAGCAAATGGTTACGACTCTAAATACGCGCTTGATTACCTGAAACATCAGTTGATTTTCAGGCTGCACCATCAGTTGCTGAAAAATGTAACTATAAGCTGGAGTGCGGCTTATCATGACAGGGCCGGCAGTTACATTGATTTTGATACGAATGTGTTAACCGGTTACAGTCCCTACCTGCTTGCCGGTTGCCGAATTGCCAGAGAAAAATCAGGATTGATGATTTATGTTGATGTCAATAATCTGCTGAATGAAAGTTATGTTGATTATGGCGGATTAGTGCAGCCCGGAATACATGGAAATGCGGGAATCAGGTGGAAATTTTAATAAATTGAAATAATATTTTGTAAGTTGGTCGAATGCAATTAATTTTGCAGGTGATAAAATCTTCTTATACGTGCTGTAAAAATATTATAAAGTGAACGGTTTCGATATACAAGTAATGCAGAAGAACAGCGTAAATGCATCTGATCAGGTTATAACCAAAATTAAAAAATTAATAAATTCAGGGGTATTAAAACCTGGTGACAGATTGCCTGCGGAAAGGAAAATGGCTGCTGATTTTGGTTTCGGCAGGGCTCAGGTTCGGGAGGCTTTGCACAAACTGGAATTTTACGGGATTATCAAGACCCTGCCCCAGAGTGGATCGGTCATTAACCGGCTTGATATTACCGCGTTGGATGGCTTGATAAAGGATGTACTTAACCTGCAGGACTACGATTTTTTTTCATTGGTTGAAACACGAATCCTACTGGAGGAAAACGCCATCAGCATGTGTGCACAAAGAAGAACCAAAGATGATTTAGTCATGATTGAGAAAGCACATGCTAACTTTTTGAAGTATTGGGACTCAGAAGAAAGAGTGAGCTATGACTTTGCTTTTCACCGGGCAATTGCAGAAGCAAGTCACAACCCTGTTGTTAAAGCAATGTTGCTGATTATCACGCCAGACATACTGCATGTATACAATAAGGAGAGATTTTGTGCTCCCAGCAAAACTGTTGTTGAGGAGCATATTGCCATGCTTGATGCCATACGGGAACAAGATGCAGAGAAAGCTGTAAAACTGATGCGACAACACATGCAGGGGGTGCTTGAATTTGCCCAAACAAAGCTGAATACACCTGTATCGGGCAAATAAAAGTGTTATCTTAATTTCTGAAAAAGAGGAATAACCGCATTTAACAGCGCGGTTGTTCCTCTTTTTTTACAATAAAGGTTTCTTTTACCAAAAAAATCTTTATTTTTGTGGAGTTGTAATCATTACAAAAAAAGTGTTTAATTTACTGTTTACTGTAAACGTTAAATTCAAAAACCATGTTTAAAAAACTATACCATTTCTATCGCGAAGGCTTTTCAAACATGACTGTTGGTAAAAAGCTCTGGCTTATTGTCATTGTTAAACTTTTTATCATGTTTGGTATCCTCAAGGTTTTCTTCTTCCCCAATCAGCTCAAACAAAATTTCGATACCGATGCTGAAAGAGGCAATCATGTGACGAATGAATTAATTGACCGTTCAAATAAATAAAAAACTATCAATCGTTATCTTAACACTAATATCAATATTACTTATGGAATTATTAGATGTATCATTAATCAACTGGTCGAGAGGACAGTTTGCGCTGACTGCCATGTATCATTGGATATTTGTACCGCTGACACTCGGTGTGGGCATTGTCATGGCAATCATGGAAACCTTGTATTATAAGACCGGGAAAGAGGAATGGAAAAAAGCTACCAAATTCTGGATGACCCTATTCGGGGTTAACTTTGCCTGTGGGGTAGCTACCGGTATCATTCTTGAGTTTCAGTTCGGGACCAACTGGTCGAATTACAGCTGGTTTGTGGGCGATATATTCGGTGCACCATTGGCTATCGAAGGGATGCTCGCTTTCTTCTTAGAGGCAACTTTCATCTCCATCATGTTCTTCGGATGGAAAAAGGTGAGCAGGGGCTTCCACTTAGCTTCCACCTGGCTGGTGATGCTGGGTGCTACTTTTTCTGCACTCTGGATTTTGGTGGCTAATGCCTGGATGCAATATCCAATTGGCATGGAGTTTAATCCCGATACCGCACGTAATGAAATGGTCGATTTCTGGGCAATTTTACTTTCTCCAATCGCTCTGAATAAATTTGCGCATACTGTTTTGTCGGGATGGGTGCTTGGAGCTTTATTTGTCGTAGGGGTAAGCGCCTGGTTTATCCTGAAAAAACGTGAACTCGACTTTGCCCTCCGCAGCATTAAAATCGGAGCGATTTTCGGGGTTGTATCTTCAATTCTGATTATTGCCACCGGCGATGGTTCTGCCTATCATGTGGCACAAAAACAACCCATGAAACTGGCTGCTATGGAAGGTCTCTATGAAGGGAAGGAAGGTGCAAATATCGTGGCAATGGGTTTGCTCAATCCGGAAAAACAATACGATAACGACGAGGAAACCTTCATCGTGAAAATGGATGTGCCGATACCGAAACTTTTATCCTTACTCGGTTACCGTGATGCAGATGCTTTTGTCCCCGGTATTAAAGATATCATCGGGGGGTATACTTTATCTGATGGAACAGTGGTGCCATCATTCGCGGAAAAACAGGCAAGTGGTAAAAAAGCTCTTCAGGCGTTTAATGACTACCGCGAAGCTAAAACTGCCGGAAATGATTCGCTGGCTGTTGTGCACAAGGCAGTGCTCGATGAAAACTTTAAAAACTTCGGATATGGATATCTCGAGAAACCGGCTGATTTGATACCCAATGTAGCGTTGGTATTCTATTCTTTCCACATCATGGTTGCATTGGGCATGTTGTTCCTGGTTATTTTCGTGGCGGTATGGTTCTTCCACTGGAAAAAGAAACTTGAAAACGTGCGCTGGCTCTTGTGGGGTTCGTTATTTTCTATTCCACTGGGATATCTGGCAACACAACTGGGCTGGGTTGTAGCAGAAGTAGGTCGTCAGCCCTGGGCTATTCAGGATGTGCTGCCGGTACAGGCTGCGGTATCAAGCGTGTCCACCGGTTCGGTGCAGTTGACTTTCTTTCTTTTCTTAGCCCTCTTCACTGCCCTGTTGATTGCCGAAATCAGGATTATGGTGAAACAGATTCAGAAGGGACCGGGCGAATAACGGAAAACGGAGACGTAAAGACGCGATTAATCGCGTCTTTACAGGCGTTCGAAAACCGGGATATTTTAACAACTTTAAATAAATCATTATGACAACATACGCATTTCTTCAACATTACTGGTGGTTCCTGATTTCCCTGCTGGGAGGATTGCTTACATTTCTCCTTTTCATTCAGGGCGGACAATCCATGCTTTTTTCGCTTTCTAAAACTGAAGATGAAAAAAGATTGCTTGTGAATGTGCTGGGGCGTAAATGGGAATATACATTCACTACCTTAGTTACTTTTGGCGGTGCCTTTTTTGCCTCTTTCCCCCTGTTTTATTCAACCAGTTTCGGGGGCGCTTACTGGGTGTGGATCATCATCCTGTTTGCTTTTACCATACAGGCTTTTTCTTATGAGTTTCAGTCGAAACCGGGTAACGTGTACGGAAAAACCACCTACCGCAGTTTGCTGTTCATCAATGGCTTACTGGGTACTTTTCTGTTGGGTGTTGCTGTGGCTACTTTCTTTACAGGCTCAGATTTTACGGTTGGGAAAGGAAATATCACCAACATCGCTTCTCCGGTAATCAGTCGCTGGGGGAATGCCTGGCACGGGCTCGAAGCGCTGGCTTGTCCACGAAATCTTTTCCTGGGTTTGACAATTTTTTTCCTGGCGCGTACGCAGGCAACCCTGTTTTTTATTAACCGCCTGAAACATGAAGTGCTGGAAAGCCGTTCGCATAAGTATTTGTTGTATAACGCCATCCCATTTGTGGTGTTTTTCTTAGCTTTTGTGATTTCAATTTTATTGTCCGAAGGATTTGCTGTACAGGAAGATGGCACTGTTTACATGGAAAAATACAAATACTTCAACAACTTTATCGAAATGCCGATCGTGGGAGTCCTATTCCTGTTGGGTGTTGTGGCTGTTTTATACGGCATTATTGCCTCAATTCTGAAACAATCATTTAAAAAAGGGATCTGGTTTACAGGAGCAGGAACGGTTGTAACGGTAACCATGTTGTTGTTAATCGCAGGGTATAATAATACTTCATTCTATCCGTCATCAACTGATCTGCAAAGTTCTCTGACCATCTTCAATGCTTCGTCCAGCGAATTTACGCTTAAGGCTATGTCGTGGGCTTCCATCCTGGTTCCAATCGTGGCAGGTTATATCTTCATTGCCTGGCGGGCGCTTGAAAAGAAGAAAACCGATTTGGATGATATCAATAGTGATAGTCACGCGTACTGATTTATTGTAAACGACCAGTTAAACCTGTCAGGTTCCAGAACCTGACAGGTTTTTTTATTGTTTATGCAACAAATAAATTGTTTTTTTCATCATAAGATTGTTTAACACCAATCAAATTATTTGTTGATATGAAAAAGATAGTATTTAAAATCTCATTCTTTGCATTAGTAAGTATCCTTTTTGCCGGTTGTGCCGATGATGATTACTCTCCCGATAATTATTGGGTGGATATTGCTACTGTCGATAATCAGGCTCAAAAATCAAAGTTCTTTCTGAACTTGGATGATGGTTCAAGTTTGTGGACTGAAGAAACTAATTTTTCAAACTACAAACCTAAAGACGGACAACGTGTAATTGCATATTATTCGGTGATCTCGGACAAGCGGGCAACCGGTTTGTACGATTATGATGTTAAATTACATGATGTTTATGAAGTACTTACAAAAGGAATCTTTGAAATGACGCCGGCAAAACAGGATAGCATCGGAAATGATTCTATCTATGTTTCCGATATGTGGGTAGGTAGTAAGTACCTGAATGTGGAGTTTTATTATTACGGATGGAACAAGACACACTTTATCAATCTGGTGTCTGACGATTCTAAAACCTATACCGATGGTAAAGTGCACCTCGAATTCAGGCATAATGCCAACAATGATGAACCGTATCATCGTCGCTGGGGTATCGTTTCATTTGATATCAGTTCGTTGCAGTCGAATACTGCCGATTCTGTGGAACTCGTTATTCATGTTAATATGCCCAACCAGGTTGAGGATAAGTTATTTAATCTGACCTATCGCTACAATAACTCCCAAAGCGCCGGAGTTATTAAGAAGTCCCGTATTCAAAAGGCTGATGCCTATGTGCGTGATAATGAAGTGAGATAAATTTGTTTTTTAATTTTGCAAAGAAGCCTGCATCCTGATGGATTGCAGGTTTTTTTGCTTTTGACTTTTTCTGTCCTGATTTTTTGATTACTTTTGTAACATTTGTTACACTTATCACTGTCTTCAGACATTATTTTTGATGTCTCTGCGGAAGTTCAATAATTTAAAAATCAGCATGAAACTTAGATATATCCTTATTATCCTGATTTGTATTGGTTCTTTTTTGGCTTATGCGGAAAACAATCCTGTAGCGGAAGAAAAAATCAATGCAAGTGATATAGAGCTGAATGAGATTGTGGTGCAGGCTTCCAGAACAAGCACCAGACTAAAAGAAATGCCAGCTTCTGTTACCATCCTCTCTACTGCTTCATTAGAACAAAACGAAATAAACACCCTGAATAATTCCACTGCTTACATTCCGAATTTTTATATGCCCGATTATGGCACGAAACTGACTTCTCCTGTATACATAAGGGGAATAGGGTCAAGAATCAATGCGCCATCAGTAGGGATGTATGTGGATAATATCCCGTACTTTGAAAAAGCATCCTTTGATTTTGATTTTTTTGATGTACAGAAAATTGAGGTGTTGCGGGGACCACAGGGGACTTTGTTCGGACGCAACAGCATGGGTGGTTTGATTAATATCAGCACCTGGTCGCCGCTCGATTATCAGGGAACGCATGTACGTGCATCAGCAGCAAACTACGGTCAGTATAAATTAAACGCCGGACATTATAACAAAATTTCGGAGCAACTGGCTTTTAGTGTAGCCCTGAATTATCTGCATCAGGATGGTTTCTTTATGAATACGACATTGAATGAAAAAGTGGGTAAGCAGGATGCTTACGGAGTCAGGTTAAAAGGGCAGTATCAAATAGATGATCGTTGGTTGCTGGAACTGGTTTCCAATACCGATGTAAGCAATCAGAGCGGTTATCCTTATGCCTTGTACAATCGGAATACGCAAACCTTGGGAGAAGTGAATTATAATCAACCAAGCAGTTATGACCGCATGCTGATGTCGAATGCCCTGAAGTTGAGCTATAATGCGCCTGAATGGGAGTTATCCAATACCTTGTCGTATCAGTTGCTGGATGATAATCAGCAAATTGACCAGGATTTTGGTCCCGATTCGCTACACCTTGCCGGTCAGTTGCAGTTTCAGCATAATTTTGCCAACGAAACAATCATCCGTTCGAATACCAACAAACGTTACCAAAGGCTGTTTGGAATGTTTGCGTTCAACCAGCAAGCTGAAAATACGGTGGATGTAAACAGTTACAAAACAAATACTCCATCAGGTATTGTGCATTATATCTATCAGAAACAGTATGAACCGGTCAGTTCAGGGATAGCTGTCTTTCATCAATCAACCTACAACCTGAGTCCTCAATTGACACTGACGGCCGGCATCCGCCTGGATTATGAACAATCTTCCATGAAGTACGGGTACAACGGCATTATGGGAGAGGCAGTGCAAACACCTGTAGATACCGTTTATCCGGCACTTCGGGATGTCGTCGTGTTACCCAAATTAGCCATTGCCTATACACCCGGCGATAGAATTAATTTTTATGCTTCTTATTCAACCGGATACAAACCCGGAGGCTTTAACAGCACATTTGAAAAACCCGAACACCTGATGTTTAAAAAAGAAATCAGTCATAACTATGAAGCAGGAATAAAAACGAGCCTGTTTCAATACTTATATGCTGACTTTACCTTATTTTATACGGACTTAAAAAATCAACAAATCTATCGTACTGCACCCAGCGGAAGAGGTTCTTATCTGGATAATTCAGGAACTTCACGCAACAAAGGGGTAGAATTTACCCTGCATAATCAGTCTTTTTACGGCTTTGAGGGAATGGTAGCTTATGGTTTCACCCAGGCAAAAATTTTGAAATATGAAAAGGATGATGCAGTGAATTACAACGATAAATTTACGCCTTATGTTCCCGGGCATACATTGGCTTTGCAGGCTACGCAGACTGTTACATTCAATCATATAAAATGGATGGACAAGCTCCGGTTTAATGTGCTGTACAGCAGAACGGGTCCACTGTACTGGAACCTTTCGAACACGCTGAAAGAAGCAAGCTATGGCTTGCTGAACGGGAAAATATCCCTGATATCCGGTAACTATCAGTTTGATGTATGGGGTAAAAACCTCACCAATACCCGGTATCATGCTTTTATATTTGAATCGGGACCGATGGCGTATGCGCAGTCGGGTAAGCCCTTAGAGGTGGGTGTTAATTTTTCCGTAAAATGGTAGTCTGATGAAATTAAAATTCCCCACGCTTTTCAGTCTGTACATCGCTCAATCCATTCCGATGAGCTTTTTCTCTACGGTAGTACCTGTAATCATGAGGCAGGAACAGTATTCGCTGGAATCCATCGGATTGCTTCAGTTGGTGAAACTTCCCTGGATATTCAAATTTTTATGGGCGCCATTGGTTGACAATCATGCCAACAACCGGAAACAAATCAGGAGGTGGATCATCCTTTCGGAATTGTTTTATGCCGGTGTCATTCTTAGTATCAGCATGTTCAGCCTGCAAACCGATTTCAGGCTAATCGTGATGTTGATGATTCTGGCATTTATTGCTTCGGCAACGCAGGACATCGCGACGGATATTTTTGCCATCCGCATCCTCCGTCCCGAAGAAAAGGCAGTGGGCAACGGGATTCAGTCGGGTGGAAGTTTCATCGGCAGTTTATTCGGGACCGGGGTGTTGCTGCTGGCCTATCATTATCTCGGGTGGCAGTATCTGTTGTGGATACTCGCGGCTTTCGTGATTTTTGCCATTGTTCCGTTGTATGTTTATCGACCCGGGTCCGATTTGTCGGTGGAAAAGAAACGACGGGTCAATTTAACGGATATTTTCTCCTTTTTCAAAGAAAAACTGGCCCGGAAAAGATTGCTGGTGCTAATATTCTATTACTCCGGATTGATTGGCATACTGGCGATGCTCAAACCCTATATGGTTGATTTGGGGTATAATGTGAAAGAAATCGGATTTATGTCGGGCATCGTGGGCACGGCCGTAGCGGCTACTTTTGCATTGCTGGGAGGTTACGTTGTTAAATTCATCGGCAGAAAAACTGCCGCTTATGTTTTTGCGTTGCTGAATCTTTTGGTGGGGTTGTTTTTTTATCTGATATCCATGCACACCCCTTCCTTGTTTGAACTGTATGCCGGTATTTGTTTGTTGTGGGGTGCATACGGACTTTCGACTGTTGTTATTTACACGACTTCGATGGATGCTGTGCGACCATCAAGTGCCGGGACTGACTTCACCGTTCAGATTGTGGTTACCCATTTGAGTTCCATGCTGATTGCCGTTTTCAGTGGTAAAGTGGGTGATTGGGTTGGATATCATTCCTTATTTGGGATAGAAGCATTACTCTCGCTCTGCTCGGTGTTGATTTTATTTTATGTGTATCCGGTAAAATTGAAATATGGAAATAGATAAATTGCTGATAGATAAATATAATGTTCCGGTGCCGAGGTACACGAGTTATCCTCCGGCCAACCATTTTGAACAGACATTTACTGATGAAGACTATTTTCGATTGATAGCAGAATCGAATAGCGGTCATCCGGAAAATGTTGCCATTTACATTCACATTCCCTTTTGCAAAAAAATATGTTTTTATTGTGGGTGTAATACCGCTTTGTACAAAGGAGAGTCCCTGGTCGCGGATTATATCGCGGCGTTGAAAAAAGAAATAGGGCTTGTGTCGAAGCACATCGATAAAAGGCGTAAAGTTTCGCAGATACATTACGGTGGCGGAACGCCCAATGCCATCGATGTGGCTTACCTGGAACAAATTAATCAATTGTTGTTTGATTTGTTCGAATTCATCCCGAAACCGGAAATCGCGATTGAATGTCACCCGGGGCATTTGAACGAACTGTATCTGCGCAGATTGCTGAATGCCGGCTTCAATCGCTTCAGTCTGGGCATTCAGGACTTTGATAACGAAGTGCTTGCTACAGTTAACCGCGATCCATCGGCCATGCGGGTAGGTGATATTATCAACATCCTGAAGCAGGACCAACCGGATGTCTCGGTTAATTTCGACTTTATTTACGGGTTGCCGGGACAAACAGTTGAACGTTTCAGGCAGACCATAGAACAAGCGGTGGCACTCCGTCCCGACCGGCTTGTGACTTTCTCGTATGCCCATGTACCCTGGGTAAAAAAGCATCAGAAAATATTGGAGAAGAAGGGACTTAAAACATCCACCGAGAAAATTGATTTGTTTCTTAATTCAAGGGAGATCTTGTTGCAGGCGGGCTATGAGCCCATCGGACTCGATCATTATGTGTTGCCCGAAGATGAGTTGAATCAGGCGTTGCTAAGCAACCAGTTACACCGGAACTTCCAGGGCTATTGCACACGCAGAACCACGGGGCAGGTTTATGCTTTCGGTGTCTCTTCTATTAGTCAGCTCGAAAACGCGTATTTGCAAAACGAAAAGGACACCATTGAATACATCCGGTTGATTAAGGAAGGAAAAACGGCAGTAAAGAATGGATTGGAAGTTAATGCAGCACAAAAGATCATTCGTGGCGTGATAGAAAAAATCATGTGCAACAAGGAGCTTGATTTGAATCGTTTTTGCGAAGAATATGAGGTCAATATGGATCAATTTCATCTAATTACGCAATTTGATTCTATCGGTTTGAACGATTTTATCTCCGATGGCTTAGTCCGTTTTGAAAATAATATTTTAACAATAACTGATGCAGGCTCGTTTTTTATCCGTAATATTGCAGCCTCATTTGATCCAGCCTTAAAGCAAAAGGAAAAACAGTATTCAAAATCTGTTTGAATTTCTTATTGAAGTTAAGTTTTCCCGACACGATGGTATTATAAAATGCGAATCAGTAGTAGAGAATTAGATCCCTCACTTCCGTTCGGGATGACAATTTTGACCTTACTGAATCGTTGTCATCCCGAACGGAAGTGAGGGATCTAAGTGAACGAAGCGAAGAATCTATTGTTTTTACCGGACAATAATAATTTTTTTAAATGATGGAAATTACAAAACCTGATATCATTATTATCGGGGCAGGACTGACTGGCCTGACAGCAGGATATTACCTTCGAAAAGCTGGTAAAAAAGTGTTGCTGATTGAGCAGCATGACCGCCCGGGAGGTGTCATCAGAACCATTACTGAAGATGGATTTACCTTTGAGGCAGGTCCGAACACCGGTGTTATCAGTACGGTCGAACTTGTTCAGCTTTTTCACGATTTAAAACTCCGGTTTGAAATTCCTGATGAAACATCCAAAGCCCGTTGGATATGGAAAAAGGGCAGGTGGCATGCTTTGCCATCGGGTTTGCTTTCAGCGATATTTACACCCTTATTTAAGTTTACGGATAAAATTAAAGTGCTCGGAGAGCCTTTCAGAAGAAGGCGGCACCGGTTGAACGAAAGCGTGGCAAAGTTGGTCAAACGCCGGTTGGGGAAAAGTATTCTCAGGTATGCTGTTGAACCGTTTATTTCAGGTATTTATGCCGGTGACCCGGAGAAACTGATTGTCAGGTATGCATTACCCAAGTTGTATGCCCTGGAACATGAGTATGGAAGTTTCATAAAAGGAGCAATCAAAAGAAGAAAAATCATCGCAGCAGAGAAGGCTGCAGGCATTACAAAATCAGTGTTTTCCGTAGCAGGCGGATTGGAAAGTCTTATTCGTGCATTGGTCCATGAGATTGGAGATGAGCACATCCTCACCGGTGTCAAAGATGCTCGTGTTGAGCCCTTACACGATAAGTTTCTCTGTAAGTTTAATGTCAATAGTGAAATCCGGGAGCTTGTTGCAGAGAAGGTCGTTTCTACCGTTGATGGTTTGTCGGTTGCCTCATTGCTGCCCTTTATTCCGCAAGAAGTGATGGATAAGATTACGGCTATTCGCTATGCTAAAGTCGTGCAGGTGGTGATCGGTTTTAAGCATTGGGTAGGGATTCCTTTGCGGGCATTTGGCGGACTGATTCCTTCGAAAGAGAAGAAAGACATACTTGGCATATTGTTCCCATCAGCCTTGTTTAAAAACCGGGCGCCTGAGGGAGGAGCGCTTTTATCTGTATTTGCAGGCGGCATGAAGCGGCCGGATATATACCTGAAAACGGATGAAGAAATAAGGGATATGGTACTTGATAGTATGAAAAGCATGATGAAGTGCGCAGAAAAACCGGAACTCCTCCGCATCTTCAGGTACGAAAAGGCCATACCGCAATACGAATCGTCCACAGAGTTGAGGTTGTTCAACGTCCAGGAAATCGAAAAAGCATATCCCGGACTGATCCTTGCAGGCAACATGCGGGATGGAATCGGGATGTCGGACAGGGTGAAGCAGGCAAAACAAATTGCCGATCAATTGTTGGCAGCAGATAAATTATGAGTCAATGAGCAAGGCAATCCTCCTGGTAAATTTAGGTACGCCCGATGCGCCGGACAAAAAACCGGTACGCCGTTATTTGCGGCAGTTCTTAAATGACCCGTTCGTAATCGACATGTCACGCGTTGCCCGCCTGCTGTTGGTCAATCTCATCATCATTCCTTTCCGGGTCGGCAAGTCAACAAAACTTTACAAACGCCTGTGGACTGATTCCGGTTCGCCAATTCTGTTGCATCTGGAGAACTTGCGGGAACGACTACAGTCAGCGCTCGGTAAATCGCATCCCGTTTATGCCGCCATGCGTTACGGAAACCCATCCATTCAATCGGTTTTGTCCGCAATAGATCAATCGGGCGTCGAAGAAGTGTTGGTGCTTCCCTTGTTTCCGCAATATGCTTCATCCACAACCGGAAGCATAGTCCATACCGTACAAAAACACCAAAAAAAGCTGCAACACATCCGCGAAATAAAGTTTATCCGCCAATTCTACGATGATCCGGGCTTTATCCATGCTTTTTGCAAACGCATTGCCCGTTATCAGCCGGAGACCTTCGATCACATCATATTTTCCTGTCACAGTCTGCCCGAGCGACATGTTCAGCAAATTCATCCTGAGCAGGGTGTTCCTGGATGTGCCTGCGAGCAAAACATGCCTGTATATGGCAAGGAATGTTACAAGGCGACCAGTTACCAGACTGCCCGCCTGATTGCCGGCGCCCTCAACCTGTCGCAGAATCATTACACCGTAGCTTTTCAGTCACGCTTTGCCAACAAATGGATTGGTCCGTTTACCGAGGATGTCGTGATTCAGTTAGCTAAAGAAGGTAAATCACGTGTATTGGTCGTTGCCCCTTCCTTTGTGGCCGACTGTCTCGAAACCATTGTCGAAATCGGGCAGGACTACCGCGAACTTTTCATCCGGCATCGTGGAAAGGAGTTGGTGATGTGCGAAAGTTTAAATGCAGAAGAGGAGTGGGTGGAGGCGGTAAAAATGTTGGTAGAGGCGCGATGACCGTAATTGAATCCAAAATTGCAATCGCAACCCATTCTAATCATCAAATTGGACAAACCATGTCCCAAAATTGACAAATGGTGTCGCCTGTTTTTAAAATATTCATTTTATTTTTGCGACCATCTATTCACCTCATTCATTATTAACATGAAAATAACAAGCGCAATTTACCTGGTGTTTACAGCAACATTATTTTTACTTCTGCCAATATTTTGTTTGTATCGTGATTGTATCGACAGACTAACAAAACACCCCCTAATAGCTTTTAAGCTACCAAGCGTAGGCGATTTTTGCAATGGACGATGCGATTTTTGTAATTGTAGAGACGCAATGCATTGCATCTCTACGTATCCACAATTGCGAACGTATCCGTTTACATATTTACACCCGGGCACAATTGCTGACCATGTAAGGGGTGATCTGTCTGTGAATAAGACAGACTTTAATGCTTTACGGGCTTATGCTGTTTTTTGTGTGTTTATCATGCTTTTTTGTCTGACAATCACTATCTCAACCCGAAAAACCAAGGCGGATATGTGGCAAAACAAGCCTTGCGTTTTGACAAAGTGCTTATTGGATAATGACACAACAAGCACTGGGTAGCGCCATAACTCAAGGCGCATTTTGTCGCTACGCAAGGGGCATTTCATCACAACCCAGGGCTTGTTTTGTCGAAAACCTAGGGCTGAATTCAATTTTGACCGGTAATGACAGGGGACATTACCGGTATTGCTGTATCCATCCACCCTGATTTATTACATTATCCTCCCTTATTTCAATTAAAAACCTCTGGGCTTTTTACAAAAAGCTCAGAGGTTTTCATAAAAAGCCCAGAGGTTTCTACAAAAAGCTCAGAGCTTTTACATCTCCCTCCCCGAAGAAAAATCAAAAGCTCTGAGCTTTTTGAAATATCCTACCTACATGTGTTCATACGTCTGTTGAAAAGCCTCAAAAAACGGCTCAACTTTTGGAGTTCTGCCTCATGCATGGCACTTAAAACTCGTTGGGAAAGTTGTTGTAACAGGGCATCGTTGCCGGGAAAGTTAATCGCGTTGCGCTTCATAAATGCACATAGTTCTTCCTGTAAACTGGAACAGCTTAATTTTTCATTCATTGTTATTATGTTTAATAAAGTGGTTAATTTGGTTTAACTTCCACCCTTATGGTATCCTCCTAAAATATTTAATTCCTACTGGTTCAATTAAAAGATGATTGAAGATTCAACACCTGATGAACGGGTCAACCTACGTTTCAATTCCTACTGGTTCAATTAAAAGTAACAAGGTCAGGAGTTTTAACCATATATCTTTTGAAGTTTCAATTCCTACTGGTTTAATTAAAAGACTCATTGGAAGCGATTAATTAACTTAGATTACATGTTTCAATTCCTACTGGTTCAATTAAAAGAGGTGCAGACAAAAAAAGATTCAGGACATTTGCAAAGTTTCAATTCCTACTGGTTCAATTAAAAGTTTTTCGGACATTACATCTCAGCGAATAAACATGATTTCAATTCCTTCTGGTTCAATTAAAAGGATTAAAAACGATGAACATTCAGACCCATTTGGAATTTCAATTCCTTCTGGTTCAATTAAAAGAACCCTATCTCTGTGCTGCCGGTAAACCCACTATATTTCAATTCCTTCTGGTTCAATTAAAAGGCATTATTGAACACATCAAGGAACTTCTTAACGTGATTTCAATTCCTTCTGGTTCAATTAAAAGAACCATCCATTTAGGGCGTCGCGTGAGCATGCCCGCATTTCAATTCCTTCTGGTTCAATTAAAAGTAACAAACAAGGAATTACACTTGCACAATTTCAAATATTTCAATTCCTTCTGGTTCAATTAAAAGATCAATATCAGCAAACAAACAGAACCCCCAAATATTATTTCAATTCCTTCTGGTTCAATTAAAAGTGCTATTACCTTCTGAATATTAGCTGTCACCGATTTAGATTTCAATTCCTTCTGGTTCAATTAAAAGTTCATCATACGATGTGAAGCCTTCCCGATAAACTTATTTCAATTCCTTCTGGTTCAATTAAAAGTGCTTATTCACAGGGATTATGATGCTGATGTTACGAATTTCAATTCCTTCTGGTTCAATTAAAAGTGGAAAAGAAAATGTGTTGTTATCTTCGTCCCAATAAAATTTCAATTCCTTCTGGTTCAATTAAAAGTCTTGCTCCATCCCAAATGTCACACCACTTACTTTGATTTCAATTCCTTCTGGTTCAATTAAAAGCATTATTCGGAGCAAGACAATTATCACGTTTAACCACATTTCAATTCCTTCTGGTTCAATTAAAAGTAGCACAATCTTTGAACAGACAAAAGAGCGCAAGAAAATTTCAATTCCTTCTGGTTCAATTAAAAGTTGTAGGTGCCGCACCCGCATTTCATAAAATGGGATTTCAATTCCTTCTGGTTCAATTAAAAGTGGTGAAAGTGTTATGTTTACTTTATATGTACCTTTATTTCAATTCCTTCTGGTTCAATTAAAAGGTTTTGCCCTGTCTGAAACAATTAAAAATATAAAATTAATTTCAATTCCTTCTGGTTCAATTAAAAGGTACTCATATTGCGTTATAAGCGACCATTTAGCATATTTCAATTCCTTCTGGTTCAATTAAAAGCGGGCATTCCAAACGGGCGTTTGTGGGGCGTTCTAACATTTCAATTCCTTCTGGTTCAATTAAAAGTACATAGATAATCACCACACACCACCCCGCCGACCTATTTCAATTCCTTCTGGTTCAATTAAAAGACACAATAGAAAAAACTGCATGTTTTTTAATTGGGAATTTCAATTCCTTCTGGTTCAATTAAAAGAGTTTGAAGATATGGCGATTGACAAAGCTATCGAAATTTCAATTCCTTCTGGTTCAATTAAAAGTATGTAACCCTGAATCATACTATTACTTTCATAAAATTTCAATTCCTTCTGGTTCAATTAAAAGTCTATTTAGAAATGTTGTTATTCTGCCTTGATTGTTATTTCAATTCCTTCTGGTTCAATTAAAAGTTTTTGTTCCCCGCGAACTGGTCAAGGTCGGCGGGGATTTCAATTCCTTCTGGTTCAATTAAAAGAGCCTGATGATAAGTAACCATTCGGTCAACTACATCTTTTGGCATCAAAAATAATGATTATAATTTAAACAACCACCGGACTTTTATAAATTCCGGCAAATTGTGCCGCAAGTTCAATTCCGGAGCATGTTGACCACTG
>JAEWUM010000011.1 GCA_023459355.1 Bacteroidota bacterium | reverse complement strand
GGCTTAATGAAAAAACAAAAATTCAAAGAGCGATGAAAGTCAGATCGGCTGCCGGATTACTTAACCATATATACGGGAGACTCTCTGTTGCTTTCATTTATCTAATTTTTTAAATACTGATTCGAATTATTAGGTGCTTAATGTCAGTTTTTACCTGCACAAAATTATTTTTGAAATATTCCCGGTTGTAATCCTGTGTGAATTAGGAATAAAATGGATATATTTGTGTGATTCTAATTAAATGTAATTATCATGGAACAAAAAGTTAAACAAAAAGGTCCTTACATACTGGACCTGGAGGCTGGCTCGCATCTTTGGTGTGCGTGCGGACAAAGTGCCAATGATCCGTTTTGTGATTTGAAGACCCACAAAACACTTGGTTTTGTTCCCCGGAAATTTGAGTTGACAGAAAAGAAAAAGGTGGCGCTGTGTGGATGTAAACAATCGAAAGATGCGCCATTCTGTGATGGAACACATGCGAAGTTGTAACTGACTAGCTTTTTTTAATTGATTCATCAGGTTTGTGTTGTCAGACCTGATGTTTTTTATTTCTGAAACGATGACAGGCAGGCTGAATCTGAAAGTATTATTGTATCTTTGTGTCACAGCATGAAGTTTGGGTTTTGTTTCGGGATGCAAAGTTACAAATGCCGGTAATTTTGCGGTACCTCTTATGCTGCTTTTTGTTGTATGCCAGTTGATTACAGATGAATAGAATTATTGTTGTAGACGATCATCCCTTGTTTCGTGAAGGGATAAAACTGCTTATTGAAAATGAAGGTTTAGGCGAGGTAGTAGCTGAAGCTGAGCATGGACAGGCCTTTCTTGATCTGCTGGAGATACACGCCCCGGATCTTGTGATTATGGATATTGAAATGCCGGTCATGAATGGACTTGAAGCAATCAAAAAAGGATTATCCATAAAACCTTCGCTTAAGTTTCTGGTTCTTACCATGCTTAATGAGAAAGCTAATTATGCTGAAATAATATTTGCCGGTGCAATGGGTTTTGTGCTGAAAACAGCCGGGAAGCAGGAGTTTGAACGTGCTATAAATATTATTATGGAGGGCGAAAGCTATTTTTCAACTGAAATGCTTCGCCAAATGCTCATCAACACAAAAAAAACATCAGAAATAGTGCAAAATGAAAAAGGAATTACACTTACTTTACGCGAAAAAGAAGTGTTGAACCTTTTATGCACCGGCCTATCGGTTTCGGAAATAGCCGGTAAAATTTTTCTGAGTGTAAAAACCATCGAAGTACACCGCGCTTCTTTACTCCGTAAAACTAAAACCCGCAACACCATTAATCTGGTAGTTTACGCTATTAAAAATAAATTGGTTGAAGTTTGATCTTTGTTGTATTCTAAGGGTTTCCTCTTGTGTCAATTTCAGGGTTTCTCCTATGTGTTTTTCAGGGTTTTTCCTGAAAATAAAATGCCTCTTTCCCTTTAATTTTGTGGGTAATTCATCCCAACCTGCGTGAATACAAACAATCATCAAAAATATCCATTATGAATTTTCTCAAAATTACAAAAAAATCAATGCGACCAGCCATCGCTTTATTTGCAGCTGCATGCTTTTCTTTCACGTTCACAGCCTGTGATGAACCAGTACAGGAACCAGAAGAACAGTTTTCAACTTCTCTCAATGAGCACTTTAAAGCTATGAAATCAATTGAAGCTGAGATGCCGGCAATTAGCGACCCTGTAGTTGAAAGCAGCGAAAAAGACACCACAGAAGAGTATTATTATCACATCGATTACTACCAGGCTGCAGCCGGATACGATGAACAAATGGTGCTTAATCCGCAGACAGATGTAATTTATCCAGGTGCGCTGATAAAAGGCGAATCGATTCTGGATGGAACTTACACCCTGATTGCAGCTAAACGTAAACCGATTACCATTTCTACTTCCCTGCTTGGTGGTGCAAACACTTCTATCGAGGTGAACGACCCCAAACTTTCAACCATTCGCGAAGCTGTAAATTCCCTTATGAAACAGGATTACGATGTGCCTTACGCTAATCTTAGCTTTACGATCGAACAGGCTAATTCCGAACAACAACTCGACATGGCACTGCGTGCAAGTTACAAAGGTGGCGGTGTAAATATAAAAAGTGGTTTCGACTTCTCGAACAAGAAAGTAAAAACCAGGTTGGTTGCCAAGTTCATCCAAAGCTATTACACACTCGATATGGATTTGCCCAATCAACCGTCCGATTTGTTTGATGCCGATGTGGATCGCAGTCTTTTTGGTTCATTTATGCCCATGTATGTGTCGACCGTTACTTTTGGCCGTATGGCTTTGTTTACAATCGAATCCGAACTTACTGAAACGGAAGTACGCACATTCCTCAATGCTTCGTATGCTAACGTGAAAGGTTCTGTTTCCGCTGATTTTAATTCGTTGCAATCTAAATCGACCATGAAAGTGTATGTCCTGGGTGGAAGCGGAGCTGATGCCAGTGCGACGATTAACGGATTCGAAGATTTCAAGAAATATATCACCGAAGGTGGAAATTTCTCGAGAACATCCCCGGGAGCACCTATCTCGTACAAACTTCGTTATATCAACGACAATAAAATCGGTAAAATCGTATTTGCTGCACGTTACCCCATCGTTACTGCCATACCGCGTACCGATAATGTGGTATACGATGTAAAAACCCTTATGGCAGGCATGAAACTCAATATATCGGATGCAGGAGGCAATGCCGAAATTTACGGCAACGTTAAAAGCTGGCCTGCAAGCCTCGGTGAAGATGCTGCTCATACTCATTTCTCCCGTTCAGCCGGTAATTATCAGTCGTTCGATGAAAAAGCAAACCATATTTTCCCGGTGAATACCCAAACTGAAAAAGAATGGCCTTTCCTGAAGGGAGATGACAAAATTATGGTTAAAATCGATATGAAGGAAAACGATACCACCGGGGATGATAAATTTGCTGTAAGTACATTCGAGATTCCGGTCTCCGAAATCATCACTGCGATGGAACAGGGCTTTTTCGAAAAGACCGGATTAAAAGTTTATTCGGGAACGCAGTCGATTGACTTTACTTTCAAATTTACGCCGACTATGAGAAAAATTAATTAGAGTAAGCCAGATGTAATAATTCAATTCAGTTATATTGATAGCCCCGTGCCGCATCCTAGTTGTCGAATGCAGTACGGGGTTTAAATTTAAAAATAAAGAATAATGCAACGTCTTTTCGTCTTTATATGTAATATGTGTTGTTTAAATTGTATTAAAATATTTTACTTTATCGGGGCATATCGGTAAATTTGTAGAAAAAGTAGAATAGTGTAGTACTTTTCGATAAACATCAATAAAGAATCTTTAAGATTGATTTATTTGTAAATTTATTTAGCCCAAGTTTTTTTATTTGCAACATTCAAGTTGAAAATGCAACTTTTTGATTAAACATAAAAACTGGTGATTCATAATTGAATCTTTTTCTAGGTCGATTATTGATTTGTGTTTCGACAAAATTAACATAATCCTCCGGGATA
>JAEWUM010000010.1 GCA_023459355.1 Bacteroidota bacterium | reverse complement strand
TCTAAAAACCAAAAAAACACTTAAAATCACTTCCTGAGATTTGAACAGATAGAAATATCTTGAAAAAACAACTTTTTCTATTTGAAAGGAAAGAGGCTGACTCAATTTTATTTTGAGACAGCCTCTTTTCACGAGAGACAAAATCTTAGGTCTCTTTCTTCTAACTCAAACTATAAAACCAATGCAAACTACCAATATCTACATTGTAAGAGCAATCTTTTTCACACCCGATTTTGCACGAATGATATAAATTCCCTTATTAAATGAGCTCATATCAATATCCTTATCAGAAGAAATAATGATTCTGCCGGACATATCCATTACACGGATGTATTCGTAATTTGGATTACGAATTTGCATACCTTCAATGGTAATCTCACTTAAATCTACATTTTCAACATCAGTATAAACCGGCACAAATTGTGAACCTGTCAACAAATAATTGATTGCATTATCGAAAAGCGTCAATGCATCATTTGTCATTTTATCGTAACTATCATTACACAAAGCAACCATGATGTATTTTTCAGTGATAGATTCTCCACGAACATTGGCCGGTACATCATGAATAGCGACAGCGTGATCGTATGGAGAAGCATTTTTTGGAGCAGTTGCCACGGTTATACCACCAATTGTTACATCAGCAGGTTGAACACCTTTGGCTGCAGCGCCACTTAACAATTCCAATGTGCCTTCGTTCAGGGTAATTCCTGCGAATATCGGGTGGGTAGGTTGTGCTACTGTTACTGTTCCATTGTTAGCCTGACCATTATCGGCAGTACCCCAACTCCAGCGACCTGAATTATAAACGAATGATTTCAGGTTAAGAATCGGTTTATTGATATTTTTTAAAGCAACCGCTTCAACATTTGTACCTGAAACAATTTCATTCAGTATAATCAAATCATAAGAATCGTAGAATGATGATCCGGGAGCTGTTCCTGCCGCCTGTTTTACTGTTACCCAATAATTTATGTTGTTATTCAAATGTGGATATAATTTTGTATCCGTAGCTGATGGCGTTGCTGTTCCGGTAAGATACAGAATCGCTTTTGAGGTAGCTGATTTAACCACCACGCTCCCTGTTGCTGTTACATCTTCACCTGAGTAACCTGTCAAAGGATCAGCGGTAACCGTATAATTAAAAGTCCCGGGAGTCACTGCTCCATCAACTGTTCCGGAAATGGTGTATGTTCCGGCATCATAAGAGCCAGATAAACCTGTAGGTAAACCTGTTACAGATGCTCCATCGGCATACTGCACGGTATAAACAATATTGGTAATTGCATTGCCGGCTTTTAAAATCTGGTTATTGTTGCCACTTGTGAGTGTTATGATAGGTGTCGGAGTTACAAAAGCTTCTACAACAACCGAACCTTCAATTTCATTTCCGCCATCTTCGTCGACTATTATTTTATAATAATACGTTCCAACAGTTGTTGGCGTTCCACTTACTGTAACCGTTTTTGCATCTGTATCTTTAGCTATAGACAAACCTCCGGGAGCAGTAGTAGGTGTAGTATAAGTGTTATCAGTATACCAATCAAATAAGACGTTAGCATCATCTTCAACTGCAGCATAAGTATAAACTGCCGGAGTCATTTCAAGTGTTTCCATGGCTGATGTGGGATTTGCTCCGGATGTTAAAGTTACAGTTGGAGTTGTTGATTTTAACCAAACTGAAACTCCAAGAATACGAATTGTCTGACCACCGCCCGTTGTACCTGCCCATGTAGTACTTGTACTATTTCTCATGATCCTGAAATACTTTGCTCCTGTAGGGGCAGCAACAGTATAAGTTGCACAAGGTCCGGCGGAACCAGGCATGGCAAACTGCGCTCCATCAGTCCATGTAGTACCATTAGTACTCCATCCATAATGCCCAACGTAAGTTGCAGTTGTAGAGTTGGCTGTTACTGAGAACGAAACCTGTTCAATAAGTTTTGAAGTTTCAGAATAATTCAATTGTAGTTCAAAATAGTCACCATTACTATCAGGTCTTACCGAATTCCTTGATGTATTCGCATCAAAACAAGTAACTGTTCCTGATGACACACCTGCACCAACATGAAACATATAAATCTGACTCTCCGTATCAGCATTAAAAGTTTGATTTACCCATCCACTGGTAAAACCTTCAATTTTTGCATCCGGATCCTGTGCCGACAAACTAAATGTTGTTAACAAAAATACTACTGTTAATAGCTTTGTAATCGTTTTTTTCATAACCTATAAATTTAAAGTGTTTATTAAAAAATAAAATTTATCTGCAACAAATTTATATTATACCACTGTATACTTTGTGTAAAAATTGACGTAAAATGTGGAGTTATTGGGTAAGCAAGAAAAAAGACTATCTCACAAGTGATAATCAGCATTTTTTCAACACAAACCATCGGTTTAGAACAAGACAATTTGTTTAAAAAACACACTACAAAACAATAGCTTTACCCGAATGGAAACCTGATTTGATGCAATAAACACCGGGCAGCAATTCTAATCGAAGGATATTACGGGAAATACACCTACCGGAAACATCAAATACATCCAACAAATGATTCCCGGTTGTTTCGAGCAGACGCTGACGAATCGTAAAGAAGGGAGGGAGCGTCTCATCAGCAGGTATTTGCATGCTACTTTTAACACCATAAAAAACAATCTTTGTAATGGTTAGTCCGCTTGACCCGCTTGTTTTAATCTGAAAATCCGCATCTCCGGTTGTAAACGGATAAAACCTTACTGTTGATTCAGCATTGGCTGTCGATGGATATGCCGTTACATCATTGGTGTTATTTCCATCAGTAATAATGATAGGGCGGGAAGTGCTACCATTGGTAAAGGCACATGCTATCTCCGTACAACCGCTTACTTTCAGGGTCAACACTGCCGAGGAACTTCCCCAGCGATATCCCGTTCCGGAAGTCCAGTTCACACTGCCGGCTTTGGTAATCCATGCCGGTTCTTTCGGCATCGTTTTACACGAAAGAGTTGTTTCGTACGTATTCAGTCGGGAAGATTCATAATCAGTATTATCCGGAGTCTCGGGATTTCCGGGATCTTCCGGAATCACGAGGTCATCAATCGTGTCTCCGGTTGAAAAACACCATATCGCCCCGTCTGTTTCCCCTTCAGATGTTACAGTATTTACTTTCCAGTAATAAGTTGTATTGGGTTCAAAAGTATCAACTTGATATACATTTTCCGTCGTTTCAGCAAGAAAATCAGGTTGTTTGTTTTTACCAAGATATATTTTCTGAGAAATCATGTCGCGAGCCGGCACCCATTTCAACTGTAAAACATCCGTTCCAAGAGCATATCTCCCATTGTACGGTTGCGGCATTGAAGCAAAAGGAAGTACCTGAGGCAATGTATTTTCGGGATTCCACTTTTCCTGAAAGGTCCATTTAGCATCAATCTGTTTTCTATCTGAAAGTGTAAGATTATTTGAAAACCAGCTTAAATCACTTTTCCCTTTTACCCCATAAAACCAGGTAGGCGATGAATTCCCCAACTGGGTAATGCTATCGGATAAGCGAACATCAAGATAGTAGAACTTCGCATAATTCTGAGCATTTTGCAGTTTGACGTTTTTATTGTATTCGCTATGAACAGATCCTCCCTGTATAACCAACTTTTGGTCTTCCTGAGCAACCCCTTCATGCCAAATTGGACTACTGCTCTTTGTTTCGATATACCGGTTGTTGATAGCGTAACAATATCCGCGCGGACAAAAAGCATCGATACTACCCCGGAAGGTACAATCTGACACGTAATACATGCCACCCGCCTTCCCCCATGGCGCAAAAGTATCTTTCCATAAAGCCAACACATTGCAATTCATGACCCACAATTTTGTAGTTCCTGTTTCCGAACGAATGACTTCAGTGTAATCTTCGGATTCCTCATACGTATTCCTGATGTAAAGATTGGCAATCACGACATTACTTACACCTGACGCGATATTAATAACACCGGTTCCAATATTTGATCCGTTCCCGCCTCCTTTATTCCACGAAGTGCGGGAAATATTATGTTCAATCCGGGTCTGACTTCTCGACTCACCCACCAAAGCAATGTAACCGGTTTTTATCATAACATGCTCATCGTATATCCCGTTCTTTACAACAATGGTTGTCCATGTGGTATTTGGTACAGCAATGCTATTCAATGCTGCCTGAATAGAAGTAAAATCTCCCGAACCATCTTTAGCGACAACAATATCAGCAAAAATACATATCGAAGATGTAAATATTATAAAAATGACCGATAAAAGCTTTTTCATAACATGACAATTAGTCAATCCAATGTTTATAACTATGTAAATGATTTATTCTGACGAAATATAAACCCTGATCGGGAACTGAAATATTTGTACAACAAGTTTTATTAGAAAAACGATCAGCAATTTTTTGTCCCTGCATGTTGTACACCACGACGCTATCCAAATTATTTTCTGGAGATTCTATACTTAATTGCAGGTTGTTTGAACGAATTTTAAACTGATTGTCGGCGTTACAGGGTGACGTTGTGGTCACATCATTCGAGAGTTCATACTCAAGACTGGCCATAATGAATGGGCCTAACACTTTTCCTTCGGTATTGTTATGTATCGCTACATCGCTGCCACACAGGTAGTAATTGGCATCACCCTTACGTGTACTGCTCAAACCAGCCGATTCGCAACTTTGTATGAGTTTGATTTTGCCGTTTCCTTCTTCGACCACGAAAGTCTGGATGAAACCTTTGTACGCCTTATCAGCAACAGGTTTATAGATGGCTTTGTCTAATACACCCAACCGGATACCTTTGTAATAAGCATAAGTAAACATGGCGGAAGCTGATGATTCTAAGTAGTTATACACATTGCAGCTTGTTCCTTTTAAGGTATTATCATATTGCAACAACTGATACCAGCAACCACTTGCCTCATCCTGACGATCTTTCAAACCGTCGGCAACTAAGTTGGCGTAATTAATCACGCGAGTACGAGCCGGATGACTTGCCGGCATATATTCCAGCACATCCACCAGAGCTGCAAAAAACCAGCCGACTCCCCTGCCCCAGAACTCCAGTGATTTACCGGTTACAGGATCCGCCCAGTATTTTGAGGCATTGTTAAGCGGTTCGGCTGACCAGGCATGGTAATTCAGTTTCTTTTGCGCATCCCAGGTATATTTGAAAATGGTGTCGAATTGCATCACGATATCATCCCACGAAGCCAGGTTATCTGCCTCACCCAGTTCATAACCGAAATTACCCTGCCATTCGGCATACAATGCCGGCCCCATATACAAACCATCGAGCCACATCTGGTTAACATACTGCAACTTATGCCAAAAACCTCCGGAACCCGGCAAGTTAGACCCGATACGGTTATGATTATTCTTCAGTGTATTGCGACAGGTAGTAATATTCGCTTTGTAAGTCGCTGCTTTCACTGTCTGACCTTTTTCAATAGCACCACGATACAATTCAAAATAAATTTTCCCCGCGTTGAGGTCATCAATATTACTGGCACCCAGATTCATAGTCACATTGTCGGCATAGTCCTGTATTCCTGTAAAATAGTAAGCACTCCAGGGCTCGTTTTTGTATTGTTCCCATGCCTTGATGATGGCTTTGGCAACCAATCCCGGCACATAGTCCCAGCCGACATTACGGGTAGTGGTCGGAGTCAAAAAACGGTTTGTATTCGTTTTGTTTCTGAAATCTCCCATCCGTGAATCAATAATCCATTTGGAATAAAGTGAATCAGGACGAAAAGTTGCAGCATTAAGACTAAACATCATTGCCGCAAGCAAGAATAATGAAATTTTTCTTCTCATCTTATTTGTTTATTGTTAGAGTTTTATCTTTTCTTCATGACCGTAAACACAAGATATTCATCAAGCGTATTAATCTTTCTAATATTACTGACGGCATACAATTTACTTGTTTTATAACGTCTGAGTTGATGTTAAGTTCGATGTAACTTTATGATAACCTGCAACTTCAACATTCCGCATCTCAATTGTGCCGGAGGTATATAATCTAAAGCAAAACAACATTACTTTTATGGATTAATTTTTATCAGTTTAAGCGTTTTTTTGTAATTTCCATTACTAAAAACAGCCGTATAAATTCCAGTTTTCGAGAACCCGTTCAGTTTTATCGTTCTTTTTTCTCCCGTCATCAGGTTGTTTAAATAAAATTGCAACACTTCTTTTCCTGAAATATCATAAATTGCCAATTTAGCGGTTCCGGAATAAACACTTTCAATTTCAAGTGTTGTAGAACCGACAAATGGATTGGGATATACTTTCAGGTTATGACTTCCACTCTCAATGGCATTTAATCCGCTGACAGAAGCGGGAACATATTCGAAAGCGCCAAGATCAGGAGCTGTGCCATAAAATCCATTTAACTCAATATCAATTCTTTTCCAGCTAACAGGATCTATTCCCCTGACAACATTAGTTCCTTTATCAATAAAAATGGAGTTTTCCTTTAACCTTCCAAAACCATTTTCAGGCAAACCACCATCCGGCTCGCGCGGGGCAAGAAAATCGTCTTTGGAAGTACTAACAAATTCATTGTAAATAGTTTTCTGGTCAAAGGTTTTGTTGTTCTGGTCTTTGTAAGGAACCAGCGCAAAGGCATTGTCGATACTGTTCCATGAATTATTAAGTTCAGTAGTGCCGGTGGCAAGGTCATACATTTGTCCCTCACCGCTTACTTTAGCATCAAAACTGATACAATTTCTCAAATCACTGGGATAAGCCCGAATCCGGAAGTTTTTCATTCCCTGCCAGGAAACACAATTAGACAAAAAAAGACTATCGGCATTATTATTTTCACTGAAACCGGCACCCGTGACATAACCATCGAAAGCAATGCAATTCCGCACTACATGTTTAGCTGCCCAATCGTCGCCCCCCAGTTTGAACCCGTTTCCATCTCCCGCCCAACCGGAAGGCAGGGTATTTTTTTGTCCATATTCCCAATCCAGATCACTCTTACTGGCCAAAGCCGGATTCCCGTTTCCGAAAGTCCAACACGAATCTACATAAATTGTATAATGAGTCATATAAAAATCCCATCCGTCATCGGCATTTTCCCATGCGCGGCACCCCACAAAACGATTATTGGCTCCCGGTGAAAGTTTACAAGCAAATCCGTCGGCATTTTCATATCCGGTACCCCAATCAAGGTTTCTATACGAATCACAGTTCTTTATCAGATTATTACAAACCTTATCAGCCGCATCGGGCGATTCTTTGGCAAGTCCTATCTGAATACCAGAATCACCATTATGATGTAACACCAAACGTTCACAGATATTATGACTTCCTTCAATTTTAATCCCATTGTCAGGCGCCTGACAAATTTCCAATCCTTTTAAATGATAATAATCACCGGTAATTTTAAACCCACGCGCTTCCCCTCTGGCAGAAGCGCTCAGATTGCTATACGAATTGAAAATATCATAAAAATTCAACACCGGATATTCTTCAGGATAATTAAATATGCTGAAATATTCGAGCGGACTGCCCTGTCCTGTAAGCAGGATAGTTGCAGTATACCTGTAGGTTCCACCACGCATGTAAATCGTATCGCCCGGTTCCATAACCGTGAGCGCTTTACTGATATTGAAAAAGGGGAATTCCATTGTTCCCGGATTTAAATCGCTACCTCCCTTTTCCACAGGAGCGCAATAATAAGCATTATACATGGCTGATTTAAAGGTAGCTGTAATACTTTTCTCAGCATCAATAGTTATCTGCGTATTTATATCAGAAGAAGAAGTAATATCACCTGTCCAGCTTACAAACGCAGCTTGAAAAAAAGGATTGGGAACTGCCTGAAGTTGAACGGTTGTACCTTCCGGATAGAAAGGTTCATCCGGAATTTTCACAACGGAACCTTTTCCTTTTATGGAGATATTGAGTGCATATTCCTTCAGACCTTGTTCTCCTCCTACAATGGTGATCCTGTCCATATTCGGACCGCCATTAGCAGTAAGCGACGTAAGCAGCAAACGATTAACACCCTTGCGAAGATTAAGCGCCACCGGCGTTTCAATCCAGGTAGTAAAAGCTCCGGAGTAACCAAAAGCTTGCGAAGCAATCTGCAAATCTCCATTGACTGTAAAACTCATTGCCCGGTCATCGTTTTTTCCATTTGCCCAACGTACCAGCACGGTAGCTTCAGGCATTGCTTCGGCCAAACTGAATTCCAGCAACAAAGCGCTACCCGTTTTATTTGTAAGATCCACAAAAGCACTACCTGTATAACCACTATGCTGGGTATCGGTTTTACCGTCAAAAGTACCACTTTCAGCCTGAACAATCAAATCAGCATAGAGCGAAACAAAAGGTAAAAGTATGATAATGAAAACAAGTTTTTTCATATTAACGCAGAAATTTAAGGGTTTGCAGCACTTTATTTTCAGCACTTAACCGTGCCATGTACATTCCCGGCTGCAAATTACCCAAATAAACTATGTGGTAATTATCTCCTACCGGAAAAAGCTGTCGACTTACACAACTCATCACTATTCTACCCTGAATATCAACTACATCCAGACTAATAACTATGGATCTTTCTAATTTGAAGCTGATGGTTGAGATATCAGTTAATCCTGTTTGAGAAATTTTCAAATTAGAATATATTCGTGTACCAGGATTCAATATCGCTGTCGCAGTATTATATTCATAAGCGCCCAAATCGGGAGTAGCTCCATGATATGGAATGTCGTGTTTTACACCCAAGAAAGTATAGGAAACAACTTGTCCCATATCTATGCAATCGGATGAAGATTTCAGTCGACAAAACCCGTTATCCGGAATTGATCCATCAACATTACGTTGTACCGAAGCCAATTGATTAGCCACGATATTATTCGATAAATCGACTACAAAATCATCGTAATTACCAATGCCGCCGTTCTGTTTGTCTTTGATATTATCACCAAACTGCCAACTGTTGTTTTGGGTGATGTTTTGTTCCTGATCACTGATAATTTTATCCCTTGATTTAAACCCGATGCAGTTTTTGATGGTATGACCGCTGCTTCCGCTCGCCATGGAAAAACCCTTAATGTTATCAAAAGCCACGCAGTGGAGCATTACCTGCGGATCCTGATTATCATTCTGATCGAACACTTTTCCTGCGCCACTCACGTAATACAGATCGAAACCAATGCATCCTACCGCGATATTTGTTCCCCGCGAATAGGTACTGTTTCCGCCCATCTTGAACCCATTACCATTTCCATATTTTCCATCACGAAGAGTATTCTTATCCCCGTTATGCCAGGTCCAACAATTTAACATCAGCACGCCGAAAGTATTCGAATACATATCCCAGCCATCGTCAGAGTTATTCCAGGCACGACAGTTTTCGAAGATATTACCCGGTCCACAAAACAACTTACAGGCAAATCCATCTGCATTACCACCACTTTTATGCGAATCGCAATTGTTGTAAGAATCGCAATTCAGGATGTAATTATACGCACAAGTTCCGTCATTAGCACCAGCATTTTTACTCAGACCGATTTGTAGTCCACTGTCATAACAAGCATCAAAGTCACAAAATTCGATAATATTCCAGTTACTTTCTATTTTGATGCCATTGTCGCCTGCCTCCTGAATAATCAATCCTTTGATATGCCAATAATCCGCACCCGCTTCAAGTAAAAAAGCACGGTTAGCATCACCGGCACCCTGTGCACTGTAATTCAGCAACGGACGCTCAGCAACCGTAGTATATCCCGTTCCGAAAATACAGATACGTTGATCTGAAGTGCCGGATCGGGTGAGACGGGTTATCGAGTTATAATTATACCTGCCAGGCAACACGAAAATTGTATCGCCCGGGTTCACGAGATTTACCAGCGAGGAGATATTAAACCGCGGAGATTCCAACGTGCCTGTGTTGGCATCATTTCCCGAAGGAGATACATAATAATTTACTGCTGATAAAAACACGCAATAAAAAACCGTTACAGACAAAATTATCAACCTCATTTTGATATCTTCAATGTAGTTACACCTTCATTTGTATTCATCATAAGTAGATAAACACCTTTGTTCAGGTGGTTCATATTAAGTTGCAAACGATTTTCAACGCCTGCTTCCACCCATCCCCGGAAAGGGATATCGATGGTTTTCCCTTCAGCATTCGATATTCTGATTTCAGCCGGAGCCGTTTTTTCATGTTTGAAAGTCAGCACCCCCTGATGGTAATTTAACGCTGATATTCCTTCTTTCACTATTTTAGTTGATGAAAGTATTTTTTCATAAGAACTGATTTTCACACCGTGAATATTCAAACTACCCGTTGATCCGTTGATAATTTTCACCCAAACCGGATTTTCGGTTTGCACATACTGGGTTGCATTAACCGTCGCGATACCTTTTGCCGAAGAATATGTATAAACATCCGTAAAAGGTCCGGCAGCTGATGTCGCAGTCTGCACTTTCAGCAAATTATCACCGGTACGCGAACTCGTAAACTGAAACTCACCGCAGGAAGGAAGTTCAAATACAACTGATCCACCTGTATATTCCGATTTTGTTGCTGATTTTCCAAGGTCAAGACAACCAATAATAGCTCCGGTTGATCCTGCTGTCCCATCAGTTCCTGCACCTGCTTTTTCTACCTGCAAGGTTGAAGTAACACCCGACGAAGATTGAGAATCAAACAAAGTAATCATCGAATTCATGTATTTCCCGGCTTTTTCCTGATCATTGAACCAAAACCATCCATTGGCATCGGCATCTCCCTGAAAGAAATTATTTTTCACCCAGATGTATCCATCTTCATCCGGATCGGGTTCTTCATCTCCACCTCCATTGCCACCAGGGTAAGTCGCTTCACAATCAAAGTTTTCGTCTGTTTTATGGGGTTTCCCGGCACCGACATAGGTCTCGGCAATACAGGGTACATACATCACACTGTCAAGCGAATATTCATAAGGGAATAATCCGGTCATATCCTTCTCGTTTAGTTGTGGAGTTCCGCAGTTTTCAAAATAGCAATCCCGTTGAACTAAATAACCGGCCGGCGAAAACCCCGGAACGCCTACCTGCAAAGGAATCTGTGTATCTTTGAAATAGCTGTTTTCAACCAGCACGTTAGCATTACAGGCAGATGCCACACCATAAATACGGTTATTTACATGATAGTTATTGAAACAATGAACCGTGGCATAACGCACCCTGGGGTTACGCTGCACCGTGCCATCAAACCAATTGTGGTGCAACGTAACCTTCATAATTACATCACCCGACTCGCTATCGCTGTGACCAATCAGGATGTTTTTATCGTGATTAAAGAACCGGCAATACGATACGGTAACGAACTCACTTCCGCGGGTAATATCCAGCATCCCGTCGTGCGAACCTGAATTGGTACTGGCGCCATCACTGAAAGTGCAATGATCTATCCAGAAGTTCTTACATTTGTTGTTGATTTTCAGCAAGTCATCCGATGCATCTTCGAAAGTAATGTTTTGCACGATGACATTGCTTTTGGTGTTCCAACCGAAACCTCCGCCGGCAATACGGGCATCGGTACCCAATCCGACTATGGTTTTATTGCCACGGGCAGACATTTCACTCCCAACATTAATCGTTCCACTAACCAAAATAATCGTGGCATCATTAGATCCATCTACGGCTGCTTTCAATTCGTCAGCATTGGTAACGGTTACAACCGGACCGCCTTCACCTCCTGTTGTACCTCCATTCATAGAAGCAAATCCGGTTGGTTGTCCGATAACATGGGTCAGGGACTGCGCTGCAACTGAGGTTAGCAGTATGACAGCAATAAATAGTGTGATTGATTTTTTCATGAAAACTAAGCTTATGATTTACTATTTACTAATTATTTAATAAATTTCTTTTCAGTTTTAACAACTTGGTTTGAATACCTGATCTTACGGATTATCAACCCTTTGCTATCGGGGCTGATTTCCTGTCCCTGTACATTGAAATACCTGACACTGATTACAGTTGCATCAGCATTAATAATATCAACATTGTTCGTGATTTCATAAATGGATGCTGTGATTTTCAGGTTTTTGATATTTACATTCCTGTCGGTACTATTCAGAAATCGAATATAAATACTTGATCCCCATGGTGTAGTTTCGGCGCTCAGGTCGATAAGTTTTGCTGTTGCCCAACTGGTATTGCCATTTTTTGCCTGTGCTCCAACTTGTTCCCAATTGGTGTTATCTCTTGAGAACTGCATAACCACAGCTCCGTTTGATGACCCGACAGACTGCATATCAAACACGGCTGATTCAGCTGAGGATAGCATAAAGGGTCCCCAAACAGTCGATGTTCCTCCACCAGAACTTACCGTAAACTGCGAAGCGACATCCACAATTACCTGTTTCACTCCTGTAGGACGATCACCTTGATTTCCACCATCATCACCTCCCCCGTTATTCCCGGGATCTATTTCATCCGGCTCAGGATAAATCCAGCTTCCCTGATCGAATTCCCGGGCGCCCAAATCCGGTTTTGCCCCTGAGTAAGGAATCGCGTAATATGGTTTCAGACGGATGTATGTTTGAACAGTCCCCTGATCAATCGCAGGATTTCCTTCTTTCAGTTTAAAAAGATCGGTTATCCTGGAATCTGACAAGCGATAATCATCATCCCGATCCAATTTAGCATCTTCGGTATTCAAACTCACGAACATATCATCCGTAAATGTGATACCAAGGTTCCAACTGTTAGTCGTTTCTATGCTTCCGGCAGCGATATTTTGCCCGGTTCCGGCATACGACAGATTATTAATCATGGTATGTTTGCCTTCGGATGGCACTTCATGGAAAGCAAAATTTCCCATGCCATTGTTGTTATATCCGGTACAATTAATACAGGTAACTCCCCAGGCATTGTGGTTCTGATCGAATCCTTTACTCACATTGTTAAATGCAAAACTATGCAGAACTACGTTAGGGGCATTTCCGGTCACACCGCCACCACCACCAAGTTTAAAGCCGTTACCATCGCCCTGGAAGCTGGTAATCAAATCGGGCCAGTAATTCACGCCATTTCCAAACGACCAGCACGAATCAATGAGTACCGGATGACTGCCACCATATACATCCCAACCATCATCCACATTATCCCAGGCACGACAACCCCTGAAAATCGTTCCGCGACCTTCTTTTGCAGCAAAACCATCTCCATTCTCTCCTTTTCCTTTGATTTCAGCATTCCGGTACGAATCACAGTTCAGAATCAAAGCATTCACCGAACCTGATCCGATGGAAATTCCATCATGACCACATTCTTCTATCACACAACCCTCTACGGTGATATTTTCGCCGGCAACAATAATCCCGTTGTGACCCGCTCGATATATTTTAATGCCACGCACATGCCACCACGATTGCCGTAAATCCATGCCACGGTAGGTAGAACTTTCATTACCCCAGTTACGAAAAGCAGAACAATCAAACACAGGTTTTTCTCCCCTGATGGCAAGCACCCGGATTGGAGCCGACTGGCTACCTGCATTCTTCGACTTAATTGTTCCGGCAGATGCAGGTATAACATACGTTCCGCCCGCTACCCAAAGGGTATCGCCTGCGATTAATGTATTATAAGCATAATTTGGTGTCTGCCATGCCGTAGCTGGTGTAAGTCCGTTATTGCTATCGTTTCCGGTTGGTGAAAGATATAACTGACGCGCAAATATAGTGGTTGCCAGAAGGGCAAAGAGTTGAATTAATATTATTCTTTTCATCTTACTACTAATAATCTGACTGTTTTCGATTGATTTCCAATTTGCATACGACAGAGGTAGGCGCCTGCCTCAAGATCATCAACCCTTACAGGGATGTAATATTCGATTTCTTTTTCTGTCTGCGCCTGATATGCTTTTTTACGCAACTGTCCGTTCAGGGAAAAGATTTCAACAGATGCGACTCCAGCTACTTCGGTGCTGAATTTCAATACAGCTTCCGTGTGACAAGGATTCGGTAGAATTTCCAGACTTAGTTTCGCTTCTTTATTAATGATGATTTGTGGAACCGAGGAGACATTATCATCCACATATTCGTAAGGTCCCAAATCCCTTGCCACACCAAAGATAGGTTGAGCTAAGAACGGAAACTCGTTTGTAAAAGAAATATTGTAAGGCAAACCTTTATCAATAAGTGTACTACCTGATTTCAAGCGGGCAAACTTCTTTGGCATAGAGCCATCAGAACCCCTTGGAGCTTTGGCATCATCTTCAGATAAGCTAACATAATCCGAAGTGGAAAATCCCCTGATCAGGTTAGTTGACCATGCTTTGGTAGAAGAAGATAACATCGCGTTATGACTCTCCGAACTACCTGAAGCAATTTCTATGTTCCCGAAACACACATTATTGTAATATTCCCGGTTCGAAGCCGAACGTTCAAACATAAAATCATAACCATTACCAAATGCCAAGCAGTTGATAATCTTCTCACCGCCACCATGACTGTTTTGGTCGAATCCTTTTACCGAACCGCTTTTATTGTTGTTAAACGACACGCAGTTCCAGGCTTCGTGGACACCCTTAGATGAACCTCCGGTGCCGTTTCCTCCCAGTTTGATGCCATTCCCATTGCCCTGGAAAGAGCCCGATGCCTGTACCCAGCCGAAATTGGATGCACGTCCTGAGCCCCAGGCCCAACATTCAATGAGATAAACCGCGTAATCCGTTTCGAACATATCCCAGGCATCATCGGCATTATCCCAGGCGCGACAACGGATAAAACGATTGCCGATTCCATTGTGCATTTTGCAGGCAAAACCATCGGCATCAGAACCGTAATTATCAGAATCACAGTTGAGATAAGCATCACAATCAATGATATCATTATAAGCGCAATAACTACCATCGTTTGACGATCCAAATCCTGTATCTGAGAAATTATGACCGAACCCGAGTTGCAATCCCGTGTCATCATTATAACTGAATGTACAACGTTCGATGCGGTTGTAACTGCCTTCTAACTTAATGCCGTTATCGCCGGCCTCGGTAATATGCAAACCATATATGTGCCAGTAATTCCCATTCAACTGAATCCCTCTTACACTCACTTTCTTGGGCTGATCTCTGAAATTCAGCACCGGAAATTCTCCCGGATAGTTCTTGATGGTGAACCATTTATCGGCTGAACCTTTGGCATTCAGCCTCACCGTGGTTTTCGTTCCATCCTGTTTTATGGAAGGATAATAAATTCCACCACGACAAATTACTGTATCGCCCGGAACCATCATGTTCACTGCCCGCTGGAGATTATACCAGGGAGAATCGTAGGTTCCTTCATTGCCATCATTTCCCTGCGGTGAAATGTAATATACTTTAGCATCAGTATCCGAACCAATTCCTGAAACGGTTAGTTGTGCTGTTGCAGTGCCTCCTGAGAGCGTTATGATGCCACTGTAAGGTTGCAATACATCAGGAGCAAACATCACATAAATGGTTGTAGCGGAAAGTGTGGCTGAATTCAAAGGAATTGTAACAGAAGAGCTATATCCATCAGCAGAAGAAGTTGAAACTGAAAATCCCGTAGGAGCATGAATTACCAGACTACCTTCTTCAGCAAAAGATAAATATTTTGCTGATAAGGTAAAACTTCTTTTAGAAAAGGTTCCTGTTTTTACTGCCCCGAAATTGATTGCCGAAGGATTCACGGAAATGGAAGGCACTTCCGCCGTTCTGACTTCTAACCGCCCCACGGAAGAGGTCAGGTAATTCGGGATATTATTTTCACTGATATATTCAAAAACCGCGAAATGATAGGTTTCACCGGCTTCTAATCCATCCACAGTAACTTCATCCACATTACCGGCATGCACAGCCATCAGGTTATCGTCTAATTGTTTGGGCAAATTCGTATAAACCGTTCCATCTTCCGGTATCCATTGCGAAGCGGTGTTTTTTGTATAAACAAGCAACCGTCCGTTTCCGTTCCCTTTATTAAAAATGATCTTTAACGATGTGCCGGTGATATTGGAGGCGCTAATTACCGATTGCTGAGTAGGTTCATCGCCCATATCAGATGATGTAATGCTTACATTATCCACGAATATGGTTGCCGAATAACAAGTAAAGCGTAAAATTACACCTTTTGCCCCCGCTTCTCCAACGGATAAATTAGCTGAACCATATGCAGAGGCCGAACTAACTGTTGCAGTACCGATGGTTGTCCAGTTAGCTCCATTGTCGGTCGATTTGGCTACGGTAAGCACTTTTCCACCGCCACTTCCGCGATGATCAAAAGAGACAGAAACAGGTTTATCCACTACAGGTGATATGGCATAACCATTCGTATTAAACCTCAGGCGCACACTTCCATTATCAGTCCCGCCATACGCTCCGTTAATTTTCCAAACACCTGAACTTAAGGTTACAGCTGTTTCGGAGGATGGTGCAGAGGTAGGAAGGCCAGTTTCAAAATTTTCATTGACACTCACTGTCTGAGCGGCAAGTAAAGATGTTGCCAGTATATAAAAGGCAAAAAGTAACATTTTTTTCATACAATATTAGAGTTTATCGAAAGAAGTGATGCCGGAATGACATCACTTCTTAAATTGATAATTATCTTTTGATAAACTTCTGAACGGTTGTATTTCCTTTTACATCCTCAATTTGCACCATGTAAACACCACTACTCAAGTGTCCGATGTTTACTATCTGTGACATGAATGACTGTGACACAACAGATCCTTTCAGATCAATCACCTTCAATTTAGTGATATCCTCAGCATATACGATGAGGGTGGTTTCTGTCTGATACATACGATGCAATATTTTAGGTTGATTAACTTGAGGAACAGAAGAAGGAACATCATAAGTCTTCACATAGAAATCATACATACGAATTCCTCCTGATGAAGATGTATTGATAAATTTTACTGTAACAGGTTTTTGAGTAGGCTCTAATCCTATTGCCAGCATCATATCCCAGTTAGCCATGGTTTGTTTTTTCAGTGTTTCAGATGTCCATGTTTTGGTAACACCATTGATTGTCCACTCAATTTTCAATGATCTGTCACCGGTAAAATGAATATTTGATTTAAGTTCCACAAGACTTGGAACTGTCCACGATACAGCACCACCGCTTCTTTCTAAGTTGATTGCTCCGGCAGTACATCCGGCAGGAACAGTTCCACTACTTTCAGTATAAGTTGGGTTCCAAACTGTAGGATAACTGCTATTTGTTCCATTGTGAATAGCAACAACATCTTGTAAGTCTGACGGTAGATTTTCATAGGCATCCTGAATATTATACCAGCCTCCTGTGAGCACCTTGTTAGGCAACACACGGGTAATGTTACAATTGATGTTAACCTGCGAGCCTTCCATACCGCCAACCGTGCTGATGGTATAACTTCCATCGGCTGTTGGAATACCGGAGATGGTAAGCGTTTGTGCTGTCATATCTTTTTCAGCCTGCAAACCGGCCGGAAGGGTTGTGTATGCAATATCTGAAGCACCTCCACCCCAAGTGAACACCTGAGTTTCAATCGGGTTATTATAAAACACCTCCTGAGCAGCTTTCCCTGCAGTCAGCTGCAAACTTGCCGGAGCCACCAACGACACTTTGATTTCTGCGCTAATGACCAAGCTATTTGTTCCACCCACATTGGTAATCGTATAAGTTCCGTCAGCAAGCGGAATACCTGTAATCGTTACGGTTTTAGCATTCATATCTTTTTCAGCCAAGAGTCCTTCAGGCAAATTTTCTACCAACACATCGGTTGCTGCACCACCCCATTTATAAACTGTTCTCTGAATAGCAGTTCCTATATAAACGTACTGGTCTTCTTTTCCTATAATCAATCCCAGCGTTGCTGTTGTCGGATCGCCTGTTTCAAATGCTCCCATATCGGCGCGCCCATCATTATACAATATGGAAACAGAAGGTAGTGACAAACCACCGGGACTGTGTGCCTGCGGTACAAAGTTTTCAATATTCTCGCCGGCATTGATAAAGAGACTGCTTGCTATCAAACGGGAAAAATCATTTTCAGGCAGACTTCCATCAGCCTGACGATCGGCTTTTGCCAGTTCAATACTCAGATTTTTAAACTGGGCAGTATAATCTTTTGCCCAAGTATTTACATTGTTCACTTTATTTCCATCTTTATATGGGTCACAACCATCGAAGGTTGTCCAGCTATTGAATGCTGTGTTGGGAACTTTTGCTCCTTCTTTATTCGCTGATAAAAATTCGTGATTGAGTGTTGTGGCTTTAAAACCTATGTTGTTTCTCATGTACATGGTTCCGTAAGGAATCACGGTAGGGAAACGATAATTGTATGCACTACCCCATGCCACGTTATTGAACAAATACATGGCTTCATAAGCGTTGTTCTGGTCAAATCCTTTATTGGTATTATTGAAAGAAACATTGTTAGTCACCACATGTGCTCCAACCGATTGGGCGAATGCTGCTCCTCCTGAAGTACCTCCACCACCGAGTTTAAATCCATTACCATTACCACGGGCAGTCCCGTTGGAATCTTTTCCTCCATTCCATGCCCAACAATTGTTAATCACGATGGGATGATACACCATGTACAAATCCCAGTTATCGTCGGAATTATTCCAGGCCCGACAACCATGAAATTCTGTTCCCGGACCGGGGAAAAGTTTGGCAGCAAAACCATCTGCATCACCACCATCATCGGAACCGCTGAAAGATTTGCTGTCGTAGTTGTTCCAGGCATCACAATTGATAACTTTGTTATATTTACAATATGTGTATCCCGGGTTAAAAGTAGGTTCTCCAGAGATCGGGAATGACTTGGTTTCTTCGATGGAAAAATCCTTGTACATCCCTATCTGAAGCCCGGTATCATTATTCCCGTAAAATTTACATCTTTCAACGATACAATAGCTCCCTTCAAGTTTCATCCCGTTATCTTTGGCATTGCATAATTCGAGATCTTTGAAATGCCAATAATCGCCGAAATGATTGACATAAATACAACGAGCCTGCTTAAATTCATTGACATTTGTAACCGCAATCTGGCTTCCGTCAATAATTACCCTTTCACCCGGGTAACCGAACAAGGATATATAAGCGTCTTCCCTACCTGCTTTTTCAATTTTAATTCTTTTGGTCAGCATGTAAGTACCGCCTCGCACATAAATAATGTCACCAGGTTCAGCCACATCAATGGCTTTTTGAATGTTTAAATAAGGGGAAGATTCTGTCCCCGGATTGGAATCGTTTCCGGTAGTAGAAACGAAAAGGGTGCGTGAAAAAGTAATGCTACTAAAACACAACAACAAGAACGTAAAGAATACTTGTTTTTTCATGAAAACTGTTTTTAAATTAAAGGTTTTACAACTATAAATTGATATTTTCACAGCTAAAGTACAATGAAATAGAAAAGAAGATGTGGATAATTCGACTAATAATGTGTAAAAATTCAAGCAACTGCTATATAAATAAAAAAAACAGCTATACAGCTGGTTTCCAATCATCAAAGCCCTTTAAAACTTGATTTAAAATGAGTATTTTTTGTTCTTCTGCAGTAAGTTCGCGCGACCAGGCTACACGGTTTGTACGAATTGCCCCGGGACCGGTATTGTTGTATTCAGCATAACGCACAGTTTTTTCGTTTTCGGGGTTTCGCCAGTTATCCCAACCAGCCGGAACGATGCCTTCGGGAAGATGACAATGTATGAAAACAGTCATCGCGTAAGGACGCCACGGACGACCTAAATACACTGCATCAACACCCTCGGCAAGTTCAACCGTGCATTTATTGAAAATAAAACCGTAAGGAACCTGTTGGGGAGTATTTGCAGCGGTGATGTAAGAATTTTTTTTGCAAAAAATCACACATTGTTCAAACCAGACAGTGGCGGGACCGAAAATAAAATCCGTGGTTCCCTCAACGTAACAGTTTTCAAAATACTGGCGGGAGTTCTCCCTACCGGCATAAACTGTATCCTGATTTCCTAAAAACCTACAATTCCTGAATACGATGCGATCACCTTCCACATGTAATGCCACAGCCTGTGCCAGCGGAGCTGCCGAGTTTTCGACCGTCAGGTTCTCCATGACTATATCATTCCCACTGATTTTCAGCGTATAAGTTTTAAATGTACGCATATTATCGATCAAAGCATGGTCATCATAGTTCAGGATGGTTTTTTCCTTGTCCTCTCCGATGATGTGCAGATTGCAAACATGAGTGGGAATTTCCAACTTTTCTTTATAAAAACCTTTTTTGATGAAAATAGTGACTTTCCCGGCCGGGTTATAAGCTCTTACTGAATCAATTGCCTGCTGAACGTTGCGAAAATGCCCCGTACCATTAAGATCTACAATGATAGCATCCGATGGTATCTGTGCCTTTGTCGTGAAAACAAAAGCAACAATGCATAGTATTAAGTAAAGTTGTTTCATTTTACCAACTTCCGGTTTATCTTACTTCCATCATCCAACAAAACCTGAATCATAAAGACGGCACTATTAAACCGATTCAGGTTCAATTTGTACTGATTATCAGCTGGCTTTTCGTTAACAAGTAATCTACCAGAAACATCAAAAACTTTTAAATTACTGATATTCTGCTCAGCTGTTAAAATAAATTGCTGTGTTACTGACTGATATGAAATCTGTACTTTAGCTTCTTCCAACGGATTTTTTACATTTGAGATAATGGTTCCAGAATCCTGGGATGCTACAATATGTTCTACTAAACTATTGATATAAACTTCCAGGTAAGTATAACCTTGTTCGTTCAAGTCGGTTGACTTTTTTCCCGGATAATTAGCAGCAAGCCAACCGTCGGGAATCCCGTCACCATCCGAGTCATCCGGAGCCGTAGTCGATTGATATACAGGCCATCCTCCTACATCTGACGGTTTATCAATAATACCGGGACGTTTTGAAACCGAACCGGTGAAAGTTGCAGTGCCATTGCGCACTTCATCAGCAATTCTTGTATCAATAGCATCTCTGACCAACGATGCGCCTGCATAACTCAACACTTTTTCGAAAGCAACTTCAGCAGTATGTTCCGCAACAGGTAAGTATGCAAAAGGTTCATTAACCCGTGCAACCGTTTGCGTAACACCGGAAGCATAAGTTACTCCCGACCAGTTATTATCGGTTACACTCTGACTTCCGAAGACATAATTATCCTTTATAAAATAGGATCCGTGCCCCGGGGCATAAGTAGCAGAACCATCTTTATCGACCTGCGTAATCTTATACCTGATACTTGATTTGGTAGCCGGACCATATTTAAAATAATTGTTTACAATGTTATATTTTCCCAGCGCCTCACCGCCATACGAACTATTGTCACCCCAATTATATATTACATTATTCCTGAAATCAACCCTTTCTTCATCCTGCGGGTTTTCGTAACTGAGTCCGGAACGTTTCCAGCCATTGAACCGGGGATTACGACTCACGTGATGCGCAATCAGATTGTGATGAAAACTGGCATTTTTCCCTCCCCACAAGCCTCCGTAACCATGCGCACCTTTCGAATGACCTGCATTGTTGAGCGACTCGGTGACATAACACCATTGCAGGGTAAAATTATTATTGGAATAAAAAGATGCACATTCATCGATACTCCAGCTCATGGAGCAATGATCGATAATAATATTATTCTGATATCTGCCCCAAATGGCATCGCTTTCATTGGCGAGTATTTCGTTGCCCAGTCTGAAACGCATGAAACGGACAATCACATTACCTGCACTGATTTGCATTTCATAATTACGCAGGCAAATGCCATCACCCGGAGCTGTCTGACCTGCAATCGTTACATCTCCCTTCGATATATTCAATCTGCTTTTAAGGATAATAACACCCGAAACTTTAAAAAGAATGGTCCTCGCACCGGTCTGATTCAAAGCCCATCTGAGTGTTCCCACCGAACCATCATCGGCCAATGATGTTACATATAATACCTTTCCTCCCCTGCCTCCGGTAGTGTACATTCCTCCACCTCCGGCTCCCGAAAAAGCAGGTGTTTGAGACATCATCAATACCGGAAACAAAGCAAGTAATAATAAAATCTTTTTCATCTTTCTTTATCAACGTTGACTGGCGGCAGTTATCTGTTTGGGAAATCCGGGAATCTCAATATTAGAAGAATTTCCTTCAATAACGATTGGATTTTTTAATGATTTTGGATAGGATAACCCTGTAATTTTAAAGTTCTTTACATTGTTCAGGCTCAATGCTGGTCCTTTTTTCGAAATAATCTGCACATTTTTCATATTAATGTCAATCGATTCAGATAAAACAGCCCCATACTGAGCCGAGAAATAGGCATTCTCAACATTGATATTGGAAATATTCATTTCCGGTAATCCATTGAAAAACATCGCTCTGCGGGCATTACGTGACACCAGGTTTTTAACGTAGATATTCCTGAAAGCAGGCGTTTCTTCCGTAACAGGTGGCAAGACATCTTCCACCGGATTTTCATCTCCATCAGCGAGCGCTTCAGATGCAGATTTTCCTCCGTAATACAGATCAAACAAGAAAGAATCGGTTACAATGTCGAACATATAGATATCACGGATGTAGATATTTTCCACCACCCCTCCACGACCACGTGTGCTCTTGAATCGCAAACCGACATCGGTACCTAAAAACTGACAATTTCGAACAGAGATGTTACGAACATCACCCGACATCTCACTTCCCACAACAAAACCACCATGTCCGCGAAACACTTTACAGTTATCAACGATCACATTTTCGGTCGGCCGGGCACGATGTCGCCCCTGCTCGTCCTTTCCCGATTTTATGCAAATCGCATCATCACCTACATCGAACATACTATTTACAATCAGCACATTTACACAAGATTCAACATCAATTCCATCGCCATTCTGGGCAAAACTCGGATTACGGACAAAAACATTATCAACAACCACATTCTCACACATCAGCGGATGGATATTCCAACTTGGAGAATTTTCGAAAAGTACACCCTGCAATAACACGTTCTTACATTCAGTCAGGCTCACCATAACGGGACGCAAAAAGTCTTTAATAGCCAGCCACTCAGCATCGCTCAAATTACCTCTCGGCACATTCATATCACTGATCTTAAACCCGTCGAGCGATTTTTGAGATGGGAACCAATAACCCGGATCCAATAATACACCACCGGATTTAACTGTATTGTTCCAATGCCTTTCCGTCACTTTAAACTTACGTAATGGACGCCAGGCTTCTCCTGAGCCATTGATTGTTCCTTCGCCGGTAATGGCAATATTAGTCAGGCCATAACCTGAAATCGGAGATTGGCAACGCTTGGTATCCAGTCCCTCGAAAACCGTATTTACCAGTGGATATAAATCGAAGTCAGGATTAAAGAGAATCAACGCTCCTTTTTCCAGATACAGGTTAACATTTGATTTCATCACGATTGGGCCTGTGTACCACACACCGGCAGGAACAATCAGCTTACCGCCTCCTTTTTTCTCCAACGCTTCAAATGCCTTGCCGAAAGCTTCTGTATTCATGGTCACACCATCGCCCACACCACCGAAATCAGTCAGTTTCACACTATACTTCGGAAATACCGGCGCTTTCAACCTGACCATTTCAAAAGGAAGATCTTTGTAAAACTTATCGTATGGATTTTTTGCCTCTAACGAACACGAAGCAAGTATAAAACTGAATGCCAGAAGTGGCATCATTGCTTTCCTGAACAAACTCATTGCTTTTAATTTATATTTGATATTTATATTCTATTGATAAAAAACACACAGATAGCCACACACTATCTTTAAACCTTAAACTATTAAAATTTAAACACTTAAATTTCCCTGAACCATAAAAATTAAAACAAATGACTAACCAGGCTGTTGAGATATAATTCCAGATTGGTATAACCACCTGATTCGGTATTGACTTGTCTGCCATCAGCCGGATTATTTTTATCCAAACCTCTGTTATCTTCCCATGCATCGGGAAGTCCATCACCATCTGTATCTACCGTAACCTGTGTATTATCATAAGCATACACCGGCCAGCCCCCTACATCGTTTTGCGTATCGATAATCCCATTGCGGCTACCATTCGAACCTGTATAAGTAAAATTACCCTGCTGAACTTCAGAAACAATACGGGTATCAATGGCATCACGTACCAGACTCGCTCCTGCTTTTGCCAACACCTCATCGTACGCTTCCTGTGCTGATTTGGGTTCAAATGAAAACATTTCAAATTCATCATCCGAACGGATATCAGCTTTGGTAGTAGTCTCTCCTGATCTCAGACTCAGATGTATGCCGTTCCAGTTGTCATTGATAACCGAATTGTTATTGTGCATAATATTTCCTGAGACATAAAACTCACCCCACACACCTTTGGGCTGATTATTAGTTCCGTCATCAGAATAAGGCTGGAAGATACGATACGCAACCAACCCGCCTTTAGCATAGGTTGCAGGTCCTGGTTTATAGTAATTATCGACCATATTGTACGAACCACCCTCTCCTGCGTATCCGCTGTTATTACCCCAGTTGTAAATCACATTATTTCTGAAATCGACCTTTTCATTATCAGGGTCGTTACTATACCGGCTTCCGCAAAAACGAGGATTACGACTATCGTGATGCGCGATCAGATTGTGATGAAACGATGCTTTTTTACCACCCCAGATACCGGCATAACCATGCGCTCCCTTGTTGTGTACGGAGTTACGCAAGCTTTCCGATATAATACTCCATTGTAAAGTAAAATTCGTATTATCGTAAGCACTGAGGGCTTCATCCGTTCCCCAACTCATTGTACAATGGTCTATGATTACATCCTTTCGACCTGTAATTGTAAGTGCATCTCCCTCCACATTTTTTTCATCTCCCATTCTAAAACGGATGAAACGGATGATCACATTATTGGCACTAACCACTACAGGAAAGTTTTTAATGCAAATTCCATCGCCGGGTGCTGATTGTCCGGCAATCGTTACATTGCCGTTGTTGATTTTAATCTCCGAACGCAGTTCGATTACACCTGCTACCTTGAACAGAATCGTACGTTTACCACTCATGGTCATCAAACCGTAACGCAGACTGCCGTAAGAAGGAATATCCTCAAGTGTGGTTACATAATAAACCACGCCACCACGGCCTCCCGTTACAAAAGCGCCACCACCCTGAGCACCCGGAAAAGCAGGAATTGAATCATTACCCGTTACGGGTGGAATAATTTCGTCATCGTCAATTTTCTTGTCGCAAGCAACAATATTCATCAAAACGAATGATAAAAAACACAATATCAACAATTTACGTATCATTTTTAATAATTTAATTTCATTCAACCACATACCTCATCTTATACCTGTGATTAGGATTAGTAGAGACATTGCATGCAATGTCTCTACTGCATGCAATGTCTCTACAATCACCACCTGTTAATAGCCATATTGATTTATCAGATTGACATTAGTGCCTATCACATTATTGTGGAAAGGTAACAATGCCCTGAATTCCGGATCAAAATCATTTTTACTGGCTACAGTCGGATTTATATTGTACAGAAAATACTTATTACCGATAGATGAATTTGTTACTGAGATTTTCGTTGGACCAGTGTAGGCAAGACTCAGGATATCTGAAGGCAAACCAGTCTCACCCCTGTTCAATCCATAGATAACCAACACCTGTGAATTAGGATATGGTCCGGTTACACTTCTTGTATATACCGAAAGCGGCACGTCCTGATAAGGAGCTTCCTGTGCTTCGAGTTTATAAACATTCGAAATTGCTGCATCCATTTTGGTTTTCAATAATCCCCAGCGAATCAGGTCATACTTACGTAATCTTTCCCCAACAAATTCATAAGCACGTTCATCGATGATATTTTCGATTGTCAATGTCGTTTTGTTGTTGCTTGCATTACCAAAAGCCCTTTCACGAACCCAGTTGAACTTTTCCAGTCCGTCAGCCACATCTGTGTTTGTTTTCAAACACGCTTCGGAATACATCAACAACACATCGGAGTAACGCACCACTACTAATTGAGCATAAGTATCGTTTGAGCTTGACATATAAGTACCTGCCGGTAACCATTCGGCACGTAGTTTAGCCAATGACAGTTTAAAGAAATTCTTCTCAAACTCCTGATATACACCATTGTCCGTAGGAGGAGCAGCAGCGCCGTCCGGATTGGTGGCAGTCCATTTATAAGGAACAGCCGAAACATCCCGGCGGGTATCACCGGCAGCGTAATCGTAAAAGAAAGACGGTACCATCACCACTTTTCCGCCTGCACCGGCTTTTGCATTCCAGCGATTTGCAGTTGTACAAACAATCATATTATTATACATAAACTGATTGCGGTACGCCTGTTCCCACAGCGATTCCGTCTGGCTCCACATAAATTTCTGTCCGGAAACAGCCCTGAAAACGCCTTCGAAACTGCTCATCAACTTTGATTTTCCATATTTTTCAATGATACTTTTGGTTTCCTGTCTGGCTATTTCATATAATTCTGTTTCACGTTGTGGTGTTACATTTTTAGCAACCTGGGCATTGGTTCCCACTTTCAGCACATGTCCTGCCGGTGTAAAATCTTTCGGATACTGAGCGTAACCGGCAGCATACAACGCGATACGGGCGCGCAAGGCTTTCACAGCCGCTTTGTTAACGCGAATTACACTTGCTGAAGCATTACCTTCTCCTGCCCAGTCAATATAATCCTGCGCAGAAAGCAAATCAGAAAGCAATCGTTCATAAATTACAGTTCTGTTTGTAGCAGGAATAAATATATTATCTGAAGTCGCATTCTCGAAACGGGCAGGCACATCACCCCACCATTTCACGAGATCGGTATATAAATAAGCACGCAAAGTAATAGCCTCAGCATATAAAGCACGCATGGCCGGATTTGTTAAATCTCCGTATTTTTCAATACCGTTTACAATCTGATTGGCTTGTTCAATGGCTTTATAAATAAAATTCCAGCCGTCTGTCAGAATATTACGACCATTACCCGATGAAACTGCGTACCACGAAAATGCGGCATCATTTCCACCATCTACCACCATAGTTTCGCCGTTTTGCGGAGAATATTGTTCGATATCTGTGTTCCAGTCCATCGACAACAGTATTCTGTTTCTATAGGAATTGTTGGTGCCCATGAAATGATAGATTTTGAAAAGTACTCCTTCTGTTTTAACCGGATCGGCAAAAACCAGGTCTTCATTCATGTCTGATCTGGATTTTGCATCCAGAAAGTCTTCACAGGATATAAACAAGGTAGCAAGCAGGAAGACCGATAATATTTTAATAACTGATTGTTTCATTTTAACTCGATTTACTGATTAAAAACTAAGATTCATACCTAAATTAAATGACCTGCTTTTCGGATAAGCGGAATAATCAACACCGGGGGTCAAAGGCGACCTTCTTCGGGTGTCCACTTCCGGATCATAACCTGTATATTTCGTCAGTGTAAACAGATTAGAAGCTGTTACGTAGAACCTTAAATTCTGAATGTGCACTTTTTTCAACATCTCTTTGGGTAAAGTATATCCAAAACTAAGAGATGATAATCTCAGGAAGGAACCATCCTCAACTGCCCAAGAGTGAAAGATGAAACCATTCATTTCTGGCGACCACATAGTTGTGTTTGCATTGATAGCAGCTAATCTCGCCGGATCTCTGCTTATTTCTGCTGTCTGCGGATCGATATTCGTCCAGCGGTTTGCCGCGCTCATCTCACCGGTCAGGTTCCTGCCATACCAGCTATCCAATCCGGCAGATGTAAATTCTATCTTATTGGCATTATAAATATCATTCCCCAGCACCCAAGTGAAATTGGCGGATAAATCAAAGTTATAAGCTCTGGCATTCAGAGCAAAACCACCTGATGCTTTCGGAGCCGACTGCCCAATAATCTGCTGGTCATCAACAGTAATCTTGCCATCCCCATTCAGGTCTTTTAATTTCAGTGCGCCAGGACCCCATGATTTGCGAGTCAGACCGGAATTATCAACAAAGGTATTACCATTGGCATCTTTATAGATATTGGTTACACCATCGGGAGCCAATTCTGAAATGGAATACTTATCTGTATTCATGGTCCACTGAGTACCGTTCCATGTAAAATCGTCCGCCTCATAGCGTCCTTCGGTCACATAACCATACATTTGTCCGACCGGCTCTCCTAGCCTGACGATATAGTCCATGTTATTTTGAAGAGTTGAGCCAGCCCATAATGAACCTACAAAAAACTCATCACGGCCATCTAAAGCAACCACCTTACCACGATTAACCGAAATATTGGCCGAAACATCAAGTCCAAAATTCTTTTTATCTATTGCGATTGCATTCAACACAAACTCGGCTCCCCTGTTTTCTGTAGAACCTATATTTTTGTACTGACCGGTATAACCTGAACCCGGAAGTTCGAGCAACAGCAATAAATCTTTCGTATTATTATAATATAAATCTATGTTGCCGGATAAACGATTATTGAAAAATCCAAAGTCTAAACCAACGTTTCTTGTGATGGTAGTCTCCCATCTTAAATCTGGATTTTGCATTAAATCGCCAGATGAAAACACCAGGTCTGAATAATAAGGAATATAACCCTGAGCCGATCCGGCACTGTAAATTGTCATATACTGATTAGATGCTATTTTATTATTTCCAACACTACCTATACTTAAACGGGGTTTCAGGTTCGATAACCAATAAGCATAATCACTCATAAAATCTTCATCGGAGAGACGCCACGCTCCTGCAATGGAAGGAAAATAACCCCAGCGGTTACCGCTGGCAAACATCGAAGATCCATCGGCGCGCAAAGTGGCAGTAAACAGGTAAATACCTTTATAATCATAGTTAAATCGCCCGAAAAACGATAATAATTTATCATCCGGGGCATATCTGTTATTTATCTGTGCCGGATATTCACCTGTAGCAGTAAATGCAAATGCATCCGCATAATTCAGATAACCGGGTAATCCGGCTACTTCAGTATACAACTGATCTGAACGAGTAATTACCGTTTCCTGACCTAATAACGCGTTGATAGAATGTTTAGATTTATTAATGTTCTTTTTATCAAAAGAGATTGTATTGGCATTTCTGAAACGATAAGAATTTACATTTTGCATGGTTACAATACCCAAACGCTGATAAGCACTCGGAGTTTCCGCCCTTGCCGCTGAATATGTTCTTGAGAAATAAGATGTTGGTCCGTAGTAACGCTCTGTATCGCTTTTTGTATTGTTAATACCCGCTTCTGATCGCAAAACCAACCCTTTCATGAGCGTTATCGAGGCACTCCCGTTAAAACTGTAGTTAATCCGGCGGGTTTGTTTCCAGTTGTCATAAATCACCTCATCAGGCGGATACAAGTTACCGACTTCTTCTTCGTCTACCCCTGAGTCGTCGGTATAGTTTCTCAACGGAACCGGCGTATAGATTACGCTGTGTCTCAAACGAGAATCCGATGTCGAACGTTCCGAACTGGTGACATCATTTCCTCCCGAACCATTTACTCTGGTGTCGGAAAAACGGGAAGACAAATCAACTTTTAAAAATTTTGCAGGTTTTGAAGTCAATTTGAAATTCAGATTGTCCTGTTTGAAGTCAGACGCCAGCATGATGGCATTATCCCTGATGTTGTTATAACTCAAGTTGTAGTTAGTCGATTTTCCACCCCCCATGATGCTGATGCTGTGATTTTGTGTTGTTCCGGTATTGCCAAAAATACGATCCTGCCAGTTAGTCCCGGCTACGCCGTCATACAGACTCATAACCGCATTGTAATCATCAACGGTATAAACATCTAGTTCCGGACTCAGCGGATTAAAGAATTTTGAAAACCTGTCCTTAATATTACTGCTTCCTTTCATCGCCTGTAGCTCATATTGCCAACGTGCAAAATCACCCGTACTCAAAACAGGAAGTGTTTTGGTAATCTTTTTCCATCCCATGAAACCTGTATAGTTTACTGAAAATGTACCGTCTTCATTCGGATCTCTGGTCGAGATAATAATAACCCCATTGGCTCCCTGTGAACCATAAATAGCTGTCGAAGAGGCATCTTTCAACACATCAATTGATTTGATAGTGGATGGCGGTATGTCGGCAATACTTGCTACCGGAAAACCGTCGACAATATATAATGGTGAGTTATCGCCGGTAATAGAACCACCTCCGCGCACGCGTATCTTGATATCTGCATCAGGAGAACCTTCGGTAGTTGTTACCTGTACACCCGCTAATTTCCCGGCCAGTGCTTCTGCTGCCGATATAACCGGGATGTCTTTCAGTGCCTGACTGCTGACTGAAGCTACAGTACCCGTAAGATCTCTTTTTTTTGCCGTACCATAACCAATTACAACCACATCATCCAGTAATTTCGTATCATCTTTTAATGTTACATTGATAATGTTACCTGTAATCTGTACTTCTTCCGTTTGCATACCTACGTAAGAAAAAACCAATACTTTGACGTTAGCAGGAAGATCAAGCCTGTAAAAACCTTCAATGTTGGTCACGGTTCCAATGGTTGTGCCTTTTACAACAACCGATGCAGCAATCACTACTTCGCCGGTTTGATCTTTTACAACCCCACTGACAGTTTTGATTTGTGCGGATAGCGGACTAAAAAAAATCTGAAGAAACAATAAAGACAACAGTACTTTGACGGATAAAATGCCGCTTCGCCCTGTCACTTCCATTTTAGAATTAATTAGATTCTGGTTGTGCATATACATGTTTTTTAAGGTAATAAATTCTTTTCTGCAAAAATAGACTTATGTCGGATACAAGATGTGTAAAAAATGACGGGAATATATGAAAATCTAACGGATTATTTTGTTCTACCTGGTAAATTCCGTTTTTAACTATTCATTTTCAATAAATTTATTCTGATTACATCCAGCAATGTGTAATTTTTAATGTTTCTTGTGGATAATCTGTCAGGAATGATGTTTTTGATGTTTAATTAATATTGTTGTCCGATAAAAATATATATTATTGAAAATTGTCCCGTATCTGTCTAGAGATCAGATATGGGATTTTTGTTTTATAAAACCAAGCCCCCTTATGTTGGGAAGATGCTTAATTGCATTTCTC
>JAEWUM010000009.1 GCA_023459355.1 Bacteroidota bacterium | reverse complement strand
ATTATTAAGTGCCATTTTAAACACTTGCAAAACTCTTTCTCTCGCGAATTGATGTTCAACCACCGGCTCCGGATAATCTTTTTCGTGTATATTCTCAACCCATTTGTTTATGTAAATATGTTTGGGGTCAAACTTTTTTGTTTGTTCGGCAGGATTGAATATTCTGAAATAGGGAGCAGCATCGCAGCCACAGCCGGCCGACCATTGCCAGTTTCCGTTGTTCGATGATAGCTCATAGTCCAGCAGTTTCTCCGCAAAATAGGCTTCACCCCAACGCCAGTCAATCAACAAATGCTTTGTCAGGAAACTTGCGACAATCATCCGCACCCTGTTGTGCATGTAGCCGGTTGCGTTTAACTCCCTCATTCCGGCATCAACAATCAGATATCCGGTATTTCCCGTACACCAGCGATGAAACTCATCTTCGTTGTTTCTCCAGACAATCCGGTCGTATTGCTCCTTAAAACTGGCGTTCACCACCTTTGGGAAATGATACAAAATCATCATGAAAAACTCTCTCCAAATCAACTCATTCAACCAGCTTTCGTTAAGTTGAAGTGCAATCTGTACCAATGCCCTGATGCTCACGGTTCCAAAACGGAGGTGGACACTCAGGCCGGAAGTCCCGTTAAGGGAGGGGAAATCACGTGTTTCGTGGTACAGCCTGATTTTGTTTTCGTCGATCCGGGCGGGTTGAAAGGTATCTCCGGCATCAGCAAAGCCAATTTCAGTAAGAGTAGGGAAATGAAATGGATTGGTTTTATAAAGATGCATCAGATAATCCTGACTTGGGAATGATTTCACCATTTCTTCAGTAAGTTGTTGCTTCCACCTTTTTGAGTAAGGTGTGAATACGGTGTAGGGAGTGCCATCAGGTTTTAATACTTCAGCTTTCTCAAAAATGACCTGATCCTTGTATGTCTCAAACCGAATGTTGTGGGATTTCAGTAAGTCGGATATGGCTGAATCCCGCTTTATAGCATCGGGTTCATAATCATGATTTGCATATACTGCCGAAATAGCATACTGATGTTGCAGTTGCTGAAAGATATCCAGCGGTTTACCGTGAAGTACCAGCAAGGAACTTCCCATTTTTACCAATTCATCCTGTAGCTTGCTGATTGCATGATAAATGAAGCCAACCCTTTTATCCCTTTGGTCCGGTAATTTGTCGAGAATATCAGTATCGAAGATAAAAAGGGGCAATACGGGACAGCCGTTTTGCAGCGCTTCGAACAAAGCCCTGTTGTCGTGCAATCTTAAATCGCGGCGAAACCAGTAAATGATAAGGGGTGTTTTCATTGAATTTTAGGTGTGCTGCTTGATTTTATGCATTTATTTAACCCGTTTATAGTGATAGTTATACAGATCGCAACATGGAGAGATTAAATCTAATGAATCAGTTCCTTTCAAATATAAATACTTTTCTGAAGGATAGATGTCGGTACTTACCCGGGTAGTATAATCAGGAATGAATCTGACTTGCAAGAAGTCTTTGGTACTCAAATCAAATGTGTCAAGCTTAATCTTTCCATATTCAAATAAATTGTCATTTCTGATCAGTCCATATATGCCAACGCTCTTCATCTCCAGGTAATCATAATCAGGTTCATGGCCGGTACCGTGAATACCGCCGGACACTTTATATAACTTCCACTTTCCATAAATATTCTGATAATCATCAGGGATGATTTCTTCTGAATAGTATGTGTGTGAGTCAATAAAATCCAGGTAGAATTTTACACTGTTTACTTCTTTGCAACTCAGTAGCCCAAAGAACAGTATCCAGATAGTTAAAGTGAATTTTTGAGGATGCTGAATTTCATTTGAATCAGATTTAACAGACACTGTCTGCTGTTTTCTGTAAATACTATAGAAATTCTTCATTTGCTGTAAATTAGTGACAGAAAAACCTAAACCAAACTCATTCGTTAATCTGGCAGAGAGTTCTTTCAGTATTTGTTTTCCATATTCAGCACGTGTACTTCCATTTTGCTCTTCCTCAATTATTAATCTTCCGATTTCAAAATATGTTTCCACCATAGTGGAGTTAACTGTCTTGACAACTTGGGTTCGGGCAAATTTCAAAACATCTAAGATTCTGGAATAAAAATCGTTGTTGAATTTGTTAATTTTCGACATAATATCTTTTGTTTCTTGCAAAGATAATTCATTTTTGAAATAACACTTGTTTTTTCTTTCAATGCCCGCTAACGTTTTGGCGCTTGGCGCAGTGGCGGATTTCGGAGTACAAAACTGTCAATACACCATAAAAGTTGATGCTAGGTAGAATGTTCAATTAACCACTGAATCCGTTTTTTTGCCAAACGCCTGTTATATGCCGTTGTTCTTTTCATTTCTTCTTTAGCTTCTTCTTTAGTTCTTCAATTGTCAACGTTATTCCCTTCTTTGTATGTATCATTCTATAAAAAGCGATTTAATAACTTCATAAGGAATGCAATAATAATCGTCTTCTTTATTCTCGTCTGTCCAAATAACAATATTAAAATTGTCTCCAAAAGTTTCGGATAGTTGATTTAATACTGTTTCCTGAAAACCTATCCATTTGTTTTTCGGGTTTCCTTTCAAGACGTAGTTATTTCCTCCGTCTCCCCAATTCTTTATATCTAATGCTCGATTCATGTTATTTTTGATAACAATTGCTATGTTGTCTGCTTGTTTCTATTGTCGTGTCGCTGTCTGTGAAGCTAGTTTCTCACAATGGCATAATACCTAACATTACGCCCTCCATCTTAGTGTTTTATTCATCATTTTCGTGAGCCAAAGTTAATTAAAACAGTTAAAAATGCAAATAAAAACAAAATTTATTTAATGAGCGGACGAAAATGGTGAATAAAACAGTGTTGAACGGAACCGAATGCTATGGGAGGAGTATAGTTTTCTGTTACTTTTTGAGTTTTATTGAAGGTCTTGAGGACAAAAATTAGTTGACAGTAACAGCATTTTTGCATTTTGAAATGTTTGATATTATACAAAAAGACATAGTTTTCCCATCCTGATTTTGTTCATCATTGAGAGGTGTATTTTTTAAAATAAAAAGATCGCTTTTGTGTGAAACAGATTATCCCGATTCTATCAGTAATTCTATGTGATTTGCAATGACAGCCAATTTTCCTTTCCCGCATTTTGTGCAAATTACCGGATCCTTCCCTGACAACAATTGTATAACCTCAATGGCTTGCAATCCGGTAAGCTTAGACAAGTAAGTGGGCGTTAGAATAAGTGAATAGCACAAACTTAATTGTGTCTTCATATTACACATAGCCATAAACCCGAAGTAACGGATTTTGTAAAACCCGGAAGGTAAAACGTGCTGCATAAAGCGTCGGACAAACTCATTTACTTCCAGTGTCATTGTTTTTCTTGTTCCGCCAGCTTTATTGTCTTTGTAATAAAATGTCACCTTGCTATCTTTGTAATCTATTATACGGTGATTGCTAATAGCCACACGGTGTGTGTAATTTCCCAAATACCGGATAAGATTGTCCGCCGAAGAAAATGGTTTTTGGGCATATACTACCCATTTCTTATCATAGCATTTTGTTTTCAATACTTGAAAATTTGCAGTGTCGTGGGGTAGTTTAATTTCACCTTTGTTGATAGCATCCTCTATTAACCGACACAAGACCCCTCTGAAAACAGCACTTAATACTTTTACCGGCACAAAGAAAGTTTTGGCACTGCGTATCCACTCCATTCCATCCTCTGATAAACCTCCGGCAGGAACTATGCAATGAATATGCGGGTGATAAGTAAGGGTTTGTCCCCATGTGTGCAGCAGACAGACCGCTCCGGCTTGTACGCCAAGATATTCTGTGTTTTTGGCACATTGAATTATTGTTTTACCAACAGCTTTAAATAACAAACTGTAAGCAACTTGCTGGTTGATATAAAACAGATTATGCAGGCATACCGGGATTGTAAATACAATATGAAAATGTTTAACCGCAGGTAAATTCGCTGCTAATAGATGATCCTTCATATCGTGTTGGTAACTCCGGAAAATGTCAGCAATATCTATGATTTGCTTTTTATTTTCCATTACAATAAAATCAATAAAGGGTTATTTTATCTAATGGAGAAGTGAATTCATTGGTTTTCATGTGGGCTACGTGTAAGTACATTGCCGTGGTCCTGAAAGATGTGTGTCCCATGAATTGTTGTATTTGACGAAGATTTACACCTGCCTCAAGCAAATGAGTAGCAAAACAATGGCGTAAAGTGTGAAATGAAATATCTTTCTTGATTCCAGCTTTTTTGGCACTCTTTTTTACAATATGCTCCACTAACCTTTCCGACAAAGCTTTTCCCTTATGCCCCATGGGTTCGAACAGATATTTTGCAGGTCTTTCTGCTAAATAGTATTGGCGAAGTACCTCAAGGGTTTTTTGTGAAAGAATGGAGTATCTGTCCTTTTTGCCTTTTCCTTGAACTATACGTACTTGCATACGCTCTGAATCAATATCTTTTGGCTTAATCTGCAACACTTCCATCCTGCGCAAGCCCGCCGAATATGTAAGCATGAGAATTGCTTTGTGTTTCAAATTACTGGTAACGGAAATCAAACGACCAATTTCTTCGAGCGATAAAACAACAGGAAGTTTTTTCTCTGTTCGTGGTCTTTTGACATGAAATTCTTCCCACTCCCGATGACAAACATCCACATAAAAAATCTTAAAGGCACTGATTAACTGGTTGATGGTGGAAGTGGATGCTCCTTTTTCTTTTATCAGATAATGTAACCGGGATTTGAAATCTTCTGTGGTTACCTCCCTTAATGGCTTTTGGACAATAAGCTCGTAATTGGACAGAAGTGAACAGTAAGTTTTGATCGTACGACCACTGTAATTGCGAATCTGCATCTCTTTGGTCAGCAAACTCTCGAAAGATTTGTTGGAATTGTTCATAATGATAATTATTTAAAGTGTTTTACGCTTCAAAATTATCATTAATCTCATTTACCGGGACGGTTTAGTTCAACATTTCTGCATGCGAACCAATATTTCGCATACAATTTTTCACTTATTAAATTTAAACAGTTGAAGTGTTCTAAAATTCACCCCAAAAATAAACACAAAAAATGAATAATCAATATATTATCAGCATTTTATTATCAACATATCCGGTGAATGCCATAGTGCAACACGTTTACCTGTTGGCGCGGGTGCGTTGCCGGTATTGGCACTATAGTGTGCCAATAGTACGCCGGTGTTGCGCCATATGCTGCGCAGGCGATGCGCCACCTAATGCGCATCGGATGCATATTTGGCAAAAAAAAAGCAGGTGCACATCATCTGTACACCTGCTTTCCCAATTTATTATGTCTGTAAGATTTCTCCAGAAGATTATCGTTATACAATTTTCTTCATGGCAGTCATGGCTGCACGCAATTCGGCACCACATACTTCGATGGAGTGGTTGCGGATGGCAGCATTTACCTGTACCAGTTCGAAGTTGTCAACGTGGTTGCTTTTGCCTTCGTTGAAGTTTTTACCGATGAGGCTGGTATCTACTTTTTTCATGAAGTCGGCCAACAGCGGTTTACAAGCGTGATCGAACAAATAGCAACCGTATTCGGCTGTGTCGGAGATAACGCGGTTCATCTCGAACAGTTTTTTGCGGGCAATGGTGTTGGCAATCAGTGGTGTTTCGTGCAGTGACTCATAATAAGCCGATTCCGGTTTAATTCCGGCACTGGTCATTGTTTCGTAAGCCAACTCAACACCGGCTTTAACAAAAGCAACCATCAGGGTGGCATTATCGAAGTATTCCTGTTCGTTTATTTCAACACTACCAGCAGGTGTTTTCTCAAAATCGGTTTCGCCGGTTGCAGCACGCCAGGCCAACAGGTTTTTGTCGCCATTTGCCCAGTCTTCCATCATGATGCGTGAAAATTCTCCGGAGAGGATGTCATCCATGTGTTTGGCAAACAATGGGGTCATGATAGCTTTTAATTCGTCAGCCAGTTTGTATGCTTCAATTTTGGCCGGGTTGGACAGCCTGTCCATCATGTTGGTGATACCTCCGATTTTGAGGGCCTCTGTTATGACTTCCCATCCGTATTGAACCAGTTTAGAGGCATAGCCTTTATCAATCCCCTTTTCAACCATCTTGTTGAAACAAAGAATAGAACCTGTTTGTAATAACCCGCAAAGGATGGTTTGTTCTCCCATCAGGTCGGATTTAACTTCTGCAACAAATGAAGAAAGTAAGACGCCTGCACGGTGTCCTCCCGTACCAACACAATATGCTTTTGCAATTTCCAATCCGTCACCATTCGGGTCGTTGTCACGGTGAACAGCGATTAAAGTCGGAACACCGAATCCACGCAGGTATTCGGCGCGAACTTCGGTAGCCGGCGATTTCGGCGCAATCATAACAACAGTAATGTCCTTTCTGATTTGCATACCTTCTTCCACGATATTAAAACCGTGTGAGTAAGACAAACTAGCACCTTTCTTCATCAGGGGAATAATTTTTTCAATTACACCGGTGTGTTGTTTATCTGGAGCCAGGTTTGATACCAAATCAGCAGCAGGAATCATTTCTTCGAAGGTACCTACTTCAAATCCGTTTTCTGTAGCTCTTTTCCATGAATCACGTTTTTGTTCAATCGCTTCCTTACGTAACGCGTAAGCTACATTTAAACCGCTGTCGCGCATATTCTGACCTTGTGCTAAACCTTGTGCACCGCAACCAATAATAACGATTCGTTTACCCAGTAGTTTATTTACACCATCAGCGAATTCGCTGCTTTCCATAAAATCACATTTTCCCAGTTCCTGAACTTTCAGGCGATGCGGTAGTGAATTGAAATAATTTGCCATTTTTGTTTTGTTAAAATAAATTTTGTGTAAAATTATTGTATTTTCCCGATTGAAAACCAATCGTATTTGTTTTTATGCGTTTACTGTTCAAATTTTTTCAGTGTTTCGAGCATGTCACTCAATCGCTCTACCTTGTGTTTTGTAATGGCAACACGGCCGGAACGGATGAATTGCAGTACACCCACTGTTGAACTTAATTCATCAAACAATTGTTGCGTTTCAGCGTAATGACCCGATTTTTGGAAAACTACGAAAGTTTCATTCATTTCGAGGATGCTGATGTTGTAGTGACGAACCAGTTTCTCGATAGAGCCTAATCCCAGCAATTTATCAGTAGCCACTTTATAGAGTGCAATCTCCTGATGCACCAGATCTTCGTCTGTATTATAGTAAGATTTCAGGATATCCACTCTTTTGTCGATTTGCTTTACCACTTTGTCAACGGTATTTTCAGTTGCGTAAACCGTGATGGTGAACTTATGAATGCCTTTCAATGCCGAAGGGGAGACCGACAAGGTTTCGATATTGATTGCCCTGCGGGTGAAAATAATCGTGATCTGGTTCAGTAAACCAACGGTATTTTCAGAAAAGATGGTGATTGTATATAATTTATTTTCCATGTTGATAATCTTTTAATGCATTTACATTGAATTATTCTCCCAGCAGGATATTAGTAACACTTGCGCCCGCGGGCATCATGGGGTAAACCATTCCTTTTTTCTCTACATTAACCACGAGCAGATAGGGTTTGTCGTCTTTCAGCATATCTGCAATGGCTGCATCCAGGTCATCTCTTTTCAACACCTCGGTGCCATCAATGCGATAGGCTTTGGCAATTGCCACGAAATCAGGATTTTGCATTTCGGTAAATGAATATCTCTCTTCAAAGAACATTTCCTGCCACTGACGCACCATGCCTAAGAAATGGTTGTTCAGGATAATCATTTTTACACCGATTTGTTCCTGCATGATGGTCCCGAGTTCCTGGATGGTCATCTGGAAACCGCCATCGCCACTAAACATGCAAACAGTACGTTCGGGAGCGCCAATTTTCGCACCCATCGCTGCCGGAATACCGAATCCCATCGTTCCGAGTCCGCCGGAAGTAACCAAACTACGTGTTTGTGAGTATTTCGAGTAACGGGCAGCCATCATCTGGTTCTGACCAACATCGGTTACGATAACCGCTTTATGCTGGGTGGCTTCCGAAATTTTGCGGATAACTTCTCCCATGGTCATTTCGCCTGATTCAGGATATAGTTCTTTCCGGATTACCTTATCGAATTCCTGATCATCAAACACCTTAAATGAATCAATCCATTCGGTATGTTTGGCAGGTTTCAGCAATTCAGCAATGGCAGGTAAGGTGTCTTTGGCACTACCCAAAACCGGAGCGTCTGCTTTCACGTTTTTATTAATTTCTGCCATATCGATGTCTAAATGAACAATCTTAGCTTGTTTGGCGTAAGTGTTCAAATCACCGGTTACACGGTCATCAAAACGCATCCCGATGGCAATCAGTACATCACATTCATTTGTTTTCATATTGGGGGATACATTCCCGTGCATGCCCAGAAAACCTTTATTCAGGCGGAAATCAGTCGGCATAGCCGATGCGCCCAATAATGTCCATGCAGCCGGGATATCGGCTTTTTCAAGGAATGTTTTCAGTTCAGCTTCCGCACCTGACAACACAACACCCTGACCAACGAGTGCGTACGGTTTTTTAGCACTATTGATGATTTCGGCCGCCAGCGCTACCTGCTCTTTGTTTACTTCAGGAACAGGAATATAACTACGGATATAGGTGCATGGTTTATAATCAAATTCGGCTTCCTGAACCTGCGCGTTCTTGGTGATGTCGAGTACAACAGGGCCCGGGCGACCACTTTTCGCGATATAAAAAGCACGAGCTACTGCCCAGGCAATATCTTCCGCCCTACGAACCTGGTATGCCCATTTGGTAACCGGTTGGGTGATTCCTACTACGTCGATTTCCTGAAAGGCATCGGTTCCCAGTAAAGGAGCAACCACCTGACCGGTAATTACCACCAGCGGGGTACTGTCGAGCATGGCATCACTGATACCGGTAACTGTATTGGTAGCAGCCGGACCGGAAGTTACCAGGCACACACCTGTTTTTCCGGATACACGTGCATATCCCTGTGCTGCATGCGCAGCACCCTGTTCGTGACGGGTTAATATGTGATTCAGCCGGGTTCGGTAGTCGTACAAAGCATCGAATGCCGGCATAATGGCGCCACCCGGATAACCGAAGATGGTATCTACGCCTTCTTTTATCATTGATTCAATCAGGATTTGTGACCCTGACATTTTTTTGAGTTCCATATGTTGATTTTATTTAATCGTTTAAATGTTTAATTGTCTAACGTCTAATGTCAAATGTCTAACGTTATTTCACTATTCGCTATTCGCTTTCCGCTTTCCGTTCTTCGCTTTCCGTTTTAAATCATCCTCACAGCCCCTTTGTCAGCCGAACTTACCATCGAAGCATAGGCTTTCAGGGCCTTGCTGACGACTCGGTTACGGTCTTTCGGTGTGAAGGCATCGGCTCCGCGTGCCAGTTCTTTCGCGCGACGGGCAGCCAGTTCTTCATCACTCAATTTTACATTGATGGTTCTGTTAGGAATATCAATATCAATGATATCTCCATCTTCAATTAATGCGATGTTACCACCTGATGCAGCTTCGGGGGAAATATGTCCGATTGACAATCCGGATGTTCCTCCGGAAAAGCGTCCGTCAGTTATCAAAGCGCAAGCTGCGCCTAATTTCTTTGATTTGATATAGGAAGTAGGGTAGAGCATTTCCTGCATGCCCGGACCACCTTTTGGACCTTCGTGGGTAATAACCACCACATCGCCGGCAACTACCTGTCCGCTTAAGATGCCATAGCAAGCTGTATCCTGAGATGTAAATACCTTGGCAGGTCCGCTGAACTTCCAGATGCTTTCATCCACACCAGCTGTTTTGATTACGCAACCGTCAATGGCTATGTTTCCTTTGAGGATACCTAAACCTCCATCAATTGTGTAAGCATGTGCCATGTCGCGGATACATCCGTTGGTACGGTCGGTATCTAATGTTTTATATTGCGAGGATTGTGAACCCATAACGAGATTAAATCGATTAGCAGGAGCACTTTTGTAAATACGTACAGCCTCGGGATTGGGATTTATGTTGGTAACGCTGTATTTTTCAACAGCTTGCTGCAAAGTCAGTCCATCCGCGCGGTAAACATTAGTTTTAAGTAAGCCACCTTTGGCTAACTCTCCCAGTATACCCAGGATCCCCCCGGCGCGGTTTACATCCTGTACATGATATTTTTCTGAATTCGGAGCAACCTTACACAAACAAGGCGTTTTTTTCGAGAGCGCATCGATATCATCCATGGTGAAGTCAACTTCAGCTTCATGAGCAATCGCGAGCGTATGCAGGATGGTGTTGGTGGAACCACCCATCGCGATGTCGAGTACCATGGCATTCATGAAAGCATCGCGTGTGGCAATGGTACGTGGAAGTACCGTCTCGTCGCCGTCTCTGTAATATTTATAAGCATTTTCAACAATCAGTTTGGCGGCATCTTCGAACAAACGGGCACGGTTGGCATGGGTAGCTACAATGGTTCCGTTGCCGGGCAAAGCCAATCCAATCGCTTCATTCAGGCAGTTCATCGAGTTGGCGGTAAACATACCGGAACAAGAACCACAGGTCGGACAAGCTGCACTTTCCACTCGGGTAACCTGTTCGTCGGAAACCTCATCATCGGCAGCCATTACCATGGCATCCACCAAATCAAGGTGTTTACCGTCTAATTCACCGGCTTCCATTGGTCCGCCCGAAACAAATACAGTCGGGATATTCAGTCGCATGGCAGCCATCAACATACCCGGCGTGATTTTGTCGCAGTTCGAAATGCAAATCATCGCGTCTGCCTTGTGGGCATTCACCATGTATTCAACGCTATCGGCAATCAGATCGCGTGAAGGAAGTGAATATAACATGCCATCGTGACCCATCGCGATTCCGTCGTCGATGGCGATGGTATTGAATTCGGCTGCGAAACAGCCGAGTTTTTCAATTTCTGTTTTAACTTTCTGACCGATATCATGCAGGTGAGCATGACCCGGAACAAACTGGGTAAATGAGTTTACAACGGCGATAATGGGTTTGCCAAATTGTTGTTCAGTAACTCCATTGGCTCTCCACAATGCCCTGGCTCCGGCCATTTTTCTTCCACCGGTACTGGTATGACTGCGCAAAATATTCTTCATATCCTGTTTTTTTAATTTATTGCCATCTTTTTAAAACTTCAATCAAGCGGTCTGAGATAAAAAACAAAAAACCTCTCTCATTGTTGGTGAGAAAGGCTTCCTGTGCATTTATATCTGTAATATTTATCACATAACCGTCCTCACCCTTGATGATTGACCAAAAGTACCACGACGATTAAAGCGACAATATTAAATAGACGAACTGACATGTTTTATTATTAAATATCGGCTGCAAAGATAAACAGATAATTTTAAAAATCAACTATTTTTTTGGAAAAAGTGCATTTTAGTGGTAAATTGTAAGTTTTTGGTCTGTTTAGTTGTTAAAAAATAAGGCTTATATACGATTTGCCGGATTGCATTTCACGCAATTTATCAGCTTTAACAATAAAAAGAAGCTTTCATGGATAATATCACCAAAAAAATATTATTTTTGCCTGCTGTATTCTATAGAAATAATGACAGAAAAAACATACAAATATCTTCAGAAAATCGATTCGCCTGATGATCTGAAAACCATCCCGAAGGAAGCATTGCCGGAGGTTTGTGACGAGTTGAGACAATTTATTATCGACGAGGTTTCAAAAAATCCGGGTCATCTCGGCTCTAATTTAGGTAGTGTCGAACTGACTGTTGCCCTGCATTACGTGTTTAATACCCCTTATGATCGCATCGTGTGGGATGTGGGGCATCAGGCTTACGGACATAAAATCATTACCGGTCGCCGCGACAAATTTCATACAAATCGTAAGTTAGGCGGTATTTGTGGTTTCCCGAGCATATTCGAAAGTGAATACGATGCCTTTGGTGTCGGTCACGCTTCTACTTCTATATCAGCTGCTCTGGGCATGTCTATAGCTTCTTTGTTGAAAAAAGAACAAAACCGGCGGGTGGTTGCCGTGATTGGCGATGGCTCCATGACCGGGGGACTGGCTTTCGAAGGACTGAATAATACTTCCATGGACAAAAATGACCTGCTGATTGTGTTGAATGACAATCAGATGGCCATTGATCCGGTACACGGAGGTATCACGCAGTATCTGGTGGATATGACCACCTCAGCTACCTATAATAAGTTGCGTTTTTTCATCTACCGTGCCTTCAGAAAGCTCGGGCTAATCAGTGAAGATGGAAAAAAACGACTGCTGACGATTGGTAATAGCCTGAAAGCTACGCTGACCCGTCAGGGAGGAAATATATTCGAAGGACTGAATATCCGTTATTTTGGTCCGATTGACGGGCATGATGTGAAAAACATGGTGAAAGTGCTCAACGAGATTAAGGATTTCAAAGGACCTAAGGTGTTGCATTGCATAACCAAAAAAGGAAAAGGTTACCAGCCGGCTGAAAATGATGCGGTAAAGTGGCATGCACCCGGTTTCTTCGATGCCTCAACCGGTGAAAAGAAAGCCGGAAGTTCGGTGCCTGCACCTCCGTTGTTTCAGGATGTTTTCGGTGAAACCTTGCTGGAACTGGCAAAGCAGAATGAAAAGATAGTGGCGATTACACCGGCCATGCCTTCGGGTTGTTCCATGACAATCATGCAAAGGGTTATTCCTGAGCGGGTGTACGACGTGGGAATTGCTGAGGGACATTCGGTTACTTTCTCGGCCGGACTGGCCAGGGAGGGCATGATCCCATTCTGCAATGTGTATTCTTCGTTCATGCAAAGGGCTTATGACAATGTTATTCATGACGTTGCATTACAAAAACTGCCGGTAATCATGTGTCTCGACCGGGCCGGTATCGTGGGATCGGATGGGGCAACACATCATGGTGCATTTGATTTGGCTTATATGCGTTGTATTCCGAATATCGTCATCGCCGCTCCCCGGAACGAACATGAACTCAGGGATATGATGTACACGGCTCAGCTGAAAAATGAAAGTCCCTTTGTAATTCGCTATCCGAGAGGAAAGGGTTCGTTGATCGACTGGCGTAATGAAATGAGAGAAGTTGAAATTGGTAAAGGTGTTTGCTTGAAATCCGGACATGATGTGGCTGTACTGACCATCGGAACAATGGCTATTCCGGCAACAGAAGCTATTCAACAGGTCGAAAATGAAAGCAATTTATCAATTGCGCACTACGATATGCGTTTCCTGAAACCGCTTGACGAAGCCTTGCTACATGAAATCGGCAGGAAATATAAACAAATTATAACCATTGAAGATGGTGTTATCAATGGCGGTTTTGGTTCAGCCGTACTGGAGTTTATGGCGGATCATGGTTATACTGTTCATATTAAAAGACTGGGAATTCCCGATGCTTTTGTTGAACATGGTTCGCCGGAAGAACTATATGCCATGCTGGGTCTGGATGCAACTGGTATCGCGCGGACCATGGAGCAGATTTCATTCAGGATGACGACCAAGGCGAGGAATCTAATTTAATAGTCTTTCTGTTACAGTTATAAAAACAAGTCAATGAGAATTATTATTGCCGGAGCCGGTGAAGTCGGTACTCACCTGGCAAAATTGCTCGCGAAAGAGCACATCAACATCACCCTGATGGACCAGGATCCTTCTAAATTGAAAGACCTGGATGCCAATTACGACATGATGACGAGGGAAGGAAGTCCGACTTCTATCCAGGATTTGCAGGATATTGGCGTGAAAGATGTTGATCTTTTCATTGCGGTGACTCCCTATGAAAGTGTGAACATCACTTCCTGTATGATTGCTACGAACTTAGGTGCTATTAAGACCCTGGCGCGAATTGATAATTATGAATACCTGATGCCTAAAAACAAGGAATTCTTTCAGAAATTAGGTGTAGATTATCTGATTTATCCGGAGAGATTAGCATCGAAGGAAATTGTGGCAGCGCTGGAAACAACCTGGTTAAGACAGAACCTGAGTTTCTGTAATGGTGAACTTATTCTACTGGGTATCAAGGTGCGCGATAATGCCGTAATCATCAATAAAAAATTCATGAGTGGCTTCTTTGATCATCGCAAATACCGGATTGTTGCCATCAAGCGCAATAACGTTACCATCATTCCCGGTGGATCTGATGAGATACAGGCCAATGACATCGTATATTTCATTACCCGTCCTGAGAATGTGCCTTTTGTGAAAGAGCAGGCCGGTAAGGTTGATTATAAGATTAACAGCGCCATGATCATGGGTGGAAGTCGCATCGCGCAGAAAACCGCGCAAGCGCTACCATCTCACATCAGTGTGAAAATACTGGAAAAAGACCGGGAGAAAAGTTATTTGCTTGCCGAGAAATGTCAAAGGGCACTGATTATCAATGGAGATGCAAGGGATTTAGATTTGTTGAAAGAAGAAGGTATTCAGGATATTGATGCATTTATCGCGGTAACCTCAAATTCTGAAGCCAATATCCTTGCTTGTTTGGCGGCCAAACGACTTGGAGTAAAGAAAACGGTTGCTGAGGTCGAGAACATTGATTATATCATGCTGGCTGAAAGTATGGATATCGGAACAGTAATCAATAAAAAGATGATTGCAGCCGGCTATATCTATCAACTTACCTTAGATGCTGATGTGCTGGATGTGAGAACGTTGACATCGGCTGACGCGGAAGTAGTGGAGTTTGTAGCTAAAAAAGGATCTAAAATTACCAAGTCGAAAATAAAGGATTTGAGACTGCCGGTCAACGTGAATATTGGTGGTTATGTTCGTAACGGAGAGGGCTTTATTGTTGCCGGAGATTCAATAATTGAGCCTGGTGACCAGGTAATTTGTTTTTGTGTGTCTTCGGCTATTCGCAAAATTGAAAACTATTTTAATTGATGTTTCGCGATTTCAATCATAAACTGATTTTTAGAATCGTTGGAGGTTTGTTGTTGTTCGAGGGGGTTTTCCTCTTGACTGCTGTATTTGTAGCCAAAATTTACAAAGAAGAAGTAATATCCCATTTCTGGATTACATCTGCAATAGCAGTGTCGTTGGGATTGTTGTTTTACTTGATCGGAAAACGTGCCTCTCCTGTGATTGGCAAACGGGAGGGTTCTATCATTGTTACTTCCATTTGGTTGTTTTTTTCTTTTATTGGCTTACTTCCTTATTGGTTAAGTGGTAGTATTCCTTCATTTACTGATGCTTTCTTTGAAACCATGTCGGGTTTTACAACGACCGGCGCTTCAATATTAAACAACATTGAATCTTTGCCTAACAGCCTGTTGTATTGGAGAAGTCTGACTCAATGGATAGGCGGACTCGGCATCATTGTTATTTCCATCGCTTTATTGCCTATTTTTGGTTTTTCAACTGTTCAGTTGTTCTCGGCTGAGGCTACAGGTCCCACCAAAGATAAAATTCATCCCAAAATGAGCGAAACAGCCAAACGTTTATTGGCTATCTACATTGTGCTCACGGTGGTAGAGACTTTGTTGCTGGTCGTTGCCGGTATGGGTTGGTTTGATGCAGTCAATCATTCGTTTACCACGATGGCCACCGGTGGGTTTTCCACAAAACAAGCAAGTGTAGGGTACTGGTCATCACCAGCAATTCAATATATTATCATCTTTTTTATGTTTATTGCCGGAGTTAATTTTTCTTTGTTTTATTTCATGATCAAAGGAAAAGTTAATAAGATTAAAGAAAACGAAGAATTACGTTTTTTCTTTATAATAACGCTTGTATCTACTTTTCTTGTTGGAATTTCTATCGTTGATTTATCGAATATTCAATCTTTTCAATCATTGGAATTTATATTCAGGGAAAGTTTGTTCAATGTTGTATCACTTATGACTACAACCGGTTTTGTTACGATAGATTACATGTTGTTTAAACCGGTTGTGTGGATTATACTGTTAATTGTTATGTTGATTGGAGCCTCAGCCGGTTCTACTGCAGGGGGTATGAAATTAGTCAGGGTACTCCTGGCTGTTAAATATGCCTATTACGAGTTTAAACGAATAATCCATCCTAATGCTGTTTTTCCTGTGAAGTATAATGGATTAATAGTGAGAGATGAGATTATTACCCGAGTTCTTGCGTTCATTATGTTATATATAGTACTGATTATTATCGGTACAATTGTGCTTGCTTTCTCAGGAATGGGTTTTATGGAGTCAATAAGTGGTATGATAACCTGCATCAGTGATGTTGGTCCCGGACTCGGAAGCATCGGACCTGTAACAAATTTCGCTTCAATACCTGATTTTTCCAAATGGTTCCTTTCCTTCGTAATGCTTATCGGAAGGTTAGAAGTTTTTACGGTTCTGATTATTTTTACGCCTATTTTCTGGAAGAAATAAACAATAATCTGTCAAAACCTATATGTCAATAAACAAAGACTTTAATTTTCGACTGATTTTCAGGTTTTTCGGAGTTCTTTTGCTGGTAGAAACGGTTGCCTTGTTATCAGCGGCCTTAGTTGCCTTGTTTTATAAAGAGCATGACGGATATTATTTTCTTATTACTGCCGGAATCTCACTGGTAATAGGTATTGCCGGTATTCTTGCTGGTCGTCATGCCGTTCCGGTAATCGACAGGAGAGAAGGGTCACTGATTGTGACATTCATTTGAATTGTCTTCTCTCTTTTTGGTTTATTACCTTATTGGATTTCCGGGAGTATTCCTTCATTTACAGATGCTTTTTTTGAAACAATATCAGGATTCACAACAACGGGAGCTTCAATCCTGAACAATATTGAAGATTTATCGCACAGTATTCTGTATTGGAGAAGTCTGACGCACTGGATCGGGGGATTGGGTATCATTGTCATGTCGTTGGCCTTGTTACCAGTTTTCGGAGTTAGTGGCGCACAGTTGTTTGCTGCTGAATCAGCTGGTCCGACCAAAGATAAGATTCATCCGAAAATTAACGAAACGGCCAAGCGTTTATTCTTAATTTACATCATTTTGACAATTTCGGAAACGATTCTGCTCAGGTTGGGCGGAATGGGTTGGTTTGATGCCGTCTGTCATGCATTTGGTACGGTTGCCACCGGTGGATTTTCAACCAAACAGGCGAGTGTGGGGTACTGGGATTCTCCTTATATTCAATATGTAATAGCGATTTTCATGCTGCTCTCGGGAGTAAACTTCAGTTTGTATTACTTTGGTTTTAAGAATAAGTTCAAGAGAGTTTTGCAGGATGAAGAACTCAGGTATTATTTGATTACCTTATTTGCGTTCTCGATTATCGTGATGGTTTCTTTGTTGGATTATTCAACCGCTTTTTCTTTTGAAGGGCTCGAGAAAGCATGGAGAGACGCTTTTTTTAACGTCACAGCAGTAATGACAACAACCGGATTTGCAACCGCAGATTATATGTATTGGCAAACGTTTACCTGGATATTGTTGCTGGTTGCCATGATCATGGGAGCATCTGCGGGTTCGACAAGTGGTGCGATAAAAATGATCAGGATTGTAATTGTAGTCAAGTATTGCTACTACGAGTTTAAAAAACTGCTCCATCCCAATGCGGTTGTACCTGTCAGATATAATGGCCGATTTGTGAGTGAAGATGTTATAACAAAGATACTGGCATTTGTTATGTTGTATTTAATTACGATTGCCTTTGGTGTGTTTGTACTTAGTTTGTCCGGCATGCCTTTTCAGGAGTCGATTGGCGGATTAATTACCTGCCTGGGTGGGGTAGGACCCGGACTGGGAACGGTAGGACCCGCCGGTAATTTTTCGGCAATTCCGGATTTCAGTAAATGGTTTCTTTCATTTATGATGCTGATTGGTCGTCTTGAACTTTTTACCGTACTGGTGCTTTTCATCCCGGCCTTCTGGCGCAAGTGATCAAGCTAATCAATTTCCAGATTCAGATTCTTTTTGAGGATATTTAAGGCAGGGTTTTGCTCCGCCATTTTTCGGTAAATATCTTCCGGGTCGTTTCTTTTGTCTCTTTCTGCAACTTCCACGACTTTGGTGACAAATTGTATGTTCGAGTTTTTGAGTTCTTTTCTTAGGTAGTTGCTAATATTACCCAGTTCCTTTTTGAAATCAGCCTCCTGAAAAATATTGGTAAAGGTGAGTTCGTAGGTATGTTCTGCAATTTTTGCCGGCTTGTTGTTGTTGATATAACTGATTACGCTGACAACTTTTGGTATCAGCCGGATATATGCTTTCCAGGTTCTCTCAAAGGCAGCGTTGGAATAGGGTTCTTGCTGCGTTGTTGCTTCTTCGGAAGTTTGCTTTGTTTCCTGCGTTGCATTTTGCTGTTTGTTCAGCATCGGGGAAATAGAAATGGAGACTGGGCGTGCACTCCTGTTAAATTCAGGTTTTGCGGTTGACTGTACCTGAGGTTGAGTTGCAGGTTTTGATTCCGGTGCTTTTTGCACTGCCGGAGTCGGGGTGACCGGAGTTGTTTTTGTTTCGGTCGGAGCAGGCTCAACGGCAATTGACTTCAGCGCTGGTTTTTCTTCCTCAGTTATGGATTTTTTTTTTTCATCTGTCAACTGACAGATGCGAATCAGGGTTAGTTCAACCAATAACCGTTTGTTGTTGCTGATCCGGTAACTGAGGTCACAATCGTTATTCAGCTTTAGTGCCTGGAAAAGGAAATCTACCGGACAAAGTTGCGCCTGTTGCTGGTAATGCTTGCCGATGTCGGCGCCCACTTCCATCAGGGCAATAGTTTGAGGGTCTTTGCATACCAGTAAGTCACGTAGGTGTGTACTGAGTCCCGATACAAAGTGATGTGCATCAAAGCCTTTATTCAAGACTTCATTGAAAATCAGCAGTGAATTGGTAACATCTCCTTTCAGAAATGCATCAACCAAACGGAAGTAATAATCATAATCCAGCACATTCAGGTTGCTGATAACATCCTGATAGGTAATGTTGTTGCCGCAAAAACTCACCAATTGATCAAAGATGGAAAGCGCATCACGCATCCCCCCATCACTTTTCTGAGCAGCGATATTAAGTGCATTGTCATCGATATTTACGCCTTCTTTTTCGGCTACATATTTCAGATGTGCCACTGTATCAGCCACCGTAATCCTGTTGAAATCGTAAATCTGACAACGGGAAAGAATGGTGGGGATTATTTTATGCTTTTCGGTAGTTGCCAGTATGAAAATTGCATGAGCAGGCGGTTCTTCCAGTGTTTTCAAAAAAGCATTGAAAGCACCCTGAGAAAGCATGTGTACTTCATCGATGATGTACACGCTGTATTTGCCTATTTGGGGTGGAATCCGAACCTGATCTATCAGCGAACGGATATCATCCACACCGTTATTCGATGCGGCATCTAACTCATGAATATTATACGAACGTTGTTCGTTGAATGAAACGCAGGATTCACATTGATTGCAGGCTTCCCCTTCAGCAGAAAGGTGCTGGCAATTGATGGTTTTGGCAAAGATACGGGCACAAGTTGTTTTTCCGACACCTCGCGGACCACAGAACAAGTAGGCATGTGCCAGGTGGTTGCTCTGGATGGCGTTTTTAAGGGTGGTAGTCAATGCAGTTTGACCAACTACCGAGTTGAAGGTAGCCGGACGATATTTTCGGGCCGATACAATGAAATTCTCCATGAATAATACGCTGCTTCTTTGCTTTGCAAATATAATGATTTTAATTTAGCTTTTTCTGCCTAAATTTTAATTGTTGAAAAGTTTTTAAACGGTGAATTTTTTTTACCTTTGTGTGGTTTTGAAAATAAAATGTTAAATGCAATTAAAAAATAGGACTTTTATTAAAAATATTCGTCATTACTTATTGAACAAATATACTTTTGTTCTCCTGATATTTTTTGTGTATCTGACATTCTTTGATGATCATAATCTGATAAAGCGGTATAAGACTTCACAGGAAATTAAAAAACTGGAGTCGGAGTATCAGTTTTATCAGGATGAAATAAAAAAAAATAAGGAAAATATACATAAACTCAGGGAAGATTCAGTATTCCTGGAAAAATATGCCAGGGAAAAATATTACATGAAGAAAGACAATGAGGATGTGTTTATCCTGAAATAAGAGGCTATTGTTCTTTTCCTGCTATGCATGCAGGTTTCTGTTCGACACCTTATAATTATTAAAAACACGGCATGGCTCAACCTGCAACAGACAATCGTAAAAATAAGTATATTCAATACCTTTATGTTTCCGGTATTTTACTGGTTATCACCGGTTCTTTTGGTCACTTCTTCGATCAGCCTTTATTTAAATATATATTCGGTGCCGGGACTTTGTTACTGATAGTCAAACAGCTTATCGAAATGTTTAATACCATCAGCCCTGATTTCAGACAAAAAAGACTCATGAGAATGAATATGATGCTGACGCTCATGCTGGCGCTGGCAACTTATTCTATGTTTGATGGGTCTACACTCTGGATTGCTGTTGTGTTGATTTACGCCTTAGTTACTTTGTTCATGAGTTTCAGAAATTAAAAAATATAAACTACAGTATTAAAGAAAAATGAGTAAGAGTATTGCATACAGTCGTTCTCAACTAACCTGGCTGGTAATATTGCGGGTGCTGATCGGCTGGTATTTTTTGTATGAGGGATTGACCAAAATTATGGCTACAAACTGGTCATCTTATGCTTATCTTCGCGATTCCAAAGGTGTTTTTGCCCCGTTTTTCACGATGTTAACCGACCATCCTTTTGTTATGGATGTTGTGAATGCCATCAATATGTATGGACTTACCGCCATCGGCTTATGTCTGATTTTAGGTTGTTTTGTTAAGTATGCGAATATAGGAGCTATCGCCTTGCTGACCTTATATTATTTGTCACATCCGCCTTTGATTGATGTACACTATCTGATACGACCGGAAGGATCTTATATGTGGGTGGATAAAAACCTGATTATGCTATGCGCCATAGTGGTGTTGATGCTTTTTCCGACCTCCAAAGAAATTGGAATCGACAGGCTCATATACAGAAAAAAACTATCAGGGAATTAAATAACAGAAGTTAAACACAATCAGCATATCAATCGTTATGTCGGGAAAAGAAGAATTGAATCAGCCAGATAAAGAACAGACCAAACCGGAGTTGCCGTCGTCGAATGGCAGACGTGAAGCGTTGAAAACGCTTGCAACCATTCCTGTGTTAGGTGCAATGGCTTATGGTGTATATCAGAAAAAGAAAACAGAACACAATAACAAGCTTGCCGGTAGTATCTTTAATTTTGAAGCTTCTCCTACAGTGATGGATCGTCAGCCCGACGGAAAAACCATCCGGTTGGGTATCATCGGTTTTGGCATCAGGGGAGCACAGCTGATGCAGGCACTCGGTTTTGCTACACCTGTGTATATTGATAACCTGAAGGAACAGGCAAAAAAAGATGCTCAGAATACCCGTTATAAAGATTTCCTGGAACAGGAGAACCTGAATGTTGAAATTAACGGAGTGTGTGATATATTTGATGTATATGCCAAAGAGGCTGCTCTGGCCGGTGCCAATGTCAACAAAGAGGGTGCAAATGGTAAATTCGACAAATTACCTGTTATATACAAACATTACAAAGACTTACTGGCAGCAAAGGATATTGATGCGGTAATCATTGCCACACCGGATCATTGGCACGGAACCATGATTATTGATGCCGTGAATGCAGGTAAGCATGTGTATGCCGAAAAACCAATGACATGGACAGTCCCGGAAACGTATCTGGTAGCCGATGCTGTCAGAAAAAGCGGTAAGGTATTTCAATTGGGACATCAGGGCAGGCAGATTGAGATAAATCACCGTGCTAAGGAAATCATCCAAAAGGGGTTGATAGGTAAAGTTACCCTGGTGGAAGTAAGCACCAATCGCAACGACCCCAATGGAGCCTGGGTTTATCCGATTCATCCTGAAGCAAATCAATCAAACATTGACTGGAAACAGTTTGAAGGTAATCCTGAACGCATCAAGGAATACATGGATTACATGACTTCTGTAGGTGCAGCTAAATATGTTGGTCCGGATGCACGTGATAAATTCAGCCTGGAGCGTTTCTTCCGCTGGCGTTGCTGGTGGGATTACAGTACCGGTTTGAGTGGTGACTTGCTTACCCATGAATATGATGTAATGAACCACATGCTAGATTTGGGCATTCCGGCTTCGGCCACTTCATCGGGAGGAGTGTATTATTTCAAGGATGGTCGCACTGTGCCGGATGTGTTGCAAACAACATTCGAGTTTCCCGATAGGGATATGAGCTTGTTATATACAGCTACACTGGCAAGTCAGTACAACCGTCCCCGTAAAATCATGGGAACGGATGCAACAATAGAATTGGGAAGTACGCTGAATGTAACCATCGACAGGGCTTCACAACGTTATAAAGATAAAATTGAAAAAGGGGTAATTAAACCCGGTGAACCATTTTACCGTTATGCTTCCGGGAAAAGCATTGATGCGCTTTCATCTGCCACTGAAATGTATTTTGCAGAAAGGGGATTGTTGTTCTCCTATGTAGAAGGAAAACGATACAATACTACATTCCTGCATATCAGAGAGTGGCTGGAATGCATTCGTCAGAATAAAAAACCATCCTGTGGTATCGATCAGGCTTTCGAGGAAGCCATGGCAGCCCATATGGGTACCCGTGCGTATCTTGAGGGCAGAACCATGTATTGGGATGCGGAAAAGCAGGTGATAACGAGGGGGTGATAAGTGTTTAATGCCTATTAGTCGATATGTTAATTGTAAATAATGCGAATTAGGAATTTAAAATATGAGATCCTTCATTCCGCTTCGCTACATTCAGGATGACAGGTATTCATCTGTTGAGATAACCCGTCGGGGATTGATAACATATAGATTATGTTAATTTTAGTGACGGGTTCGGGAATTCCCGAACCGCCGCAAATAAAAATGATGAAGTACTCAAGTCGCTCAAGCGGCGGAATTGAATAAATAATATAATAATCTTTCATTCCGAGCAAGGCGAGGAATCTAATTTTCGACTCCTGATTCACATAAATAGTAAATAGTAAATAGTTAAATTGTAAATAGTATTAACCATTAAATAAAATCGTATGTCATCAAAAATGTCAAGAAGAAAATTCCTGAAAGCCGGAGCTGTCTCTGCCATCGGTTTGACGGTGGTGCCCTCTTCAGTACTGGGTAAGAATTTCGGTCATGTTGCTCCAAGCGACAAGCTGAATATTGCCGGAGTAGGAGTGGGTGGTCGTGGTTTCCAGGTGTTGAAAAACATGCAGAGTCAGAATATCGTGGGTCTTTGCGATATTGACTGGAAATACAGCGATCGGGTGTTCAAGTATTTCCCCAATGCAAAAAAGTACTACGATTACCGTAAAATGTATGAGGAGTTGGGTAAAAGTATTGATGCTGTGGTGGTTGCAACTGCCGACCACACACACGCTATCGTTGCTGCCGATGCCATGACCATGGGTAAACATGTATATGTAGAGAAGCCATTGACACATACTGTTTATGAGTCGCGTTTACTGACTAACCTGGCAAAGAAATATAAAATGGCAACCCAAATGGGTAACCAGGGTGCGTCAGGCGAAGGGGTACGTCAGGTTTGCGAATGGATATGGAATGGTGAGATCGGTGAGATTACGAAAGTCGAAGCATTTACCGATCGTCCAATCTGGCCTCAGGGTCTCGAACGTCCGGAAAAGGTAGATAAAATACCGAATACAATGGACTGGGATTTGTTTATTGGTCCGGCTCCCATGCGTCCTTTTAATCATATTTATACCCCATGGAACTTCCGTGGCTGGTGGGACTTCGGAACAGGTGCATTGGGCGATATGGCCTGTCACATCCTGCATCCGGTTTTCAAAGGATTAAATCTGGGTTATCCGACCAAGGTACAGGGTAGTTCGACATCGTTGCTGACTGAATGTGCACCGAATGCGCAAATGGTAAAATACACCTTCCCGGCACGCGATAATCTGCCTAAAGTAGGTATGCCTGAAGTAGAGGTTTACTGGTACGATGGTGGTTTGCAACCTGTGCGTCCAGCAGGTGTTCCTGCCGGAAAAAGTTTAAATGACAGCGGTGGTGGTGTTATCTTCCATGGTACTAAAGATACGCTGATTTGCGGTTGTTACGGTAAAAATCCGTGGTTGGTTTCTGGTCGTAACCCGGAAGCTCCGAAGAAAATGCGGGTTGTGACTGAATCACACGAAATGGATTGGGTACGTGCATGTAAAGAAAGTGCTGATAATCGCGTAGAAACAGCTTCTCCGTTCAGCGAAGCAGGTCCGTTTAACGAAATGGTGGTCATGGGTGTACTTGGCGTGCGTTTACAAGGCCTGAATCAGGAATTGCATTGGGATGGTCCGAATATGCGTTTTACCAACATTCCTGAGAATGCAACAATCCGTACCATGATTAAAGATGGTTTCAGCATTAAAGATGGTCACCCGACTTTCAATAAAACAATGACAGATCCGGTGAATGCAATTGCTTTTGCAGAAGAGCTAATCAAACATAATTATCGTGAAGGCTGGAAATTACCGGCTATGCCTTGATAAACAAATAATTGTCAAACTAAAAATAAATTAAAAATGAAAAAGTCATTTTATTTTCTAACCGTATTCTTTGTAGGTATGAGTTTAATAGCTTGTGGTAATGCGCCTAAAAATCAGACAGATGCGAATCAGGAGCCAGCAAAGGCTGATGACGAATGGATTGTAATGTTTGATGGAACTAGTTTTGATGGCTGGAGAGGCTATGGTCGTACAGATGTTCCTGCTGCGTGGACAATTGAAGATGGTGCCCTGAAAATCAATGGTTCTGGTCAGGGTGAGTCTGGTGCTAAAGATGGTGGTGACATCATCTTTGATAAAAAGTTCAAAAACTTTGAGCTTGCTTTTGAGTGGAAAGTATCCAAAGGTGGTAACAGCGGAGTGTTCTATCTTGCTCAGGAAATTGAAGGTGAGAAAATATGGAAATCATCGCCTGAATATCAGATTCTCGACAATGTGAACCATTTGGATGCCAGATTAGGAAAAGACGGTAACCGGCAGTCGGCTTCATTGTATGACCTGATTCCAGCCAAACCACAGAATTCAAAACCTTTTGGCGAATGGAATACCGGTAGCGTAATTGTTTACAAGGGTACCGTTATTCACTTGCAAAATGGTGAACCGGTTGTTGAGTACCATTTGTGGACTGATGACTGGAAGAAAATGATAGAAGGCAGCAAGTTCAAAGGCTGGGATAACTTTATCAATGCAGGAGGAGAAAATCAGGAAGGTTATATCGGACTTCAGGATCATGGTGATGATGTGTGGTTCCGTAATATCAAAGTGAAAATTTTAGAATAAGTTATCACATACGTGTAAATAATTTATCAAACCTGTCAGGCTTCAAAAACCTGACAGGTTTACTGTTTAAAAATCAATAAATCTAACAAGATGCAAAAAAGAAACATATTCCTTGCCTTTGTCTTGTTTTTAAGTGTACTGGTCATGGCCGGAGGCAAAACAAAGAACAAGGAAATCTATTTACAGCTCTATTCTGTAAGAGATGATATCAAAAAGGATTTCAAAGGGACTATTGCCAGTGTGGCAAAGATGGGTTATACGGGTATAGAAGCTGCCGGATACGCAAATGGTCAGTTCTACGGGTTGAGTCCGGAAGATTTTAAAAAGGAAATTGAATCAACCGGCATGAAAGTTTTGTCATCACATCTCAACAAAAGGTTAAACGATGATATTGCTGCTACCGATTGGAATGAAATATGGCAATGGTGGGAAGTCGCTATTGATGCTCATAAAAAAGCCGGTATGAAATACGTGATTGTGCCTTCAATGCCACGTTTAAAAACATTAGCTGATTTGAAAGCATATTGTGATTATTATAATAAAATTGGCGAGAAGTGTAACCAGGCCGGTATGCGTTTTGGATATCACAACCATGACTTTGAATTTGTGAAGGTGGAAAACGAGCTGATGTATGATTTCATGCTGAAAAACACCGATCCGGAAAAAGTCTTTTTTCAGATGGACGTGTATTGGGTGGTAAAAGGTGGTTATAGCCCTGTGGATTATTTCCACAACTATCCCGGACGTTTTGAAGTGTTGCACATTAAAGATAACAAGGAACTCGGACAAAGCGGCATGGTTGGGTTTGATGCTATCTTCAGTAATGCTAATACAACAAAGGCAGGCGTTAAAGACTTAGTTGTAGAAGTTGAGAAATACAATTTCAAACCGCTTGAAAGCGTGAAGATGAGTTGGGATTACCTGCAAAAGCATCCCTTGGTGAAAAAGAGTTATTCGAAATAGATTACTCATCGGCATTGCCTCTAAAAAAAGTCCGCTATATGTTAACGTATAGCGGACTTTTTTTAGAAATAAGAAATTTTATTTTTTCTTGCTGTATCTGCTGTTCAAAGCTTCTGTTACTTCTTTGGTAATATCATATTTATCATTTGAAAGTAAGATATTATCACTGGAAGTATTGCTGAGGATGAGTTCGTATTTTTTGTCTTTATTGTATTCTTTCAGAAAAGCATTGATAGAATCACGTAATTCTTCGCTTACCTTCTGTTGAACATTCATCAGTTCCTGGGATAATTTTGCGTTGAGTTGTTGCAGGTCTTGTTCTTTTCTCATCAGGCGGTTCTGTTCTTGCTCAGCTCTTTCGCGACTCAAAAATGCATTGTTCTCAAGTTTGCGTTGAAATTCAGCCATTTCACCCTGAAGTTGGCGTGCTTTTTCATTCAAATCCAGCCTTGAATCTTCCTGTTTTTTCATCAGGGATTCATTGGATTCTTTGGCAAACTGATAATTAAGTAACAATGAATCAATGTTTACATAAGCAATCGGCAATCGAACGGAAGCTGTTGAATCACTACCGGTAAATTCTCCACTGAATGAATTATTGTTTTTGTTTCCGAGTACCAAAACAAAAAGAATAATTACAGCTATCACCAACACTGCATTTAAAATGAGTAAAATGTTTTTCATAAAGAAATTTTATAATTATAAATTTTTAATCATATCATCTACCATCTTGCTGGCAGCTTGTTTTTTTGAGAGTTGTGCATCACGGTCTTGTGAGGTTGCACATGCGATACCTTTATCTTTCAACGCTTTATTTCCTCCGATATGAATATTGGGAAATACGCCGCCTTTAACAAAAAAAACACGTACCCCAAATAGCAGGACTCCGATGAAAAGTAAAATAGCAGATATAATAAAAGCTTCAATCATTTATTTAAATTTAGCACACAAAGATAATTTTTATTCATTCACTATAAATAAAACCAGGTTTCAATTTTATATCTTTGAATGATTTGTTACATCTTTTAACAGTTTATTCCGACCAATCCGTGGTAGGGGGACAACTGCAAACCAAATTCCGGTCTCCGTAGGCATTGTCCACCCGGGCTACATTCACCCAGAATTTGTTGGATGCCACCCATGGTGTCGGAAAAGCAGCTTTGGAACGAGGATAGGCATGATGCCATTCGTCAGCAGCTATAACGTACTCCGGATGAGGTGCATTAATTAAAACATGGTCTGATTTATCAACTTCACCACGTTCAATCTCTTGAATTTCATTGTATATCTGAAGCATGGCTTCGCTGAATCTGTCTAATTCGGCTAAAGACTCACTCTCTGTCGGTTCAATCATCAAGGTGCCATGTACCGGGAACGAGAGGGTCGGAGCGTGAAATCCGTAGTCAATCAACCTTTTGGCGATGTCAGTTTCGGTAACACCAGCAGTGTTTTTAAAATTACGGCAATCTAAAATAAGTTCATGACCGACACGACTCTGATTACCTCTGTATAACACGCCATAGCTTTTATCTAATTTGGATGCTAAGTAATTGGCATTCAGAATAGCGATTTTGGTTGATTGTTTCAAACCGGCTTCTCCCAACATGCGGATATATCCGTAGGTAATCGGCAAAACGCCGGCACTTCCATAAGGTGCTGCTGCAACGGTGTTTTTACCAAATTGCTTATCCGGTAAAAATGCTTTCAGGTGTGCAGCTACACAGATGGGTCCGACCCCGGGTCCACCACCTCCATGCGGGATAGCAAAAGTCTTGTGTAAGTTCAGGTGGCATACATCTGCACCGATGGTTCCCGGGTTGGTCAGTCCGACCTGCGCGTTCATATTGGCGCCATCCATATAAACCTGTCCGCCATTTTCGTGTATGATGCGGCACATTTCTTTGATATTAACCTCGAAAATCCCGTGTGTAGAAGGATAGGTAATCATACAACCCAGCAAAACATCCTTGTTTTGTATGGCTTTTTCTTTCCAGTCGTTCAAATCCACGTTGCCGTTTTCGTCGCATTTCACCACTACGATGTCTAAGCCGGCCTGACTGGCGCTCGCCGGATTGGTGCCATGTGCCGAAGCCGGTATCAACACTGTTTTGCGCTGATTCTCACCTTTAGCAATGAAATACTCGCGGATGGTCATGAGTCCGGCAAACTCACCCGCAGCCCCTGAGTTGGGTTGCAGACTGCAAGCCGAAAGCCCGGTGATAATGGAAAGATATGATTCCAGCTCACTGATTAGTTCATTGTAACCTGCAGTTTGATCTTTGGGTGCCAGGGGATGAATGCTGTTGAATTCAGGCATGCTGAGCGCCAGCATTTCGGAGGCTGCATTTAGTTTCATCGTACAGGAACCTAATGAAATCATCGAGTGGGTGAGTGAAATATCTTTACGCTCCAGTCTTTTGATGTAGCGCATCATCTCCGTTTCTGTCCTGTACAGATTGAAAATCTCCTGTGTCAGAAAGTCTGATTTTCGTTCCAAACTTTCATCAAAAGAAATATACTGGTTGATTTGATCCTCTGTTGCGTAAACCGGTACGTTGCCGGCGGCTTTTGCAAAGATTTGTATCAGGGTGTTGAGTGACTCAATGTCAGTTGTTTCGTCGATGCTCAACCCAACTTCACCACTTTCAATGTAACGGAAGTTCACGCCATAGTCAAGCGCGACTGTACGGAAATCAGCGATACTAATTTCTTCAGGTAATACAATTTTAAGCGTATCGAAATACTGTTCGTTAATTTGCGTATAACCGTAAACCGGCAGCATTTCATTGAGATAGTTAGCAATGCTGTGTATGCGTAAGGCGATTTGTTTGATTCCTTCAGCACCATGATACACGGTGTACATACCGGCCATGGAAGCTAATAGAGCCTGTGCAGTACATATATTAGATGTTGCTTTTTCTCTCTTAATGTGTTGCTCCCGTGTTTGCAAAGCCATGCGTAGCGCCGTTTTACCATTTGCATCTTTGCTGATGCCGATGATTCTGCCCGGCATATCTCTTTTGTATTCTTCCTTACAGGCAAAATAGGCAGCCGATGGTCCCCCGAAATTCATTGGAATTCCCCAGCGTTGCGTAGAACCAAAAACGATGTCGGCACCCCATTCGCCCGGAGGTGTTAACAGGGCTAAACTCAGGATGTCGGCAGCTACAGCAACCTTCATATTGAATGCCTTTGCCGATTCAATGAATTCCCTGTAATCGCATATATTCCCATCTGCATTCGGGAATTGCACAATCGCTCCGAAAAATCCATCTGTTAGTTTGATAGCATCATAATAACCTGTAACCAGCTCAATTCCTTGTGCTTTTGTGCGGGTTTTCAGTACAGCTAATGTTTGAGGAAAAACCTGCAAATCGACAAATAGTTTTTTTACGTTGTTCTTTACCTGATCGCGACTTCGGAGATTATACATCATCGTGGCGGCTTCTGCGGCAGCTGTAGCTTCATCAAGCAAAGAGGCATTTGCCAGTGGCATGCCGGTAAATTCGCAAATAGCTGTTTGAAAGTTCAATAGCGCCTCTAATCTTCCTTGTGAAATTTCTGCCTGATAAGGAGTGTAGGACGTGTACCAGGAAGGATTTTCGAAGATATTACGCTGAATAACCGCGGGCATCACGGTATCATACCAACCTTGTCCGATGAAAGACATGAAAAGTTCGTTTTTGGCGCCTAATTCCCGGATGTGTTTGAGATATTGTTTTTCTGTCATGGGTTCCGGCAAATCGAGTGCTTCTTTTAAAAGAATATCTTCCGGAATTGTCTGTGAAATTAATTCGTCTAAGGTTTTTACACCTGTTGCCTGAAGCATGATTGTCAGGTCTTTTTGTGAAATACCGGTGTGCCGGTCTTGAAACAGTTCGTTCATCACCTGAAAGATTTTTTTTGGATGCGCAAAGTTAGCTTAAACTTTTTAAATGGAGAGGTTAGAAATTAAAAAGATATCAACAAAGCGGAGAACGGAGAACGAAAAACGGAGAACGAAAAACGGAAAACGCAGCGACACAATGTTTGCGTCGTCTATATCCTATATCGGATATTCAGAAACATTGAATTCATTTTCCGGAAATTCTTTTAACTTTGTAGAAATTTTTTTGAATATGACTTTTGCAGAACTGAATATTTCCACTCCTTTACTGAATGCCCTCAATGAACTGGGCATGACAAGCCCTACCACGATCCAGGAAAAAGCTTATCCTGTGATACTTTCCGGTCGTGATATGGTCGGCATTGCGCAAACCGGTACGGGTAAAACCATTGCTTTTTTGTTGCCCTGCCTGCGTCAGTGGAAATATACCAAAGATAAAAATCCCTCGATTGTAGTGGTGGTGCCTACGCGTGAACTGGTGTTGCAGGTGACCGAAGAGGTCAGCAAACTGGCAAAATACATGCAGATTCGTGTTGCCGGCGTGTATGGAGGGGTGAATATGGTGCAGCAGACTCCCTTGCTGATGGAAGGATTGGATGTTATCGTGGGTACTCCCGGACGCATGCTGGACTTCCTGCTGAATGGCACGTTGAAATTCAGATCGGTGAAGAAATTTATCATCGATGAAGTAGATGAAATGTTGAACTTAGGTTTCAGACCCCAATTAATCCGGTTGATGGATTTCTTGCCTGCAAAACGTCAAAATTTGATGTTTTCAGCTACTATTACGCCTGAAATTAAAGATTTTATTGCTGATTTCTTTATTGACCCACAAGAAGTTGAAGCTGCACGCACCGGAACGCCTTTGAAGAATATCAAACAGGCTGCCATCCGGGTACCTAATTTCAATACAAAAATCAACCTGCTGAAGTTTTTACTGGATACGCATCCGGAGTTTTCAAAAGTGCTGCTTTTTGTCTCTACCAAACAAATGGCTGATGATGTTTATGAAAAAATAGCAGATGCTTATCCGGAAAAAATCGGGATTATTCACTCCAATAAATCTCAGAATAATCGATTCGAAAACCTGAGACAGTTTAACGATGGAAACTACAGGATGCTGATTGCTACGGATATTGTGGCGCGTGGACTTGATTTTGATGATGTAACCCACGTTGTGAATTTCGATGTGCCGGAAGAAGCTGAAAATTATATCCATCGCATCGGTCGTACCGGCCGTATTGATAAAAAAGGGGTCTCGATTACTTTTATGACAAAAGCCGATGCGGAATACAGATCCAATATTGAAGCCCTGATGGGACAAAAAATTTCCCTGATGGCCATGCCGGAAGAAGTGGAACTGTCGGACGAACTGACCCTATACGAAATGCCCGAAGTGAAGATGAAAAACGTATTGGTAAGCAATCCGGATATACAGCAGGGTGGTGGAGCATTTCATGAAAAAATCGGAAAGAACAAAAAAGTCAATATGAAAGTCCGCCGGGCAGAAGCCATGCGGTTGAAATACGGGAAACCGAAGAAAAGAAAATAGTGGTTAATTGTTAGTGGTAAGTGGTTAGTTATTTGGTTTAAAATTAATTTTAAAACGATATTTAAATGAAAATTCAATTTTTAGGCGCAGCACGAGAGGTTACCGGCAGTAAACACCTGATAACCACAGATGATGGTAAACGCATTCTGTTGGATTGCGGTATGTTTCAGGGTAAAGGTCTCGAAACGGATGCCATGAACCGTAACCTGGGATTCGATCCGGAAAGTATCAACTACCTGATTCTGTCACACGCTCATATCGATCATTCGGGTTTGATTCCGTATATGTATAAGCAAGGCTTCCGGGGTTCGGTGATTTGTACCAGTGCCACCCGTGACTTGTGCTCGGTGATGTTGCCGGATAGCGGTCACATCCAGGAATTAGACGTGAAATGGTTTAATAAAAAACGCGCCCGTCAGGGATTGCCGACAGTTTCGCCCATATATAGCGTTGATGATGCTGAAAAAGCACTTGGTTTGTTTATTAGTGTTGAGTACAACCGTCGTTTTTACATCAACGATAAAATCAATGTGAAGTTTACCCATTCCGGTCACATGTTGGGCAGTGCAGTTGTAAACCTGGAAATTACAGAAAACGGTCAGAAAAAACGTCTTGCCTATACAGGTGATATCGGTAGGTTGCACAACAAACTGTTGAAACCACCGGCAGCTTTTCCACAATGCGATTACCTGATTGCCGAATCAACCTACGGGAACCGTTTGCATGCTCCGATGCAGGAAATGGAAGAAAGTCTGCTCCGCATTGTACATGAAACCTGCGTGGATAAAAAAGGAAAACTGATTATCCCATCTTTTTCAGTCGGAAGAACACAGGAAGTGGTTTTTCAGCTGAATAATTTTTACAATGCAGGCAAATTACCTAAAATTGAGGTCTTTGTGGATAGTCCGTTATCAGTCAATGCAACGGAGATATTCAGAATGCATACTGAAACCATGAATGAAGATGTGAAAGCAGTATTGAAATACGATGAAGATCCTTTTGGCTTCAACTCCCTTAGATATATCAAAAATGTTGAAGAGTCCAAAGCCCTGAACAACTATGATAAACCCTGTATCATCATTTCAGCATCGGGCATGGCCGAAGCAGGCCGCATCAAACACCACATTGCCAATAATATAGCCAATCCGGCCAATACCATACTGATTATCGGGTATTGTTCCCCGAGTTCCTTAGGCGCCCGGATTCAGCAACCCGATTTAAAGGAAATCTCCATTTTCGGTGAAGTTCATCCGGTGAATGCCAGGGTGGAACGCATCGAAGCGTTTTCAGGTCACGGTGATTACAGTGAAATGATTGATTTCCTGAATTGCCAGGATCAGGAAGAAATCCGCCAAATATTCTTAGTCCACGGAGAATATGAGTCGCAGCAATTTTACCAGGAACAGCTGGAAATAGAAGGTTTCAGGGGAATTGAGATTCCAAAAGCGGGAGAGGAATTTGAGTTGTAGTCGCAAATGAACCAATAAGGAGTTGCTACTCCAGATTCGCATTATTTATAAATTCGATATCATATAAATTTTAACCACAAAGTATTATGTTAAAGTACTGTTTGATTGAAAACCCGATGCCAAAGGGTGAGCAGGATTATATTGCTTCGGTTGCCTGTAATAAAATTATCAAAATGGATGATTATATCGACGACATGGTTGCTGAAGGTACCGGACTGACGCGCCCGCAGGCAATTGCCTATTTCGAGAAACTGATTCAGTTAACCGAGCGCTATCTTAAAAAGGGTAATTTTATTTCAACACCCTTATTTCGATGCCGCACAAGTATTTCAGGAACATTTTCAAGTAAAGGTGACAAATTCGATCCTGACCGACATCTGATTAAAATTAGCTCCACACCTGGTAGTCGGATTCGCAACATCAAGATGGTGGCCGAATTAAAAAAAGAATCTGTTACTCCTTACACTCCTGAAATCTATCAAGTGATAGATTCGATAACAGATGAAATAAACAGCTGTGTAAGTTCAGGCAACCTGGCCACAATCCAGGGCAGGCAATTAAAATTTGACAAACACAATCAAAATCAGGGTATATTCTTTATTTCAGATATAAATCCTAAATTGGAAACCCGGGCTTCAGTATATTCCGGCATTAAGCCTTCGGAGGTGCATTTTGTAGTTCCTGTATTAGCAAAGGGAACGTACAAGCTTGTTTTTAAAAGTAATGCCCCGGTTTCAGGTAAGAAAGTCACGGCATTACTCGATGAACATATAACAGTTTATTAATTTTTGCAGGGCATAAAAATAAATCAGCCTATAGGGTAAATTCAATTTAGCCTATAGGCTGATTTTATTTTAGCCTATAGGGAGAATTGTTGTTAGCCTATAGGCTGAATTGGATTTCCCCTATAGGGAGAAATGATTTTATGATTGGCACTGCCTGACTTGTAGTCGTTCTTCGGTTGACATGCGGCTGTACATCGCCCAGTTCGAAGTCGTATCTCCTCGGACTTAAGTTTTTTTCAATCGCTACTTTCTACTCAAATTAACGTTTGAAACAGAAATTGAAGAAAGTTTTATTTATATTTGCAAATTGCATTATACACCTAATAAATCAGTAAAAGTGAACAATGTATGCATAGGGTATTATGCTATATGCAGCTTTATTGGGCTTAAGGTGATGGTATAATCGAGTTACCAGCAAGCGTAAAACGAAAGACCAAACAGCAAAAATTGAAAGTAAACCATTGTGAAAAGACAGGAAAGAAATGAAAGAAATGAAATATTGATAGGACATAGAATTAGCCGACACACCTTGACGACCCTTCTGTATTTTTTATTTTTCCCACCGCACATTTTTAATTTTTCTACCAGCCCACATTTGGCACATTGGCAAGCCCCACAAGCCAACGCTAAATCCAAAGCTTGCCAAAGAGCCAAATTTTCCTTCGCACATAATACCGGATTGAAAATATTCTGTATCTTTGACAAAATTGTCCAAACAGATTAGTCAAATGACAAAAGAAACTTTTGGTGAATATATCAGACGATTAAGAGAAGAAAGAAATCTTCCACTTAGAAAAGTTGCAGCCCAACTTGACGTTGATACTTCTACTCTTAGCAAGGTTGAACGTGGAGAAAGACCAATGTCAATTGATTATTTGAAGCCACTAAGCCAAATTCTGAAAATCGATTACAAAGAACTTCAAGTTCGGTTCTTAGCAGACAGTATAAATGCAAATTATGGAAAATTAGAATATTTAGAGGATGGTTTGGACGAAGTCATTAATCAAATAAAAAAGAACAAGAAGTAATGCCAACTAAATTTTTTACAAATCAAAACGATAATAGTTTACTCAAAAAGTTTGAGGGTGTATTTACAAATATTGAAAGTATCAGACATTTTGATGCTTTAGTTGGCTATTTCAGGACTTCTGGTTATTTTAAAGTACGTGCTTTCCTCGACAGAATTCCTAAAATCAGAATCCTTGTTGGTATCAATGTTGACCAGTTAATAAAAAAATATCACGACAAAGGACAACTCTATCTTGAAAATCCCGATGAAACAAAAGCCGACTTTCTTCAAGAAATCATAAAGAATATTCAGGAAGCCAACTATGATGAAGTTACAGAAAAAGGAATCCTACAATTCATTGATGATTTAGTTAGCGGAAAAATTGAACTTAGGGCACATCCTAAAAAGACAATTCATGCAAAAGTTTATATTTTCAGACCAGCAACTTTTAATGAATATGCACCTTGCGAAGTTATTACAGGCTCTTCTAATTTGACCGATGCCGGACTTGGTGCAAATCCTGAATCAAATTATGAGTTTAATGTTAGTTTGCGGGAATATGAAGATGTAAAATTCGCAACCGAAGAATTTGAAAGGCTTTGGGCTGAATCTGTTTCCATTTTACAGGCAGAAGCAGAAAGAATCAAGAACCAGACTTATTTGCGTGATGACTTTACTCCGTTTGAGCTGTATATCAAAATGTTAATTGAATATTTTGGTAAACGGGTAGATTACGACCCATACAATATTGACCTGCTTTTACCCCCCAAATACATACGCTTAAAATACCAATCAGATGCTGCCAATCAGGGTTATGCAATTATGATGAAGCATAATGGTTTTGTTTTGGCTGATGTGGTTGGTTTAGGAAAAACAATTATTGCCTGTATGATTATTAAAAAGTTCATTTATGAAAATGGAACTCATACAAAGGTTTTGGTCGTTGTACCTCCTGCAATTGAAGATAGCTGGAGACGGACAGTAAAAGATTTTGAATTGGATAATCATTTTACATTCATTACTCTTGGAAGCTTACACAAGATACTCGACAGAAACAATTATTCTTATCCGAATCCCGAGGAGATTGACTTAATTGCCGTTGATGAATCCCACAAATTCAGAAATGATTATACCGAAATGTATTTGGCTTTGCAGGAAATATGCAAAATGCCACGCTCAAGAGCTGCAGAAAATGGAGATTCACGAAAGAAAGTAATTTTAATTTCTGCAACGCCTTTGAATAACCGTCCTCAGGATATTGAAAACCAACTTTATCTTTTTCAGGACAGAAGAAACAGCACGCTCGAAAACATCAGAAATTTACAGGAATATTTCAAACCTATAAACGAGCAATATAAAAAGCTGGCCTACGAGAAAAAGCTGAACCTAAAAAAACTAAAAGCACTATTCCAGAAATTACGAGATGATGTGGTGGAGCCACTTGTAATTCGCAGAACAAGGACAGATATTGAGAGCAACAAAGAATACTTGGAAGATTTGGAAATTCAGGGAATTAAATTTCCTAAAGTTGGCGACCCGATTGCCCTTTACTATGAATTGGATGGAAAACTAAGTGAACTGTTTTTCGATACAGTTTCACTCATTACCAACCTTGATGAAGAAGGGAATAAAATTGATGGTTTAGGCTATTACCGTTACCGTGCCATTGAGTTTCTTGCTAAAGAAGAAGACAAGAAAATGTACGGCAATGTGGAATCCATATCAGGCAGGTTATCCGCCATTATGAAAACGCTTTTAGTGAAACGCCTTGAAAGCAGTTTTTATGCTTTTACTCAATCGTTATCAAGATTTCAGAAAGCCATTGATAATATGCTGGCGATGTTTGATGATAACAGGGTATTTATTGCACCTGATTTGGACATTAACAAATTGCTTGAAGAAGGTTTAAGTTATGATGAGATTGAAGCTAAAATAAATGAAAAGGGTGGAAATAATAAGGAATACAAAAAAGATGCTTTCGATAAAAAATTTGTTGCCTTACTCAAGCAGGATAAAGAAAAAGTGGATGATTTAATTGAACGCTGGGGCAAAGTTAAGAAAGACCCAAAACTTATTGAATTTGCTAAACAAATTCAGGAGGAATTTTTTAAACCAAAACAAAACATAAGCGGAAAACTGATTATTTTTTCTGAATCAAAAGAAACGGCAGAAGAACTTACATTAAAACTTTCAAAGATTACTAAGAAAAACGTCCTTACTGTTAGTGCAGAGAATAGAAAATATGTCGAACATACTATCCGTGACAATTTTGATGCGAACCTTGAAGAGGATAAATGGCAAACCGAATATGATATTATCATTACAACGGAAGTACTTGCAGAAGGCATCAACCTACATCGAAGCAATGTAATAGTAAACTATGATGTTCCCTGGAACTCTACCCGTTTAATGCAACGCATCGGTCGTGTTAACCGTATCGGTTCAAGAGCCGACAGAATCTATGTTTACAACTATTATCCCTCTGCCCATGGGGATGCTCAAATTCATTTGGTAAACAACGCCCTGCGTAAACTTCAGGCATTTCATACTGCTTTTGGTGAAGATAATAAGGTATTCTCTATTCTCGAAGAAAAAGGGGAAGGTGCTTTATTCGGAAATAAAATTCAAAAAGAGGAAAGCGAAATTCTTAAGTATTTGAATGAATTGAGAGATTTCAGAAAGAAACATCCGAAAATTTTTAATGATATTGCTAAAATTCCAAATAAGGCACGCTGTGGCAGAAAATTACCGGAAAGCAAACAATTGACATTGCTCGACACAGAAACAGGAGAGATAAATTACCCCTTACAGAATACATCACTGACTTACCTGAAAAGTGAAAATCATCCCGGAATCTTTTGTCTTATTACGCCTGAAATGAATATTATAGAGATGAATTTCTTACAGGCAGTCAAACTGTTTAAAGCTCCTGATTCAGAAAAAGCTATTGCTTTGCATGAATTACATCATAAACAAACACTGGCAGGTCTAGAATATTTTAAATCTGAAAAAAATCAGGAAAATGTTCAGACTGTTTCTCGTAGAAACCTTAGTCCGGCAGAAAATAAAGCCATTTCAAATATTAATGCAGTTGTAAAAATTGCTCCAACCGAACAAAAACGAATGGCATTGCTTCGGGCTTTAGATATTATCAAAAAAGGAACGTTTGCTTCGAAGGGTTTACCAAAATCCATCAATGATTATTTCACTTCAAATGCAGGATTGCTCAAAGAGCCGGAAAAGTTTATTAAACAATTATTTATTACCGTTCTCGACAGATACGACCTTTCTCCCGGTTCCGAGGAAATGCCTCAATCAGAAAAAGCACACAAAGGAATTGTAAATCCTCAAATTGTATTAACTCAAAGTTTCAGTTAAATATGGCAGCCAACAGAATTCAGTTACAAAACGTATTACACAAACCTTACGACAGGGTTTTGTTTTCTCGTGAAGTTTTAAGTCCGGTTTTTGGTTCAGGATTTACGCTTAATTCCTCTTTAGTTCCGGCATCGGTATCTCCCAACAAATCGGAATCGGCTGCGATTGCCAACGTTTGGGTTTACGGTAAAATTCAATTGGACGATAGCACCGAAATTACATGCTACGAAGTTCTGTTACAACCCAAAGTTCGCATCGAACAAAGCAAGGTAGCTATTCAGCAATATGTTCGAAAATTGCTTACAGCCGGACAAGCGGCATTAATCAATTTTGTTGCACCTGCAAATAAAAATGTATGGAGACTTACATTGGTTGCCAAAGACAGTGTGCTTACCGAAAAAGGAGTAAAAGAAAAAACCACCAATGCCAAACGATACACTTTTTTATTAGGACCTTCGGAAACCTGCAAAACCGCAGCTGAACGCTTTGAAGTACTGAGCACCGAAAAGGAGATTACTTTTCAAACGCTTGTAAATGCTTTTTCCGTTGAAAAATTAAGTAAAGCATTCTTTGATGAATACACCCTGCATTATCAAAATTTTTGCGATTATTTGCAGGAATCAAATTTCCGTAAATCCGTTTTCAATATTACCTTCCCTTCGGGTGCTTCAAAACAGGATAAGGATAAAGCCAGCAAACCCATCCGCGATTTTGTAAAAAAACTGCTTGGGCGTATTGTGTTTCTATACTTCGTTCAGAAAAAGGGTTGGCTGGGTGCAAGGGATACCAATTACTCCGATGGTCTGGGAGATTTTATAAAACAACTTTTTAACAAATCGGGTGGAAACGATACGTTTTATAGCAATTGGTTAACGATACTTTTCTTTGATACATTAAACAAGGAAAGAGCAAACGATGATTTTAAAATGCCCGATGGGAAAATGGTAAAAGTTCCTTTCCTAAATGGAGGTTTATTCGATAAAGAAGAATTTGATGAATATTTGCTAACTTTTAAATCAAAACTTTTCCACAACCCCGATTTTGAGGATGCTATACTTACTGCAAAAAGCAATGGTTTTGCCCGTGGTTTTCTCGACTTTTTAGATGCCTTTAACTTTACCGTTTACGAAGACAGCCCCGATGACCATACCGTAGCCGTTGACCCAGAAATGTTAGGTCATATTTTTGAGAACCTTCTTGAAGATAACAAAGACAAAGGAGCTTTTTATACTCCGAAGGAAATCGTGCATTACATGTGTCAGGAAAGTTTAACGGAATACCTGTGCACCACATTGAAGATTAAAGATGAAGTTGCAGAACGGGAAGCTGTAAATCAATTGCTTAAAAATAAAATAGTTGACGATGTTCTAAAACCTGAAATTACTGAACTTGAAAAAGCCCTTGACAATGTAAAAATATGCGACCCCGCAATCGGTTCGGGAGCGTTTCCTATGGGCTTGTTACAGGAAATATTCAGTATCAAAGAACTTATTGCTTACGAAACCGGCAAGGAATGGAAACCTGCCGAAACCAAACTGAATATTATCCAAAACTCTATTTATGGGGTGGATATTGAGAAAGGTGCAGTAGATATTGCCCGTTTGCGTTTCTGGCTGAGTTTGGTGGTTGACGAAGAAAAGCCCAAAGCCCTGCCCAACCTTGATTATAAAATTGTGGTGGGCGACAGCTTAATAAGCAAGTTTGATGGCGAAATTGTGGAGATTGATTGGGAACGTAAAAGTAGTGTAGGCAAAGCCGATGAATATGTAAAGAATGTACAGCGTTTGTTGGTGGAAGTTGCAGACAAGCAAAAGAAGTATTTTAACCCCAACAATAAGAATAAGAAAAAATTACAAGCTGAAATTCGCAACCTGAAAATTGAATTGCTCATTAACCAACTTTCTTTTAATAAAGAACTTTACATCAGCAAAACCGTGCAAAAAGGTGGCTTTATGCCAACGGCAGCCGATATAAAACACAATACCGAACGCGAGCTCAAAATTGCCGGTTTTAACAAGCTGATTAACAAACTTAAAAACCTGCTTCAACACCCCGATGAACCTTTTAACCATTTTGATTGGAAACTTGATTTTCCGGAAGTGTTGAATCCTTATTTATTAAATGGAAATGCGGGATTTGATATTGTGATAGCTAACCCTCCATATGTTTCATGGTATTCAAAGCAAGCAAGAGTTTTAAACAATGAAATGGAAAAAGCACTAAGAACCAATTACAAGTTTCTGCAAGGTGAAAGCGCTAAATTGAGAATTAATTCTGCAATGTTTTTTATGGAAAAAGGATTTTCTCTATTGAAACATGAAGCATTTATAATTTACATTCAAGACTTAAATGTCTTAGAAAATCCATTCAAATCGATCAGAAAGTATGTAACTGATAATTTCAAATTGAATGAGCTAATAACAGGATTGAAGGCGTTTGAGAATGTTGGTAGTGGCCAAGTAATTTTTTCAGGTTACAAGACTAAGTCACTTGATTCAAGTGTTAGAATCCAAGAGACATTGCAAAAATCCAATTCAATATTATTGCCACAGGAACAAATAATTACATCTGATTATTCTTGGATAATTTCATCTCAACAATCACATCTTAGTCTTATAGAGGAAAATTGCGACCTATTAGAAATACTTTTCGAAAGCCACACAGGAGTTGCTGTGAATGCCACAGAGGAAGGAAAAGCATATTTCATTAGAGATAAACCGACAAGTAGATCCTATCCATTTTTAAAAGGAGGTGCATCTGTTTATGAATCATATTGCACTCCTGCTATTGATTCATATTTATTGCACGACAAAAACAAAGAATCCGAATTGAATGACGAATTCGATGAATGGTATTTCAAAAATAAAGGTTCTCATCAACGTCCATTTAATTTAAGGAGAGTTGAAGAATATAATAGACCTAAGATATTTCTTAGGCAATCGGACATAAAATTTACAGCCACCTATATTGAGGATTTTGTGTTTGGCAATTACTCATTATTTAACATCTACCATTCTAAAAATAATAAGGATGAGCTCAGGTATCTTTTAGCAATATTAAATTCAAAATTGCTTTCATTTTATGGGCGTGAGACTGAAATAATTTTAGTAAAAGCTGGTAAAACACCACAAATTAGAAGTGGGCAAAGAGGCCCGAAAGGAATTAAACAACTTCCTATTAAACGCTGCAAAGAAAAGAAGCCATTTTTAAATTTTGTGGATTATACGTTGTTTCTTAAATCACAAGACTTGGTAGATGTAAATGGTCAACTTATGCCCACCTACTTCGAGCAAGTAATAAACGGCATGGTGTACGAATTGTATTTCCCTGAATTGCTCAAAAAACACAACCGTGAAATTATCAGGCATTTGGGCGAGTTGCCGGAGTTTACAGATAAAATGAGTGATGAACAAAAAATGAAGATTTGTAAAAAGGTGTTTGACAGGTTGAATGACAAAGAACATCCGGTGAGGATTAACCTGTTTTATATGAATTCCATACCGGAGATTGCCATAATAGAAGGGAAAAATGAGAATAACTGATATACACATCAAGAATTACCGTGCTTTCTATGGTGAGCACCATATTTGCCTTGACAAAGACGGCAAAAACCTGATGGTTTATGGTGAAAACGGCAGTGGTAAAAGTTCATTGTTTACAGCTCTTCAGGATTTTCTGAAATCTTCGGTTGGCAAAATTGAAGTTGAAGAAAACATCTTTGTTCCTGCTTCACAAAAAAACACTGCCAGCATTAAGGTAAACATCAAAGAATCACCAGAAACCTCAAAGACCACCACTTTTGAATTGAAATTAACTGACAAAGAAATTATCAGCGCTGATAAAACGCTTATTGCCGATGCCAATAAAATTAAAGGCTTCTTTGACTACCGTAGCTTATTGCGAACTCACATGGGGCATAAGGATAAGGTTGATTTATTTGATTTATTGATTGGAAAAGTTGAGTATTCCTTTAAGGGCAGTTTGATTTCAAATGAACCGGGCATACTTCAAAACTCAATTAATGAATTTTCAACTAAGGAATTAGGGCGTGAGTGGTTCAATATTTACAAGGACACCTTTACAAAACGCCAAGACAAGAAACAGCAAGAAGCAACCAAGAATTACTTGTCAACCAAATTCAACCCCGGTCTGAAAAAGCTACTTAAAGATATTGAACAGGATACCAATACTTTTATGAAGTATTTTGGTGCAAATGTTAAGATTTCTCTTGATTTTGACAAAGTGGAATATCAGGGAAGAAGAAAACTTTCAGGTAACAACATCAACTTAAAAATTGACTTTTTTGAAAAATCAATACCCAAACATCAGCTATTTCTGAATGAAGCCCGTTTGTCGGCTCTTGCAATAAGTTTGTATTTGGCATCCATAAAAGTAAATCCGCTTACAGGAGCATTAAAAATCCTCGTTCTCGATGATTTGCTTATTGGCTTGGATATGAGTAACCGTTTACCCTTGCTTGATATTTTGAAAAAGCATTTCATTGAAGTTGACAAAGACAAGCAATTTCAGGTAATAATGACCACCTACGACAAAGTTTGGTATGAATTGGTACGAAATTATTTCGGAACAGAAAAATGGAAATACACGGAAATTTATACAAAATCATTAAAGGATGACGATTTTGAAATTCCGGTAATCTTCAATGAAAACGGTTATCTTGAAAGAGCTAAACATTATCTGACTGAGAAGGATTATAAAGCATCAGCCGTTTATCTCAGGACTGAATTTGAAAGAATTGTAAAGACCATTTGCGATAAGCAGAAAATACCGGTATGCTACCACAAAAACCAGAAAGAAACAACCAGCGAAGACTTTTGGACAGCCATCGAATCTCAAACAGACCTTAACCCTGCATTAATTCACAAAATTTCAATACATCGTGGAGTTGTTATGAATCCATTTAGCCATTACGACCTTGAAAAGCCTGAATTTGAAGCAGAATTGACAGCAACAATTTCAGCAGTTGAAAAACTGAAGGATGAAATTAAAAATGTTAAGAAGAACAAATCAATCGACAAGCTTGAAAAAGAAATAGCAAAACTGACTTCGGAAATAGCAGGTAAAGACAAATTAATTAAGGATTTGGGAAATAAACTAAAAGCAAAATAATTTAATGCTGATGAAAACCCTTGACTGGAAACCAAAAGAACACAATCCAAGAGCTTTGCTAATTGGTCATGACCCACGGTTGCAAAATTCAGACACACAGGCAGAATATGTGTTGTTTGCTAATTACTTTTTCGATAAAACCATCAAGGACAGGGCATTTAAAAGTAAATATGGTTTGGCTACATCCGCTTTTAATCAGATAACCAATATTACAAACGGAAAAATCAAACCGGAAGAAATATACATTACAAATCTTTGCAATTCGGCTTTGCCCCATGCTCCCAAAGGTAAAACCGTTTATATACCAGAAGATAAGGCATTGGCAGGAGTTGAGAATATAAAAAGGATAATCGAGGAAAACCCAAGTATTGAATATATTTTCCCAATGTCGCTTCAGGTAAATTACTGGCTGCAAAAGTTAGGATTGTACCAATCGAGTGCTGAATTTGTGGTAATATCGACACCAAAAACAATAGGAATTCAACACGAACCTCCCTATTACGAACCAACAGGGAAAAGTCCATTTCTGTTGATTTGTGGAAACAGGTTTCAGGTTACCGGAGGAACACAAACTGTAATTCCCATTTTACACGCAAAATGTTTTCCATTGAATAAACAGTTTAGAGCTTATGAACCAGCATATGAGAGAATGAGTAGTTATTTTTAGATTGTGGAATTAGGGAGTTTATTGAAATATAAGAAAATAAATGAGCCATCGCAGCAGTCACACACATTGTCAAAGCCCCACAAGCCAACGCTTAAACCAAAGCTTTGCCAAAGAGTGTCCCTGTCCGACCCCAGAAGAAAAATTAAAAATCTCCTCCCTTTTAGAAAATAAAAAATACCCAATCACACAAGCCGACACAAGACATATATGCAACTTGACAATGACAAGGAAACTCAATAATGACAATGGTTTACAAGGACAGGAAACAGAACGCCAGCTGGTAACAGGCGGTATATTTTATTGCCGAGTTAGTGGGAATTTCAGCGTTTCAGCATCTAATAAATTTTCGTGCAACTTGACAGGGCAGTGCTTCGAAATCGGCAACAAAAACATACCGCCAATCCGTTGGCAACCATAAAAAAAGACACGACAAACATGAAACTTAAACACATCTTGATAATTATGATTTCTTTATTTTCATCATGTAAAGGACAGAATAGAAATGTTCCTGAATGGGCGAATTTTTTCGACAAAAAAGAATACAACTGTTTTATCGACATTGTAGAAGAATACTTTAAACAAAAGAACGTCAAGATTTCAATAAATGACGGAGTAGTACTCGTTGAGAATGATGATTTTGGATTAAACAATCTTGGATTAGTCAATCTTGCACAGCTTTGTAAACAGGAAAATAGAAATACGTGGAAACAGATTGTTGCAGACCATTTCAACAGAATGATTGAATCAAATAAATTTGAGACTGATTTCAATAAAAAAATAGATGATTTCAATCAAATTCAACAATATATTGGTGTGAGACTTTATCACAAAGAGTATATTGAGACTGTTGGAAAAGAAAATACTGTTTACAGAGAGCTTACAGATGAAATTGTTGAATTATTGGTTTTTGATTTACCTCATACAGTAACAAGTATTAAACCTGAAAATGTTTCTGCTTGGAATAAACAGACTAATGAATTGTTTGATATAGGTTTCAAAAACATCAAATCCAATTACCCGCTTGAGATTTCTCAACAGGATATGAAGGATTATAAAATATGGTTTATACAAAGTGACAATGTCTTTGCGTCAAATATCTTACTTGATAAGGACGATTTAAAAAAATATATTGGGAAGCATGGAGCATTGATTGGTGTACCTCATAGACATGCTGTGATTATTTATCCAATTGAAAACTTAGAAGTTACCAAAGCTATTAACTCGTTGATTCCTATAATTAAAGGAATGAATAATGAAGGCCCAGGTTCAATAAGTGATAAGCTTTATTGGTACACTGATAACAAATTGATTAATTTGCCTTACAACATTGGGGACAAAAAATTACAATTCTATCCACCAGATGATTTTGTAACTATGCTAAACGGATTAAAGGATTGATAAATAATAATTTACGGTTGCCAACACACAATATAGCCAATAAGGGTTTCAGTGGTATGCGAAGGGTTTTAGCCCGCTTCAACTTTTGTGTAACCTGATAGGGAAAAAGCCAGTAATCCCTTTCAGGCCATATTGTCAAACGTTATCGCCAAGTTGCAGGAGAAGAGTAGCATAGTAACACAACCTCGATTAGAAAAAGAAAATAATTCCTTTAAGAAAAAAAATCATAATTTGTTTGTTTTCTATAATAAATGTGATAACTTTGTACTTACATTTGTAGAGAAAAGATTATGGAAGTGTCAATAGTAAGAATCGGAAATTCAAGAGGTTTTAGATTAAGCAAAACCTTATTGGAAAAATATCAAATCAGGGATAAAGTAGAATTAATTCTTGAGAAGAATCAAATCATAATCAGGCCAGTGGCAGAGCCTCGAAAGGGGTGGGATTTGCAGTTTAAAAAGATGCATGAAAATGGCGATGATAAGTTGTTGATTGACGATGTTTTCGAAGACGAAAATATGGAGGACTGGCAATGAATCAGTATGACATTGTATTAGTTAATCTGGATCCGACCGTAGGAAGTGAGATTCAAAAGACCCGCCCCTGTGTAATCGTCTCACCCAATGAAATAAATCACAATCTTCAGACATTAGTTGTTAGTCCCATGACAACAGCTTCCCGAAAATATCCAACCAGAGTTGAGGTGAGACATAATGGAAAAACGGGTTGGATTGCCATAGATCAAATCAGAACAATAGATAAAGTCAGAATTATCAGAACACTTGGCGCTTTGACAAAAAGCGAGATTCAAGAGGTTAAATCCGTAATAAAAGAAACGTTTGTTGACTGACAAACAAACAACTAAGCGATAACACGCACAAAGCCAAGTACCAGAAAGTTGTTTTTAAGACTAATTTCTGCATTCGCTTTTATGATTCAATTCTCATTATATGCTTTCCGCTCACTTTGCCTGCGTTGTCTGAAACTCCTTCAAATAAAACGGCTCAAAATACGCCACATCTTCAAATTGCCCTTGCTGATACTTTTTCAGGGCTGGCTCTATCATATTTTCAGCCAATGGGTGTATGTCGTCGATAAAAATCGCATAGGGAGAAGTAATAACTTGTTTGCATTTGGCGGCTCCGTTTCCGAAGAATAAAACCTGACTTTTTTCTAACAATTCTGCATAACTGTTTTCATTGATGATGCTGGCCGCTGTGTCCCGGATGATTTTCCGGTTTGAATCAAAAATGACATCATACACCTCCATTCTGCGGGCGTCAATCATCGGGACAAACAAATCATGCTTATTTGGGGTGTGCTTTTGCATTGCCGCGATGGTCATGATTTCCAGCGTGCTGATGCTGATAAGTGGAATGTCGAGTCCGTAACACAAGCCTTTTGCAGTGGATACGCCAATGCGCAGGCCTGTATATGAGCCCGGACCGCTACTCACAGCAACTGCATCTAATTTTTTGCCTGATTCCTTTAATAAATCTAATGCATCCTGAATGAACAAACTCAGCATGGCAGCGTGATTCATGCCATCATAATTCGACTGTTGAAAAATGCATTTTTCCTGTTCGCTCAACGCGACTGAACAGACATGGGTGGAAGTTTCAATATGCAGGATTACCATCGGTATATTAAGATATTTTTTGTAATTAAGTCACGCAAAATTACAATAATTTAGTTTATTAATTCTACCTTTGCAAGAATTAAAAAAGTTTAAACAGCATTTTATGGATAGATTGCGTTTTCAGAGTTTTGCAAGTGGCAGCAGTGGAAATTGCTATTATATCGGCAACGCTTCTTGCGGAATTTTGATTGATGCAGGAATAGGGGTGAGGACAATCAAAAAAAATCTCAGGGCGCTGGGACTTGATTTTCAGCATATCTGGGGCGTATTTGTGACCCATGACCATGCCGATCATATCAGAGCAGTTGGTTCGTTGGGTGAAATTCATCACGTGCCGGTTTACACCACCCGCAAGATTCACGAAGGGATTAACAACAGTTATTGTGTGACCGAGAAGTTGAACGGTAGCAGGAGATTCATCGAAAAAAATGAAACCATCGAAATTGCCGGCTTTAATATTACTGCCTTTCAGGTTTCACATGATGCGACAGACAGCGTAGGTTATACGGTTGAATACCAGGGTAAGAGGTTCACTTTTGCCACGGATCAGGGCTATGTTTGTGAAGAAGCCTCTCAGCACCTGAGAAGTGCACATTACATGGTTTTTGAAGCCAACTACGATGAAAGCATGCTATCAACCGGACCTTATCCGGCCGATTTAAAACGAAGAATCAGATCCAATACCGGTCACCTGAGTAACAATCAAACAGGAGAGTTTCTGGCAGAAAATTACCAGGATCATCTGGAAGCCGTTTTTCTTTGTCATTTGAGTAAGGAAAATAATCATCCGGATGTTGCGTTTACTACAGTGAAAAGCTATTTGGAAAAGAAAAATATCCGGGTTGGAAAGGATTTGAAGTTGATTATCCTGGAAAGATTTGCTCCGACGGAGTTATATGTTTTTGAATGATAGTTTGTTAGTGAATAGTGAATAACGGAAAGCGGAAAGCGGAAAACGTAGGGGCGCAATGCTTGCGCCCACAAACTGCAGACAAAATATTATATTGAACAATAATTTAATGGAAATAATATTTTCTTTTGTGATTACTTTGTTTTTCTTTTGTGTCTTTTGTGGTTAAAAATAAAATTTAGACTTATGTCCCCCAATCTTGTCATTATCCCCACCTATAACGAGAAGGAAAATATTGAAAATATTATCCGGGCTGTGTTTGCCCTGGAAGTAGCATTTGAACTGTTGATTATTGATGACGGCTCTCCGGATGGGACAGCCAACATTGTAAAACAGTTACAAAAAGAGTTCCCGGACCGGTTGCATATACTCGAAAGAAAAGGCAAACTGGGACTGGGCACGGCCTATATTGCCGGATTCAAATGGGCGCTGGAACGAAAATACGACTACGTTTTCGAGATGGATGCTGATTTTTCGCATAATCCGAATGACTTGGTGAAATTGTATAAGGCCTGTAACGAAGGTGGCGCTGATGTGGCCATCGGTTCGCGTTACGTGAGCGGTGTCAATGTGGTTAACTGGCCCATTGGCAGGGTGCTGATGTCGTACTTTGCATCCAAATACGTGCGTTTTGTCCTCGGTATGAAAATAGCGGATACAACCGCCGGATTCAAATGCTATAAAAGAAAAGTGCTCGAAACCATCGAGTTGGATAAGATTAGGTTCAAAGGATATGCTTTTCAGATAGAAATGAAATTTACAGCCTACAAATGTGGGTTTAAACTGGTGGAAGTGCCCATCATCTTCATCAACAGGGAATTGGGTACCTCAAAAATGAGTGGTGGTATTTTCGGCGAAGCCTTTTTGGGTGTGGTTCAGTTGAAATTGGAAAGCTGGAGGAGGAAGTACCCCAAACGTAATGGGTAACGTAGGGGCGCAACGCTTGCGCCCAATAACGGAAAACGGAAAACGGAAAGCGTAGGGGCGCATCGAATGCACCCCAAAAAAACCAAACAAAATTGTAAATGTCAAAATTGTAAATAGCAAATCGTGTTGTTAATTAAAAATGCAACCATCTTCAATGATGGAAAACGCTTCACAGGTTCTGTCCTGTTGGACGGAGAAATGATAAGCGCTGTTTTTCACGGAAGTGATATCCCCGAGGATATACATGTTAATGAGGTAATGGATGCCACCGGACTTTGGTTGATGCCGGGTGTTATCGATGATCAGGTGCATTTCCGGGAGCCGGGTCTGACTCATAAAGCCGATATCGCCACGGAATCGATGGCGGCGGTGGCTGGCGGTGTAACTTCTTTCATGGATATGCCCAATACCATGCCGCTGACAATTACCAGTGATGCATTGGAGGATAAATATAGGATTGGCGCTGAAAAATCGGTGGCCAATTATTCTTTTTTCATGGGTGCCACCAATGACAATATGGAGGAACTCAAGAAGGTTAACCCTGCTGAAGTCTGTGGCGTTAAGGTGTTTATGGGCTCCTCAACCGGTAATATGCTGGTAGATAACCGGGAGACACTGAGTCGTATTTTTGCTGAAATCCCGATGTTGATTGCCACCCATTGTGAAGATGAAGCGACTATTCAGGCTAATAAAGCTCGTTATAAAGCGCAATATGGTGATGATTTGCCCATTCAGTTTCACCCCCTGATACGGGATGCAGAAGCCTGTTATAAATCATCGGCCTTCGCGGTGGAACTGGCAACCAAATACAATGCCCGCTTGCATGTGCTGCATTTGTCTACTGCACGTGAAATGGCTCTGTTCAGCAATAAATTACCGTTGAAAGAGAAAAAAATCACGGCTGAAGTGTGTGTGCATCACTTGTGGTTCTCGGATCAGGATTATGAACAATATGGAAACCGCATCAAATGGAATCCGGCTGTCAAAACCGAAACCGACCGGCTTAAACTCATCGAAGCGCTGAATCAGGATTTGATTGATGTGGTGGCTACCGATCATGCACCACATTTGTTGAGAGAAAAAGAAGGTAACTGTCTGAAAGCAGCTTCGGGCGGACCGTTGGTGCAATTTTCACTTCCTGCCATGCTCGAATTGGCGGCTAAGGGCTATTTTACGGTGGAACAGGTAGTCAGAAAAATGTGTCATGCGCCGGCAGATTTATTCAGGGTACAAAAAAGAGGGTATATCCAGCCGGGTTATTTTGCTGATTTGGTATTGGTGAACCCGGCGAAATCAATGCCGGTTACGGCTGATTTGGTGTTGTCGAAATGTGGTTGGTCACCGTTTGAAGGCACCACGCTCAAACATACCGTAGAAAAAACCTGGGTAAATGGTCAGCTGGCTTACAGTGATGGCAAAGTAAATACAGCCATTCGCGGTAAAAGACTGATGTTTAATAAATATTGAAGATGAAAAACAGATTTTTCTTTCCTGCTTTGTTGGCTATTCTATTGCTGTCCTGTCAGCAGCCAGTTTCCAAAAACAAAGAATACACGAAAAACAGCGGTAAAATCCACGGGACATTTTACCACGCTACCTACTTGCATCCCGAAGGAAAAGATTTACAGCCGGAGATTGAAGTAAAGATGCGGGAATTTGAATTATCCCTTTCAACTTTCAATCCTAATTCGATTATATCCAGGATTAACAACAACGAAGAAGGTGTAACGGTTGATGATTATTTTCTTACCATGTACAGAGAAGCCCGTCAGGTTTCAGAGCATACTGGTGGAGCTTTTGATATCACTGTGGCACCTTTGGTTAATGCCTGGGGGTTTGGTTTTGGAAATCAGGACAGAAAAGAACTGCCTGATGTAAAGTCAATACTGCCTTATATCGGCTATAAAAAGATTAGTCTTGAGAATAATCAACTCGTTAAATCGGATAAACGCATCATGCTGGATGCAAGCGCTATTGCCAAAGGGCAGTCATCTGATGTAATCGGAAAACTCCTGGAATCCTATGGCTGTGAAAACTATATGGTTGAGATTGGGGGCGAAATTGCCTGTAAAGGAGTAAATCCCAAAGGCAAAAAATGGCAAATTGGAATCGATAAACCGACCGAGGAAATTTTTGAAGAACAAAGGGAATTACAAATCATCCTGGGTATAACCGATTGTGGGATGGCAACTTCAGGCAATTATCGCCAGTTTTATTTTAAAGACGGAAAGAAATATGCCCATACCATCAATCCGGTAACCGGTTATCCTGTAGATCATAATTTGTTAAGTGCCACAGTTATAGCAGCGTCTTCCATGCGTGCTGATGCTTTTGCGACCGCTTTTATGGTCTTGGGTGTCGATAGCAGCCTGGCTGTTTGTCGCCGTGTTCCCGACATCGAATGTTACCTGATTTATGCGGATGAAGCAGGAAACTATCAGGTTAGCTATTCAGAAGGCTTTGAGAAATACTTCAATGAATAGTGTGGAAAAATTTTATTATTACATTTAAATTACTTACTTTTGCAGTCCAATTTTCTTATGAAGAAATACTTAGCCATCATACTTGTTGTATTTGCTGCGATTTCCTGCAGTGAATATCAGAACATACTGAAAAGTACCGATCCTGAATTGAAGTATAATAAAGCCGTGGAATATTTTGAAAAAAATGATTTCATGCGTGCTTCTACTTTGTTTGATGAGGTTTCCAGGTATTTCAGGGGTACTGAACGTTCGGAGCAGATATTGAATTATCTGGCTAAATCATATATGGGTCAGAAGGATTATTTCACGGCAAGTGAGTATTACAGAACTTACGTGAAAACATATCCCAAAGGAACCTATATTACTGAGGCCCGGTTTATGATCGGATATTGTTATTACTTAGATTCACCGGATGCCAGACTCGATCAAACGGCAACCCGGGATGCAATCAATGCTTTTCAGGAGTTTCTGGATATCCATCCGGATAGTGAGAGGGTTCCTGAAGTGAATAAGTTGCTGGATGAACTGAAAAGTAAATTGGCTTATAAAGAGTTTTTAAGCGCCAGATTGTATTATAACCTGGGTAATTATCTGGGTAATAACTACATTTCAGCTATTATTGTCGCACAGAATGCCCTGAAGAATTATCCTGCCAATTCGAACAGAGAAGAGTTGTCATACATTATTCTTCAGTCGAAGTATGAACAGGCTGTTCAGAGTGTGGAGGAAAAGAAAATTGAACGTTACAGGGATACCATTGATGAGTATTACAATTATATCAATGAATTTCCTGCCGGAAAATATAAAAAAGAAGCAGAAAGAATTTTCGCTGATGCTAAAAGAATTGTAAAAGATTAAAAATACAACTATATGGATTTCAAAAAAGTAAATGCTCCTACAACAACGATTTCCCGCGACATGAATGCCATGAGTGAGGAAATTGGTAACGTGTATGAAACTGTGATGGTCATAGCCAAAAGAGCGAATCAAATCAGTGCAGAAATTAAATCTGAGATTGATAAAAAACTACAGGATTTCGGCAACACCTCTGAAAACATTGAAGAGGTTTTTGAAAACCGTGAACAAATAGAGATTTCACGTTATTTTGAAAAACTTCCGAAACCGGTATTGATGGCAACTCAGGAGTTTATCGAAGGAAAAGTTTATTACAGAAATCCCCTGAAGGATAAGCTGAAATAATTTTTCTTCTAAATGATTTGAAAGTCACAGGGCATGTTCCATTTTGAACATTCTTTGTGACTTTTGTTTTTTTCAGATTTTAATCTGATTTCTTTTTGTATTTTTGTGGGGCGTGAAGTGATAAACACAAAAAAGTCAATTATGTTAAGCGGGAAAAAAATTATATTAGGTGTAACAGGTGGCATTGCAGCCTATAAATCAGCACAGATTATTCGTTTGCTAGTGCAGAGAGGTGCCGAAGTAAAAGTAATCATGACGCCTCTGGCAAAAGAGTTTATAACGCCTCTTACCATGGCGACGCTGTCAAAGAATCCGATTTTGGTCGACTTCTTCGATCCTGAAAATGGAAACTGGAATAGCCATGTTGACCTGGGTACCTGGGCAGATGCCTTGTTGATTGCACCGGCAACTGCGAATACACTGGCCAAAATGGCTACGGGAATAGCTGATAACCTGCTGTTAACGACCTATCTGTCGGCGCGATGCCCGGTGTTTATCGCTCCCGCTATGGATTTGGATATGTTTGCTCATCCAACCACCAAACAGAACCTCAATACGCTGAAATCCTTTGGCAATTATGTGATTGAACCTACAGTCGGAGAGCTGGCAAGCGGACTGGAAGGAAAGGGTAGGATGGAAGAACCCGAAAATATTGTACGTCAACTGATTGATTTTTTCTATCCGAAGGATATGCAGGGCAAAAAAGTCCTTATTACAGCCGGACCAACATACGAAATGATAGATCCGGTACGTTTTATTGGAAACTATTCTTCCGGGAAAATGGGATTTGCACTGGCTGAGAATTGTGCCAGACTCGGTGCGGAAGTCACGCTGGTTTGCGGACCGGTAAGCCTGAGCACACCTTATAAAAATATAGAACGGATTAATGTGGAATCGGCGCAGGAAATGCATAAGGTGGTGATGAGTCGTTTCGAACAGGTTGATGGTGCTATACTTTGTGCTGCCGTAGCAGATTTTACGCCGGTTTCCCCGGCTGAAACCAAGATGAAACGCGGAAAAGATAATTTGATTATCGAATTGAAACCTTCGGTTGATATTGCTGCTGAAATAGGAAAGGTTAAAAGACATGAACAGTTTGTGGTAGGCTTCGCCCTGGAAACTAACGACGAAGAAGCCAATGCCATCAGCAAAATGGAACGTAAGAATTTTGATTTTATCGTGTTAAATTCCTTGCGTGATCCAAACTCGGGCTTCGGCTTCGATACAAATAAAGTGACTATCCTGCATCGTTCAGGTTTGAAAAAACAGTTTGAACTGAAAAGTAAACTGGATGTGGCGGATGATATCGTGAAAGAGATTAATACACTGATATTTTGATACTCAATATGCTGAATTTTTAACCTATAAGTCATATAAGTAACATAAGCATAACAAACAATAAGCACTTATGTGACTTATATGGTTAAAAATTATTGCGTTGAAAATTTAATTGATATAATGTGTTTGTTGTAAAACGATTTTGCATGAGATTTATATTGCTCTTAGTTTTTGTTCTTTTTTCAATTTTTATTCCGGCTCAGGAACTGAATTGCAATCTGAAAATAAATTCAGATATGATTCAGGGTTCTAATAAATCAGTATTCTCGACACTCGAAAAATCTGTATCCGACTTTATTAATAACCGAAAATGGACTGAACTTTCTTATGCACCGGATGAGCGGATTGAATGCAATATGAATATCATCGTTTCTAAAATGGAAAATGATGTTTTTACGGCTGAAATTCAGGTGCAATCGAGGCGGCCGGTGTTCAATTCTTCCTATAATACTACTTTATTCAATTTCAGGGATAATGCTTTTGTGTTTAACTACAAAGAGTTTGAAGTACTGGAGTTTAATGAAAATTCGATTACTTCGAACCTGACGGCGGTGCTGACTTATTACGTGTATCTCATCATCGGTTATGACATGGACTCTTATTCGCGGTTGGGTGGTACGCCTTATTTTCAGGCGGCTGAGCGCATTGTAAACAGCGCGCAATCGCTCGACATGCCGGGATGGCGTGCCTTTGAGAGTACCCGTAACCGATATGCTCTGATCAGCAATCTCACGGATGAAGCATTTAAAAAATACAGGAATTACTTTTATGAATACCACCGGTTGGGGTTGGATGAGATGAGCATCAACATGGTGAATGCCCGTGCACGGATTAATGCCGGACTATCCGTCCTGAGAGAAACGAATCGTGCCAGACCTTCGTCTGTAGCTATCACATCTTTCCTTGATGCCAAAACAGAGGAGTTGATTAATATCTTCAAAAGGGCAACCGATCAGGAGAAAAAGAATATGATTGAAGTTTTATCAGATGTCAATCCGACCCAGGCGGAAAGATATGAATCTATTCTGAAATAGCATCTTATGTTGAAATCAATATTTATCTCGAATTATGCCTTAATTTCAACGCTGGAAATTGATTTTCAGTCGGGATTATCGGTGCTGACCGGGGAAACCGGAGCGGGCAAATCCATCATACTGGGCGCTTTGTCACTCATACTGGGACAGCGGGCAGATAATAAATCCATCAAGAAAGAGGAAGATAAATGTGTGGTTGAAGCGGTGTTCGATATTTCCGCCTATAAACACTTAGATGATTTCTTTGAAATAAATGAACTTGACCAGGATGTGCATCATTGTATTATCCGCAGGGAACTGGCTGCCAACGGCAAATCCAGGGCTTTTATCAACGATACGCCGGTTGCTTTAACTGTATTACGTGATTTAACTTCCCGTTTGATTGATATTCATTCTCAGCATGAAAACCTGCTGCTTTCGAATGCAGCCTATCAATTAGAAGTGTTGGATACAGTTGCCCGGAATAGTGAATTGTTGCAGCAATACCGCGAAAGCTATCACGCGTGGAAAGCAGATGAAAAAGCATTGGAAAAACTGAAAGCTGATGCAGCCAAAGCATCTTCCGAGACTGATTTCATTCGTTTTCAGTTCAACCAGTTACACGAGGCCAAACTTGTTGCAGGTGAACAGCAGGCGCTTGAAACAGAACAGGAGAGTCTGAGTCACGTTGAGGAAATAAAAACGGAGCTAAACAGAATTACAGGTTTATTAGATGGAGAGCAGGGGAGCCTGGTGCAACTTAAAGAGTCGGTTGCGGCACTATCGAAAATAGCTAAGTTTATCACTGAAGGAGATTCAAAATTCGAAAGAATACAGGCTGCATATATCGATTTAAAAGATTTGACGCAGGAGCTTATGCTGTTGCAGGAAAACCTGGAATTTAATCCAACCCGCCTCGAAGAAACCGAAAACCGGTTGAGTGAATTGTATTCGCTGATGCAGAAATTCAAGGTGAATTCAGTTGAAGCATTGATTGAAAAGAGGAGTGATTTTGATGCTCAATTACAGCATATTGACTCCTACGAGAACGATATCATTCAACTTGAGAAAAATCTTGCAATGTCCTTAGCTCAAATGCAGAAGCATGCTTCGTTGCTAACAGAAAGCAGGGTCTCACAAATTGCCGCTATTGAGCAGTACATGGTGCAACAATTGTCACAGTTGGGTATGCCTAATATCCAGTTTAAAATCAGGCTGATTCCGATGGAGCACTATACTGAAAATGGTATTGATCAGGTTGAATTTCTTTTCTCGGCCAATAAAAACAGGGAAATGCAAAAAGTCGAAGAAATTGCTTCCGGCGGTGAGGTTTCGCGCCTTATGTTGTCAATCAAATCCCTGATTGCCGGTAAATCCGATTTGCCGACCATCATCTTCGACGAAATTGATACCGGCGTTTCCGGTGAAATTGCGCACCGCATGGGAGAGATCATGCATCAGATGAGTCGCAACATGCAGGTGATTACCATTACCCACCTACCGCAGATTGCTGCAAAAGGAGAACATCATTTCAGGGTTTATAAAGATGATTCCGGTCAGCAAACCGAAACCTACATCCAACAGCTGTCAGCTACCGAAAGAGTCGATGAAATAGCCACGATGCTTAGCGGTAAAGTGCGCGGGGAAGCAGCGATTCAGAACGCGAGGGAGTTGTTGGGAGCGGAAAACGGAAAACGGAAAACGGAAAACGGAAAACGGAGAATTGATAGTATAAATGTTTTTTTTGTAAAGATATTTCAGTGCTGTGCAAGTTTTCCGTTTTCCGCTTTCCGCTTTCTGCTTTCTTTAATCTCTAATATGCGCTTCGTCTCTTCAGTTACCTTAACCCGCTCATCAATTCTCAGCCCTACCACCCACACAATTTGATTATCAGACAGTACAATATGGATGTTTTCTTTGTCGAATCGATTGATTTTTAAGTCGATAAAGAAATCACTTAGTTTCTTCCTGCCTTTCATGCCGAGGGGATAAAAGTAATCTGCTTCCTGCCATTTGCGGATTGTCAGCGGAAAAGTAATTTTGTCGGCATCAAGGTGAACGGTTTGATTGTCTTTTGATAGCTTAAAAGCTATGTCTTTCTCAAAAATGCGGATATTAAGTTTTTTGTCAACTTTTATGTCTGATAAATCATCAGGTTTTATCACATGGGGACGAATAATCAGTTTATTCCTGTCTTTTAACAAACTATGTGTTCCGGAATAAAATTGTTTGCCCGATTCTGCCTGAAAACTCCTGAATATTTGTTGGATCTGATCCCGGTTAAATCCATAATCCCTCAGTAATTCAAATAAAATAGTTGAATATTCCTCGTGTTGTATCAGTTTGAAATAATCAATAGAGAGGGCAGAATCAGAAAAGTGCACAATATCTTTACGGATAATGGAAATTTCCTGCTGATAAATTTTATATGCTCCATGCAGGTTTTCAATGGTTTCTTTACAGCTATTCCGGAAGGCTGGATTGATTTCTTCCAGCAAAGGAATAATCACATGCCGGAATTTATTCCGTACGATGTCGGTGGATGCATTGGAAGAGTCTTCTACGAACTCCAGTTGGTTTTTTTCTATATACTGCTTGATCTCTGCGCGCGAAGAGGATAGTAATGGACGAACAACTTTTCCGTTTCGCACCGGCATACCGGTCAGCCCTTTTAATCCTGTTCCGCGGGTTAAGTTAAGTAATACAGTCTCGATATTATCATCAAGATGGTGACCGGTCGCGATAGCTTGTGCACCGTGTTCCATACTGATTTTTTCGAACCACTCGTATCGTAATTCCCTTGCTGCCATTTCGATGGAAATACCCTTTTCTTTTGCGTGTCTATTGGTTTGAAAATCAGTGCTTATAAAGGGGGTATTTAGTTTGTTTGCTAGTTTGCGAACAAACTCCTGGTCGCGTAAAGATTCTGTTGTTCGCAATTGAAAATTGCAATGTGCTGCCAGACACTGATAGCCTGATTTCAACAGGATATCAAGTAGCACAACAGAGTCGCTTCCTCCGCTAAGGCCAACGATTACCGGCCCTTTTTCAGGTGCTAATAACCGGTTTTCCTGTATGAAATCTTGTACTTTTTGTAGCATGATTATTCAGTTTTAAACATACATCAGCCATGTGATAGTATCCGGCAAAGATAATGATTCATTCGCGCATTCACAAAGCCAATTTTCAGCAAATAGTATTATCTTTGGATGTAAAATAAAAAGCAAACATATTTATGAGTCAATCTTTTCAGGAATTAGTGAGAAAACGCCAAAGTGATCGGGCTTACGCTGATAAGCCGGTAGAACCGGAGAAAATTGAACGTGTATTGGAAGCAGCCCGTATGGCTCCTTCAGCTTGTAATGCGCAACCGTGGAAGATGATTGTGGTAACTGATCCGGAAAAAAGGATGCAAATTGCGGATGCCTGTACCAGCAGAGCTCTGGGCATGAATCACTTCAGCAAACAAGCGCCGGTGCAAATTGTATTGGTAGAGGAAAATGCCAACTTTACTTCGAAGTTTGGGGGAATGGTCAAGCAAATCCATTATCCGCATCTCGATTTGGGTATCGTGGCGGCTCATATTTGTCTGGCTGCCGCCGACGAGGGACTTGGTACCTGTATGCTGGGTTGGTTGAATGAAAAGAAGATAAGGACAATATTAGACATTCCGGGAAGCAAAAAAGTGATGCTGGTGATTTTGCTGGGTTATTCTACTCAGGAAACCAGAGAGAAGAAAAGGAAGAAGTTGGGAGAGGTTGTGAGTTGGGAGGGGTATTGACTTATTGCTGAAACTTAACCTGGTTTGTTGGATTTACAAGGTGAGATTCCACTTCCTCATGCGTTGCCCAAACAATCACAGGCTTATATTCCCTGGTTAATCTTTCAATTTCCCGGATAATTTTGATTTTCAGTGTCTGTCCCAGGCCCGTAAGCGGTTCATCCAGCAACAGCACATGACAGGGAAGTACCAATGCCCTGGCTAATGCCACCCGCTGTTGTTCCCCGCCACTCAGGGCATCCGGATTTTTATCCTGTTGGTTGTTGAGTTCCAATGCCTGTATCAATTCATCTATCCGTGTTTTATCCTCCGGTGTTATTACAGGAAAATGAGGTAAGGCAAAGGCTATATTTTGTTCCACATTCAGCCAGGGAATCAACCTTTTGTCCTGAAAAGCATACGCGATGATCGGTTCGGATTGACTGAAGATAAGGGTGCCGCTGTCTCTTTTCAGGATGCCGGCGAGGATATGCATCAGGGTGGTCTTACCCGATCCCGATGCCGTTTTGAGCAGGTGGATGTGTTCGTTCGATAATCTCAGGGTCAAATTTTGGAGTATATTTTTGTTGTTGAATGATTTGTTTAAGTCATTGATGTTAATCTCCTTTTTTTCAGAAGTTATAATCTTGTTTTTTATTTGCTTTCCTGTAACAGATAAACATAGTTTCCAGTTTCGTTGAACAAGCAATTTTAATAATGCGTCGAACATAAAACTTACCACAATAGCGATGACAGTCCAAGCGAGTAATGTTTTCATATCGATAAAAGCCTGTGCTTTTTTCATGTCCGTACCAATGCCGTGAAGCGGACCGGCAAGCACTTCGCCTATGATGACAGCTCTCCAGCCAAAACCCAGGGCCGTTGCCATGCCTGAGAAAATTAATGCGTGTGCCGAAGGGAGGTAAATGTATCGCAACCGTTGCAAACTATTTTTGTTGACTGTTTTTGCCATTTCTACCAGCTTGATGTCGGTGTGTTCCAATCCACTCAGTATATTTTGATACAATATCGGGAACATGGTGAAGAAGGCAATGAAGACCGGCAGTCCCGGAGGAGAAAGCCAGAACAGGGCAATTAAAACAATGGAAATGACAGGAACAGAGCGCATAACTACCACCCAGGGGTGAAAAAAGGATTTCCAGAATGGGTGATGCAGGGCAACAGCTGCTAAAAAGCCAGCTATGGCTAATGAGAGCACAAATCCAGTTAATCCGCGCAGCATGGTGATGGTTAGGGAAGTGTAAAAGTCTGAAGTTGACAGCATAGCCGCAATCGTCTTCAATAAATCTGTCACGGTCGGAAACAGTTCAGGGTAACCAATCAGCATAGTCAGGCCTTGCCAGAGAACCAGCAAAAGCATGATGCTGTAGAAGGCAGGAGTTAGCTTGAACTTCATAAGAGATTCATTTCAGTTTATTCTGTTGGCAAACGGTAAATAAAATCATCGGCAGGCATTTTTCCTCCCGTACTTTCAGGTTCAAATGTATAAAAAATTCTAAGATAATTCATTACGGTTTCTTTCACATCGGCAGCATAGCTGAACCTGATGTTACATCGGGGAATGGATTGTATAGCCACTGCTGTATCCTGGTAAAAGCCATGTTTGACTAATAATGCAGCCGTTTTTTCAGGTTGTTGATAAGTGAAATTGCAACTCTCTTTATATTGTTCTGATACCGCCCGTATCAATGTGCTGTAATGCTTTGTAAGATTAGTGTTTACAAGAAATGAGGTTTGTGCGAATGAGCTATTATTAAGTTTTGATTGTATTTCTTCGGGTTCGATTTTTTGTAAAATCCGGATGTTCGTATGTTGTGCCATCAGGATGCTAACCATTGGTTCGGAAATCACCGACAGGCTTATCTTTTGTTGTGAAAAGGCGTGTGACAGTTCTGCGTTGGTGGAGTAGGAATAATCAGGTTGTATGTGATGCAGTGCATATTTTTTCAGGTAATTCCGAAACAAAACATCAGCTGTGGAACCCTGTCCGAACAAATATACCTTTTCTTGTGGCAACTGATTCAACTGCTGAATAGCCGGGTTATTCGTAATCAAATACAAGGTACCCCAGACAGGAACAGCAAGTAGCTTGTAGTCGATTCCTTTATTGTATAGATTTGCGGCCATGACGGTAGGTAAGACCGCGAAATCAAGTTTTCCCTGCATCATCATAGCCTGAATTTGAAGAGGTTCGGAGCAAATGATAAACTCGACCTTTCTGCCTTCAATAACCGGAGGTTTATCGATCAATGCCATAAAACTCACAGCTGAGGGGCCTTCCAGCAGACCGATTTTGATGGTATCTTCTTTTACCGTACATGAAAATGCCAGAGTCAAAGTTACTATGATCGCTGTTATTGCTCTGATTGACATGTGATTATTTTTTAGTTCGCAGGATGATAACCGTAACTTCCGGCCGTGCTACCCCCAGCCGTACTGGTATGCCGATAAACCCAAGTCCACGATTGACGTACAGATACTGTTCACCTTCCTGATATAATCCGTCCCATTCATCATAAATCCAGGCTGATGGCGATCTGAGTTTGCCGTACATATTAAATGCCATTTGTGCAGCATGAGTATGGCCCGATAAGGTCAGGAAAATATTTTTATGTCCCAGTATTTCCCTTTTCCAGTGCGATGGGTCATGCGACATGAGTATTTTCAGGGCTGCTGAATCCGTTTCAGCCAATGCCTGGTTTAAGTCGCCATATTGCGGAAAAGGTGGTTTTCCCCAATTGCCGACGCCCAGTAATTCGATAATACCTGAATCTTTTTGGAGCTGAACAAACTCATTGGAGAGTAATTTAAATCCGAAATTACGGATATGCTGCTGGATGGCAGTCAGGTTGGATGTTTTGTCTCCTTCTGTTTTCCATTTGGAATAATCCCCGTAGTCGTGGTTGCCGAGTACAGCATATTTACCGTCTTTGGCCTTGAGTTGCTGGAAGTATTTATCCCATCCATCCATTTCCTGACTGTAATTGTTGACAATATCGCCTGTAAACAAGAGAAGATCAGCTTGCTGTTCGTTGATTTTTTTGATAGCAGGTTCCATATAGCTGTAACTCTTTCCCCAGCTTCCCAGGTGAATGTCTGATATCTGTACAATTTTATAGCCGTCGAAAGCAGCGGTAAGTCCGCTGACCTGAATTTCAGTTTGTCTGACATCGACATTCTTTGGATTTACAAACGCACCATGTGCAAACAGGATGACCAGAAACATTCCGGTCAGTACCCCGGCATAGCGTATCAGGTGGATTTTTTCTTTCAAAAAAAGGTTAATCAGGAAGTTTAAAAAATGAAATATAATATACACTAATTTAGGAAGATAAATTATCATAAATATAAAATTCATCCACATGAAAAACTGAAAGGAAGAAGGCTGATAAGATTGGGTATCAGCAAACTTCATGATCGTGAATATTGTGATGAAAAAGGTAGTCGGTAAGGCATTAAGTAAATGTAGAATCAGTTTAGCCCGGTGTTTTTTAAGTTTCAGATAAAAAAACAAGTCCGGCAGCACGACCGAAAACAGCAAAATAATGAATGCAAATGTATATATTCTCATAAATATTCGTATTTAATTCGTGCAAAGATACTTTTTAATGATAAATCTTCAAAAAGTTTCATCATTATGCACATTTTTTTTACTTTTGTGTCGCAAAATCTAAAATTCTGAAAAATCAACATTAAATACGGTTTGAATGGTTGAGGTGTTATTTATTGTTATAATCGCGATACTGGTTCTGGAGTTCGGCTTCGACCGGTACCTCACCATCCTCAATATCCGGCACTCCCGCAAACAACTTCCCGGAATTCTAACCGATATCTATGATGAAGACAAATACAACCGGCAACAGGATTATTTTCGTACCAATGCACATTTCGGTCTGTTTACAGGCACGTTCAACTTTGTTGTCATCCTGTTGATGTATCTGTTGGGTGGATTTGGCTGGCTTGATCATGTGGTTCAGTTATGGACTGATCATGTGTTGCTGCAGTCACTCTTCTTTTTTGGAATACTTTTTATTGTCAACGACATCATCAATATTCCGTTCGACTGGTATCATACATTTGTTATAGAAGAAAAGTTTGAATTTAACAAGGTAACTCCGGGTATTTTCATTACCGACAAACTCAAATCATGGGGGATTAGCATAGTCATCGGAGGGTTAATCTTGTCTGTTATCATTTGGATTTACACCCTTACGCCTCAATATTTCTGGTTGTTGGCATTTGCTGCGACCACGATTTTCAGTCTCGCGATGGGCATGTTTTACTCCGAATTGATTGTTCCCCTATTCAATAAACAAACACCCTTGCCCGAAGGAGCGTTACGAACTGCCATTGAAAAATTCGCAACTTCAGTGGACTTTAAACTGAAAAACATCTTTGTCATCGACGGTTCAAAACGTTCCACCAAGGCCAATGCCTATTTTGCCGGATTGGGGCCCAAAAAGCGCATTGTGCTGTACGATACCCTGATGGAACAAATGACCACAGACGAAATAGTAGCAGTGCTTGCGCATGAAATTGGCCATTACAAACACAAACATGTGTTGAAAAACTATACTTTCTCACTGCCGTTCAGTTTGCTGTTGTTCTACCTGTTGGGTTGGATGTTGAACAGCGATTTATTGGCACAGGCTTTGGGCGGTGAAAAAGCAGTGTTTCACCTGAATGCCATCGCATTTTTCACGCTGTACACACCCATTTCAACCCTGTTGGATTTATCAGGCAATATGCTGTCAAGAAAATATGAATATCAGGCAGATGCCTATGCTAATAAACATGGATTAGGAGAACAGTTGATTTCCGGTTTAAAGAAACTTTCTGCCAAATCCTTAAGTAACCTGATGCCACATCCTTTGTATGTGTTTTTCAATTATTCTCACCCAACGTTATATCAACGCATTACTAAAATTAAATCGACATGAGACTGGGAATTATAGGGGCTATGCCGGAAGAGTTGGATTTGATTATCGCTTCGGTGGTGAACAAAGAAATTGTGGAACATGGCAGCCGGATTTTTTATAAAGGCGAATTGTTCGGACAGGAAGTGGTGGTGGTTTTTTCCCGCTGGGGGAAGGTGGCAGCAGCTACAACAGCCACAAGTCTGATTCTGGAGTTCGGTGTCGACCGCATTGTTTTTACGGGTGTTGCCGGTGGTATATCTCCGGATGTGCATGTTGGGGATATTGTGATTGCCCAGCGGCTTTTTCAGCATGATATGGATGCACGACCGCTGATGCGCCGTTTCGAGATACCGTTAACCGGTAAGACTTCTTTTGAAATAACTCCCCAGGATCAGGAAATGATGGTGAAAGCTGTGCATCAGTTTTTGAAAGATGACAAGGAATTCAGAAAAATACTTGCTGAACAGCATATTAAGAATCCCAAACTGATAACAGGCGACATTGCCAGTGGTGACTTGTTTATTTCGACACCAGACATGAAAAATGCACTGATTAAGAACCTGCCTTCAGTGGTATGTGCTGAGATGGAAGGTGCAGCCGTGGCGCAGGTATGCGATGATTTCGGAATTCCTCTCGCGGTAGTACGGGTGATCTCCGACACAGCCGATGAAAAGGAAGCAGTTACCTATGTGGGATTTGTGAATCAGCACGCGGGGCAATATTCTTTGTCGATTTTGAAAGAATACATTCAGCTGTTGAAAAGCGAATAACTAATATCGAATAGCTGAGAGCGGAAAACGGAAAGTGAATAGTGACTTTAGACAAGAATAGTAAAAACAAAATAATTAACAATTAAATCACTTTTAGAAAATGGAAAACAACATTATTTATCTCGTACTTCTTGCCTCCATTGTGGCATTAGGTTTCGCGTTTTATTTCTTCAAACAGATGATGAAGGAAAGCGAGGGAACTGATACAATGAAAAAAATTGCCTTGCATGTACGTAAAGGTGCAATGGCTTATTTAAAACAGCAATACAAGGTTGTAACAATCGTATTTGTTGTACTTGCTGCAATTTTTGCCGTGATGGCGTATTTCGACCTGCAAAACAACTGGGTTCCTTTTGCCTTCCTCACCGGTGGTTTCTTTTCCGGGCTGGCAGGTTTCTTTGGAATGAAGACGGCAACTTACGCGTCTGCCCGTACAGCCAATGCAGCCAAAAACTCCTTAAACAGTGGTCTGAGGGTGGCTTTCCGTTCGGGAGCTGTAATGGGACTTACCGTAGTGGGTTTGGCTTTACTTGATATCTCTGTTTGGTACCTGATTCTGGACAACTTTGTGCAGGAAGCTGATCAGGCGCACAAAATGATGTACATAACCACAACCATGCTTACGTTTGGAATGGGTGCATCTACACAGGCCTTATTTGCCCGCGTGGGTGGTGGCATTTACACCAAGGCTGCCGATGTGGGTGCCGACCTGGTAGGAAAGGTGGAAGCCGGTATCCCGGAAGATGACCCGCGTAACCCTGCTACTATTGCCGATAACGTAGGTGATAACGTAGGTGATGTAGCTGGTATGGGCGCCGACTTATACGAATCTTATGCCGGTTCTATTTTGGCTACTGCTGCATTGGGGGCTTCGGCCTTTATGGTGAACCCGGCCATGCAGGTAAAAGCGGTTATTGCTCCGATGTTGATTGCAGCGATTGGCGTTGTATTATCAATAATCGGTATTTTTATGGTAAAGACCAAAGAAGGGGCTAAAATGAAACAATTGCTGGCAGCATTGAGCCGTGGTGTAAACACAAGTTCTGTACTGATTGCTATTGCTACTTTTGCCATTTTATATGTCCTGCAAATTCAAAACTGGATGGGTATATCTTTCTCCGTAATTGTGGGTTTGTTTGCTGGTATTATCATTGGTCAGTCGACTGAATATTATACTTCTCAAAGTTATAAACCGACGCAGAAAGTGGCTGAAAGCGCCAAAACCGGTCCTGCAACCGTTATCATTTCCGGCTTGGGACTGGGTATGGTTTCAACAGCTATTCCGGTAATTACCATTGGTTTCGCTATTATCCTTGCCTATTTATGTGCTATCCAGTTTGATTTGGCGAACTACCTGGCTCCTCAGAATCTGAGTCTTGGTTTGTACGGAATTGGTATCGCTGCTGTGGGTATGCTTTCAACGTTGGGTATTACATTGGCAACTGATGCTTATGGACCGATTGCTGATAATGCAGGAGGAAATGCTGAAATGAGCGGATTGGGGAAAGAAGTTCGTCAACGTACCGATGCCTTGGATGCGCTGGGCAATACAACAGCTGCTACAGGTAAGGGTTTTGCTATTGGCTCTGCTGCACTGACTGCGCTTGCGCTGCTTGCTTCCTACATTGAAGAAATTAAAATTGCCCTGATTCGTATTGCTGATGCTGCCTCTGATGGCTTGGTGCAGGTTGGCGCTGAAATGATGAATTCTGATGCCATTAAATTAGCAACTTTCTCAGACTTCATGGAATTCTACAATGTCAACCTCATGAACCCGATTGTGTTGGTAGGTGTGTTTGCCGGAGCAATGATGTCGTTCCTGTTCTGTGGTCTTACAATGAATGCAGTGGGACGTGCCGCCCAGAGTATGGTGGAAGAAGTTCGTCGTCAGTTCCGTGAAATTGCCGGTATCATGGAAGGCAAAGCAGAGCCCGATTATGCACGTTGCGTAGCCATTTCGACCAAAGGTGCACAAAGAGAAATGTTATTACCCTCTATCTTAGCCATCGTGGTTCCTATTGTTATCGGTGTTATTTTTGGTGTTGCTGGTGTGCTGGGCTTGTTAATTGGAGGATTGAGTACCGGTTTCGTACTGGCTGTGTTCATGGCTAATGCCGGTGGTGCCTGGGATAATGCCAAGAAATACATCGAGGAAGGTAATCTGGGTGGCAAGGGATCTGATAATCACAAAGCAACTGTTGTAGGTGATACCGTAGGTGATCCTTTCAAAGACACTTCTGGTCCGTCATTGAATATTCTGATTAAACTGATGAGCATGGTTTCGATTGTAATGGCTGGTCTCACTGTGGTCTGGAGTTTATTCTGAAAACTGATTTTAAAGGCTAATTTACCATTGTATATAAAAAACACGAAGCGATTAGAATTGCTTCGTGTTTTTCTTTTCCGGTTATTTTTTCCTTCCCGGAAAAGAACTTCCTCCTTTTTGCAACAAAAAACGGACATGCTTCTCAACGGCTAAAGCAGTTTCGGTAGCTCCGGAATAAGCATCTAAGGCAACGTGTACAGCGTCTTTAAGGCTTTTGTCATTCCATTGATTAAAAAAACCTGACTCTTCAAGTAATCTTACATAACTTAATGTTTCGCAATGTGTTAATAGCGAAACTTTTTGTATTTTACCTTTTTTGTCTGTCATGATCATGACCGGAGTTACCCCTTTGTAACCTTTAATTTCAGCACAAACAGTCTGACTGTTCATGGCATATCCGATTACCTTATTTTCTTTATTCAAAATCTGGTACCAAAGTTCATTTACCTTCTCAACTTTAACAGCATCAGGATAAATGCTCTGAACAACAGTTTTATTCGACACCTCATGAATGACGGGTTCTGTGTGCCTCCTGCCTCGTTGTGCAAACATCAGCGTGGAGGATGTCAGTAAAATAAGAATTGAACGAAGAAGCATAATATATGATTTATCAAACGACAAAATAAATGCTTTTTATTATGAATTGCAAATTGTGCGAATCAGGAATTCATGCATGTATGGATTTTTCATAGCAAAATACTATTGCTGTATTATCGGCAAAAGACTATCTTTGCACAAAAATTATCAGCACTCCGGTTTGTCGCTTTGTTTTAGCAAAGAGGAAAGTCCGGGCAACACAGGGCACCATATTTCCTAACGGGAAGCTGTTCGCGAGGGCAGGGTAGTGTAACAGAAAATAACCGCTCCGGTTCCCGGAGTAAGGGTGAAAAGGTGAGGTAAGAGCTTACCGGTACTTGTGGCAACACAGGTAGCCGTACATCCTATGGGTTGCAAGATCATGTATACCGGCGCATGTAGGACGGCCCGTCCGATGCCGGGGGGTAGATTGCTAGAGGCTGTTGGTGACAACAGTCCCAGATAAATGACAAACACCTTGCTTGCAAGGCACAGAACCCGGCTTACAGGAGTGCTGTTTTTATTAATGGTTAGTTGATAGTGGTTAGTGGTAAATTAAAAATCAGCCATCACTAACCACTAACCACTAACCACTAACCACTAAATTAAATGGCTGCCAAACTAATCATCTTCTCAGCTCCTTCCGGTTCAGGAAAGAGTACCATTGTAAATCACCTGTTAAAGGCCGGATTTGACATCGAGTTTTCTGTATCGGCGACCAGCCGCTCTCCCCGTGGTAATGAACAGGATGGCGTTGAGTATTATTTTCTGTCACCCGATGAATTTCGCCGGAGAATAGCTGCCAATGAGTTTATCGAGTTCGAAGAAGTATATAAAGATACTTATTACGGCACCCTGCGCAGTGAAGTGGAACGAATCGGCAGGAAAGGCAATAATATCGTTTTTGATGTGGATGTTGTGGGCGGCTTAAATATCAAAAAACAATACGGAGATCAGGCTTTGCTGATTTTTATTGCACCTCCAGGAATTGATGAGTTGCGCAAAAGATTAACCGACAGAGGTACTGATTCCCCTGAAATGATTGATTTGCGCATCGCGAAAGCTGAATATGAACTTTCTTTTGCACCCCATTTTGATGTTACCATCGTGAATGACAATCTCGAAAAAGCCAAAAAAGAGGCTGAAAAAGTGCTAAGCGACTTTCTGGAAATTAGAAAATAAATTATAGCAAACTTGTCGAAGGTTTATCTTTGATCTGATCGATGCAGATTTTGACAAAATCCCATTTTTCGTAGTCATCCCGCATGGCGGTTTCATTCCAGAATACAAAATCAATGTCAATGGGTATCAACCCGTTCGATTTGCCTTCCGGGGTCCTTCCCAGTTCCTGTTCGATTTGTTTGAAAAAACGGACAGAATCTTCAAAGTATTCATCAGACAGAATTTTAATAGCCTGATTGTAAAAATGATTCTTGTATCTTTTGTTTCTGGGTAAGGTTATCAATACAGTACTTTCATCAATAATTTCATATTGATCATTGATCCTTTCTTTTGCCCTGGTGATGTTTTCTTCCGGGTTAAGATTGCTTCCCAACATGATAATACCTTCGTTCATACAATACACTTAATGTTTAAAAGTTTAAAGTCATCAGTCTTCGGTCTGCAGTCTGTCATTGCGAGGAGTTCACGAAGTGAACAACGTGGCAACCTTATCTAAATCTGCATTTGGTCATTCAACCTTCCACTTTCTGCTTTCTAATGTAGTTTATAATTTAAAAAGAGCCGAAGATAATTTCTCCGGCTCTTTACCTTTTATACTCAATAACGGTAGTCTTTTAGTTGTTCCTGAAGACGCTTTCGGGCCAGAAAGATACGGCTTTTCACAGTGCCAATTGGTAAATTCATTTTTTCTGCTATTTCTTCATACTTGAATCCCTGTACGTGCATGGAAAACGGAATCCTGTATTCATCAGCAAATGAATTAATGCTGTTCCTGATTTCTCCTACCGAGTAAGAGCTTTCAGGACTCTCAAATCCTGAATTTTGAGGCAAATTCAGGTGGTGCAAATCTTCAGTCTTGTCAATTACAGTCTGGTTGCGCACAATCTTACGGTAATTGTTGATGAAGATATTCTTCATGATGGTGAGCACCCATCCTTTAAAGTTGACATTATCAGTAAACTTTTCCTGATTATCCAATACTTTTAAGGTAGTATCCTGCAGTAAGTCTTCTGCTTCTTCACGATTTAAAGTGAGTGAAAAAGCAAAGTTTCTCATGTTGCTTTGTAATGCTACCAGCTCATTTTCAATGTGTACATTTTTCATCTTCTGTAGTTTTTATGTGTGAATAACTTAACAGAACCTAATATGGGTCCAACTCCATATTATGAAAAAACTTCCTCACAAAAGCAAGTAATTGATTGTCAGTTGTCTATACTGAATGATGCGAAATAAAGAGCTCTTTCGAAAATTTTTTGATAATATTTTCGATACAAATATAAAAATATATTTTCGAAATGTTAGTATATTTGAACAAAATATTTTGCAAAATGAAAAAAATATCCATATTGATTTTATTTATATTTGTTCTAAATTTGTTCAGCTCGATAACTGCTGCTGATAAAATCATTTATAAGATTGATATCAAAAAAGAAATCGGGAGTACAACCTGGTTGTATACTCAAAAAGGTTTTGATGAAGCTAAAGAGAAAAATGCGGATGCGGTATTAATTCACATGAACACCTACGGGGGTGAAGTATTGTATGCTGATTCGATCCGGACAAAAATATTAAATGCAGAATTTCCGGTTTATGTTTTTATCGATAACAATGCGGCATCGGCAGGCGCGTTGATTTCTATAGCCTGTGATAAGATTTTTATGCGTCCCGGCGCCAGTTTCGGTGCAGCAACGGTTGTCAATCAAACCGGGGAACAGATGCCAGATAAGTATCAGTCGTACATGCGGGCTACCATGCGGGCTACTGCAGAAGCACACGGGCGCGATACCATCATTCAGGGGAATGACACTATCTATAAATGGAAAAGAGATCCGTTGATAGCTGAGGCTATGGTGGATGAAAGAACCGTGGTTCCTAACTTAATTGATTCCGGGAAAACGCTTACATTTACGACACTCGAAGCGCAACAATACGGTTATTGCGATGGTGTGGCAGCCAATGTGGATGAGTTAATCACGAAAAATCTGGGTATTCAATCTTATGAGTTGATTACTTTCAGTCCAACTGCACTGGATAATATAAAAGGTTTTCTGATGAGTTCTGTTTTACAGGGCATCTTAATCATGCTGATTATCGGCGGAATTTATTTTGAACTGCAAACGCCCGGTATCGGATTTCCGCTGGCAGTTGCTGTGTTGGCGGCCTTGTTGTATTTTGCACCTCTTTATATTGAAGGACTGGCTGCCAACTGGGAAATTCTGATGTTTGTCATCGGGTTGATATTGCTTGCCGTCGAAATCTTTGTCATACCCGGATTTGGTATTGCGGGCATTTCGGGTATTGTGCTGGTTATTGCCGGGCTGACATTGAGTTTGCTGGAGAATGTCAATTTCGACTTTGAACCGGTAGAGCCCGGAGGCGTAGGCAAGGCATTGCTCACTGTAACTGCCGGGATATCGTTTGGATTTGCATTGGTTCTATACCTGAGCGCCAAGATTGGGACAAAAGGGTTGTTAAAAAATATCGCACTCAACACCAACCTGGAAAAGGAAGCCGGCTACATGGCTGTCCCCATGGAGAATAAAGCGCTGGTTGGCAAACAGGGTAAAGCACGGACTGATTTACGTCCGTCCGGAAAGGTGACTATTGATAACGTTGTGTACGATGCTGTTTCTGAAGGAGATTTTATCCCAAAAGATACCGTTGTTGAAGTAATCAGGTACGAGATGGGTCAATTATATGTTTCAGTGCCGACACAAAATTCATAATATCTTCGGTGGTTGTGTCGAAAGAGCACATCCACCGGAGTTCCATCGTGTTTTCATCCCAGATGTAAAAAGGATACATCTTCTGTAGTGGTACGATGGCTTTCTCAGGAATAATAGCAAAAACTGCATTTGCATCCACGGAACGGGTAATTTTCACTTCCGGGATAAGGGAAATTTCGGAGGCCAATAACTGGGCCATCTTATTGGCATGAGAAGCCATTCTGTACCATAAATCGTTTTTTAGTAAAGCCGAAAACTGTGCTGCAATGAACCGGTTTTTGGAAAAAAGCTGAGCCGATTGCTTTTGGTAGTATTCAGCATGCTTTTTAAGTTCTTCATTGAAAATCAATACTGCTTCACCAATCATGAGTCCGTTTTTAGTTCCACCGAAACTCATGATGTCGACACCGCAGTCGACAGTTGCCGTTTTAAAATCAACACCGAGCGCAGCTACCGCGTTGGAAATCCTGGCCCCATCGAGGTGCACATACAGGTCGTTGGCATGTGCAAAGTCACAAAGCGACCTGAGTTCCTGCAGGGAATAAACAGTTCCTAATTCAGTGCTCTGGCTGATTGAAATGACTTTAGGTTGATTGTGATGAACATTTCCTTTGGCTTTCAGGAGTGGACGGATCATTTCCGGAGTAAGCTTTCCGTCAGCTGATCGCAGTGGGATCAGTGTGCAACCTGTGCTTTGTACCGGTGCTCCACATTCATCGACGTGTATATGGGCGGTGTCCGTGCAAACAATGGAATGAAAGGGTAGCGTACAGCATTTTAGCGCAATTACATTAGCTCCGGTGCCGTTGAAAGCGTACAAAACTTTTAGTGGTCCGAATAAGGATTCAAATTGCTCGTCGGCTTTTTGGGTGAAATGGTCGGCGCCATAAGACACCTCGTGATAGTTATTGGCGTGCTGTATTGCTTCAAGTATTTCGGGGTGAATACCTGAGTAATTGTCGCTTGCAAAAGCTTTCATGCAGGGTTAGAATTTGAATTTGTCGAAGAAACTCTTTTTGACCTCCGGGGCGTCTGTGTTTTCATCATCAGAAGTAGATTCGGTACCATCAGAGTCGTTTGAAACAGGGTATTCACGTGGCGCAGCTTCACCCTGTTCTTTTTTTATGAAGCTTATTACATCTTCCAACCCTTCGAGGAACTTATTAAAATCTTCTTTGTATAGGAATATCTTATGTTTTTCGTAGGTTACCTGAGCGTCCTGATCGAAACCGTTTATTTTTTTCTTACTCTCTGTTATCGCTAAGAACAAATCCTCGTTTCTGCTTTTCTTTACATCCAGATAATAAATTCTTTTTCCTGCTTTAATGGATTTAGAATAAATAATTTCGTTGTCTTTTTTCTCCAGTTCAATTTTTCTTTTCTCTACTTCCATAACGAATATCTTCTAAATTGTTTATTATGAAGGTCTTAACGAGTTGTTATGTGGTTTTGACCTTTTGACTCCAAATTTCTGTATTTTTTTTGAAATTAACAAGTAAATGGTTATATTTTTATCTAAAAAGCAGTATCTTTGCCCAAAATTTGAAAACGTTCACTTTATTGTATGATTAACAGAATTTTGTTGCGAATCAAGATTATTCAAATCTTGTATGCGTTCTATAAGGGTGAAGGCAAAACTGCCCTTATGGTTGAAAAAGAGCTTTTTCACAGTGTTGAAAAAACCTATGATCTTTATTATCATCTGCTCAATCTTATCATCCTGGTTACTGATTATGCGGCTTCACGCATTGAATCAAAAAAAAATAAATTAAGACCCTCTCCGGAAGATATCAATCCCAATACCCGTTTTATCGACAATGCTTTTGTTGATCAACTAAGAAAAAACAAACAATTTACCGGTTATCTCAGTGAACGAAAGTTATCATGGGTAAATCATCCTGAAGTAATCAGGGAACTTTACGAGGAAATTATCGCCTGTGATTTTTATCAGGAGTATATGGATTTGGAGAGTGTTGATTATCAATCCGATAAGGATGTGTGGCGTAAGATATTCAAAAGAATTATGCTTCAAAACGAAAGCCTGGATAATTCGATAGAAGATCAGAGTATTTTTTGGACCGACGATGTTGAGATTGTCATAAGCTTTATTATCAAAACGATTAAACGGTTTGATAAAGAATCCGGTGCTGATCAGGAATTATTGCCCATGTTTAAAGACGAGGAGGATGCGGAATTTGCCCGGAAACTGTTGCATGGGGTACTAAAAAACGGAAAATCCTACCGGAGTATTATTGATGAACATACACAAAACTGGGAGCTCGACCGTATTGCTTTTATGGATATCCTGATCATGGAGGTGGCCTTGTCGGAACTAATGGATTTTCCAACAATTCCGGTAAATGTTACCCTGAATGAGTACATAGAAATTGCCAAAAACTACAGTACCGACAAGAGTGGTACTTTTATTAATGGCGTATTGGATAATGTCGTGGGACAGCTTAAAAAAGAAAATAAACTAATCAAAGTTGTGATGTTCACGAAATAAAAAAATATGCTATATTTGCATGTGTTAAATTAAAAACAAAAAGTATGAATTTATTAAGCTTATTATTACAAGCAGCAGCTCCGGCAGGACAAGGAGGAGGCATGTCAGGTATCCTGATGATGGTATTGATTTTTGTTGTCTTCTATTTCTTCATGATTCGTCCGCAGCAAAAACGTCAGAAAGAGATAAAAAAACAACGTGAAAATATGCAGGTTGGTGACAAGGTTGTTACTTCCGGTGGTATTTATGGGAAAATCCGTGAAATTAAAGAAGACAACACCGTGATTATCGAAATTGCTGAAAATGTTCGGATTAAAGTAGATAAATCTTCCGTCTTTCTGTCATTACAGGATGCACAGCAAGGACAGCAGAAATAACTAAATCAGATAATGGCTGATTACAGCAGAAGGAAATTAATTAAATTTGCCCTGAAGCTTAAATCATTCTTTGTTTCAAAAGATGTTTTAAGCTTCTTGGCGTTTTTGTTACTTTCTGCTACGTTTTGGTTTGTGAATGCCCTGAATAAAGACAGAGAGTTAACAATTTCAATTCCGCTGGAATACACAGATGTTCCGAAGAACCTTATGTTTGAAAGGGAATTGCCAACTGAAGTTGCGGTTAAAGTCAAGGATTTAGGCGTAAATTTATGGACTTACATGCGTAAAAAACCGGAACCGGTCCATGTGAAATTTGAGGAAGGCAATTCAGAAAAGGGAAGTTTTAATATTTCCAATCTACAGTTGTTATCATTGGCTTCTGAAAGATTACTGCCTTCAACTTCAATTCTGTTGATTAATCCGGAAAACATCAATACAACCTATGTAAGACTATATTCAAGGAAGCTTCCAGTCAGGTTAAACAGCGAAATCAGTCTGGAAAGTCAGTATATGTTTTGCAAACCCATTGAAGTTATACCGGAGGAAGTGGAAGTGTATGGTCCGCGCATCATACTGAATAAACTGACAGAGTTGCATACAGAGAGATTGGAAATTAGAGATTTACGGGATACCGTTACCCGTTTTGTTTCGATTAAGCCTATTAAATCGGTACAATATTCTGTTGATCGGATAAAGGTAAAAGCCTGTGCAGAGATGTTTACTGAAAAAACGGTCAGTTTACCTGTTCAGATCATCAACAATCCGGAGAATATCTCCATTATTTCATTTCCTGCTGAGGTCAAGGTAATTTTTAATATCAGTGTAAAGAACTTTAATGCATTTCAAAACAGCGACATACATGTTGTTATTGATTTCAATGAGATCAAAAAAGGAGATTTAAAAAAGAAAAGATTGAAAATAATCAACAACAAACCCTACATTTCTAACATCAGAATTCAACCTGAAGAAGTAGAGTTTTTACTGGAAGAGAAATGACAACTGAAATTCAAATGGTCGACCTGAAAGGCCAGTATCAGCAAATAAAACAGGAAATTAACGCCGGGATTCAGGAGGTTATCGATTCTACCACCTTTATAAAAGGAGGTAAAGTTACTGAATTTCAACACAATCTGGAAAGTTATTTGGGTGTTAAACATGTTATTCCGGTAGGTAATGGAACTGATGCGCTGCAAATTGCACTCATGGCATTGGGATTGAAACCCGGAGATGAGGTCATTACCCCCACCTTTACGTTTATTGCAACAGCCGAAGTGGTTGCTTTGCTCGGACTCACACCTGTTTTGGTTGATGTTGATTTTGATACATTCAATATTGCTATTGAAGCCCTGAAGAAAGCGATAACTCCTAAAACTAAAGCCATTATTCCGGTTCACTTGTTCGGTCAGCATGCCGATATGGACGCCATTATGAAACTTGCCCATGAATATAATCTGTATGTAATCGAGGATGCCTGTCAGTCAATTGGCGCTACTTACACTTTTGCTGATGGAACAACTGCTCAGTCGGGTTGCATGGGACACATTGGTTGTACTTCCTTTTTCCCATCTAAAAATTTAGGTTGTTATGGCGATGGCGGCGCCATTTTTACCAATGATGACGAACTGGCCAAAAAGATGCGGGCTGTGGCAAATCATGGTATGGAAGTGAGGTATTATCATGATTATGTGGGTGTTAATTCTCGATTAGACAGTATACAGGCTGCCGTTCTGGATGTTAAACTAAAGTACCTGGATTCTTATATTCAGGCAAGACAACATGTTGCAGCTGCGTATGATAAAGCATTCTCCGGATTTAAAAATCTGATGATTCCGGGACGAAATCCTTCATCAACCCATGTGTTTCATCAATATACATTGAAATTAAAAGATATCGACCGGGTGGCTTTACAAAAACACCTGCAATCAAAAGGAATTCCGTCTATGGTATATTATCCGGTTCCTCTTCACATGCAGAAAGCATATAAAGACGAAAGATACAGGCAGGGTGACTTCCCGGTTGCTGAACAATTAGCTGCATGTGTGCTATCGTTACCCATTCATACGGAAATGGATGATGAACAAATTCAGTATATAACAAACAATCTGATTGAATTTCTATGAGTGATTTTTTTGCACACGAAACAGCTGTTGTCGATTCCGGTTGTCACATTGGCAAAGGTACTAAAATATGGCATTTTTCACATATTATGAGTGGATGTGAAATTGGAGAAGCATGTAATATCGGTCAGAATGTGGTTGTTTCACCCGGTGTGAAATTGGGTCGCAATGTAAAAATACAAAATAATGTTTCTGTCTATACCGGTGTGATCTGTGAAGATGATGTTTTTCTGGGACCATCGATGGTTTTTACGAATGTCATCAATCCCCGCAGTCACGTTATCCGGAAAGATGAATACAAAACAACAATTGTACGTAAAGGGGCAAGCATAGGTGCTAATGCCACTATTGTTTGTGGAAATGAAATTGGTGAATATGCACTGATAGGAGCCGGGTCGGTTGTAACCAAAGCAGTTAAACCCTATGCACTCGTTGTGGGTAATCCGGCCAGACAAACAGGTTGGGTGAGTGAGTATGGACATCGTTTGCAGTTCAATCACCATGGTATTGCCGAATGTCCGGAGACTAAGCAGCAGTACTTTTTTGAAAATGATACAGTTAAAAGAATTAGTTAATTATACGTTAAATCAAAGATTAATATGATCAGGTTTGCAGTCGTAGGGCAGGGTCACATTGGAAAGAGACATGCCGAAATGATACGGAGAAATCCAGACACGGTATTGGTTGCCGTATGCGATATATTACCAAAACATGAGTTGGGACTGGATAATATCGAAGAACAATATTTTCAGTCTTATGAAGAATTAATTCAATCAAGTCTTGATTTTGATGTGGTCAACATTTGTACACCCAATGGATACCATGCCGAATATGCCATCAGAGCACTTGAAGCGAAAAAACACGTTGTTCTGGAAAAGCCAATTGCACTGACAAAAAAAGATGCTGAAATGATTTTGTTTAAATCATTGAAAATGTCGCGACATGTGTTTAGTGTGATGCAAAACCGCTATTCTCCACCGGCTGTATGGTTAAAGCAAATTGTTGATGAACAAGTATTGGGTGATATTTACATGGTGAAACTGGATTGTTATTGGAATAGAGACGAACATTACTATAAACCCGGGAGCTGGCATGGCGATGCCAAATTAGATGGTGGAACCTTGTTTACCCAGTTTTCGCACTTTATTGATATCATGTATTGGTTGTTTGGTGATATCACCAATATTAACGGAAGTTTTGCCGACTTCAACCATCAACATCTTACTGATTTTGAGGATAGTGGTATCGTTACTTTTAACTTTGTTGAAGGCAGGGGAATGGGTTGCCTGAACTACTCAACTGCAGTTTGGGATACTAACTTCGAAAGTGCTATTACCATCATCGGATCTAAGGGAACAGTTAAGGTTGCCGGACAATATATGAATGAGGTGGTGTATTGCCATATCAAGGATTATGAAATGCCTGAACTTCCCGCTTCAAATCCACCCAACGATTATGGAAAATACAAAGGTTCGGCTCAGAATCATCATTATGTAATCGAAAATGTAGTAGAGAAACTGATGGGTGACGGAGATATAAAAACAAATTTGCTCGAAGGAATGAAGGTTGTTGATATCATCGAACGTATATATGCTGTCCGCGATAATAAGTGGAAGAAATAAGTTCCGGAAGGATCAATATTAATTTTTTTTGAGCATAATGATACAAAGAATTCAAACATTATACCTGTTACTTGTTGTTGTACTGACAACTGTAACCTTTTTTTCACCGGTTGCCGGATTGCAACACGTGGAGCAGGCTGCAATTTACGAGATGAGTTATCGTGGATTATTTGAAATGAATACGTCCGGTAATATCAGGTTGGCAAATATCTGGACATTAACTGCTTTGATGGCCATAATACCGCTTATTGCACTGATAACTGTATTTCTATTTAAGAAAAGATTACTTCAGATTCGTCTGATTATTGCTAATATAGTCCTGATGGCTGGTTTTTACGGGTTGATGTTTATTTATTTGTGGCAATACGGTAAAGCGCTGGAAGCTTCATTTTACCTGGAAATTCCTGCCTCATTTCCGCTGGTTGGTATTATCTTGAGCATCATGGCAATCAGGGCGATTGGTAAAGATGAAGCCCTGATAAAATCATTGAACAGGATACGGTAATATGTCTCAGTTCTAAAAGCTTGGTAGCATGGCATACAATAAACTGACTCCCGATGAAGAAGCTGTGATTGTTCACAAAGCAACCGAATATCCATTTACAGGGAAGTTCCTGAATCACAAGGAAAAGGGACTGTATGTTTGTCGCCGGTGCGAGGCTTCACTATACAAATCGGAAGATAAATTTGAATCTCATTGTGGCTGGCCGTCTTTCGATGATGAAATTCCCGGAGCTGTAAAACGGATTCCCGATGCCGACGGTAGCAGAACAGAGATTGTTTGTGCAAACTGTGGTGGACATTTAGGCCATGTTTTTACCGGAGAAGGTTTTACAACTAAAAATGTCCGACATTGCGTAAATTCATTGTCGCTCGATTTTAAAAAGTCATGAAAAGGGTTATATCAGGAATTATCGGAATTAGTTTACTGATGATTTTGTTTTCAGGATATATAACATTAAATAAGAAAGATATAGACAACATACAGATGGAAAAAGCTTATTTTGCCTCAGGTTGTTTTTGGGGAACCGAATATCACTTTCTGAAAGCGCCCGGCGTGATCTCTACTACAGTGGGATACATGGGCGGACATACCTTTGCGCCGACTTATAAAGAAGTTTGTACCGGTAAAACCGGACATGTGGAAGTTGTAGAGGTAGTTTTCGATCCTGAAATTACTTCATTTGAAAGTATGCTCAGGTTGTATTATGAAACCCATGATTTTGAACAGGTTGGTGGTCAGGGACCCGATATAGGTGAGCAATATCAATCGGTGGTATTCTATGTGAACAACGAGCAGAAACAAATGGTTGAAAAATACATCAAAATACTGACTGATAAAGGTTATAAGGTTGCAACGCAGCTTCGTCCCGCACCTGAATTCTGGGAAGCAGAGGATTATCATCAGGAGTATTATAACAAGAAAAACGGCATTCCGTATTGTCACGCGTATAGAAAAGTGTTTGATTGAGAGCGGAAAGCGAAAAACTGAAAGCGGAAAGCTAATAGCGAATAACGAATAGCTAATAGTGAATAATTAACTGGTATATAGAGTTTAACATCATGACATTACAACAACTTGAATATATCCTGGCGTTGGATAAAACACGTCATTTTGTACGTGCGGCTGAGATGTGCGGCGTAACACAGCCTACCCTTAGTGCGATGGTTCAGAAACTGGAAGATGAACTGGATTGCCGTATCTTCGACCGGTCGACACATCCCCTGGTTCCTACTGAAGTGGGACAGCAAATCATCAATCAGGCACAGGTTGTACTGTATCATGTGAATCAGCTGAAAGAGAATGTGAGTACACAAAAAGGCTCACTGAGCGGACAGTTGAACCTGGGTATGATACCAACCGTTGCACCTTATCTGCTTCCGAGTTTTATTGCCAACATGAAAACCGATTATCCGGAAATAGGACTAAAGGTTTCGGAATTACATACAGCTGATATCATTCAAAAGCTTCAGATAGCGGAGATTGACATGGCCATTCTTTCCACTCCGCTGAATGATCCTAAAATTCTGGAGGTTCCGCTTTATTACGAGAAATTCGTAGCCTATGTGTCACCAACTGCTCCGGTATACAAAGCCAAAACGATTTCCAGTAAAGCCATGCCCTTAGACAATCTGTGGGTGCTGGAGGAAGGACATTGTTTGCGCAGTCAGGTATTCAACTTCTGTAATCAACAGGTTCATCAGTCATCAATTTACGAAGCAGGTAGTATTGATACACTTGTTAAAATTGTGGATGTCAACGGTGGATACACGGTCATTCCGGAATTACACATTGATTTATTGTCGGCAGAACAGAAAAATAATCTCAGGGAATTGGTAGATCCGGAAGCTACCCGTGAAATCTCTCTGGTTATCAGGCACGACTATGTACGGGAAGGCATGATGAACGCGGTAGCCAACAGCATCAAAAAAATTATTCCGTCGCACATGCTGGATGCCCGGTTGAAAAAATTTGCCATTAAGCTTTGATTTTAAGTGATTTTTTACATATCTACAGTCGTCATCCGCACCTGAATGCGTTGGCGACCTGGTTGTGCCCGAACGGAAAAAACATCAAAATTTCCGGTTTGAACGGGTCGGCATTGTCCTTAGTCATAGCCTCACTTTTTAAAAGTGCCGGTTCAGCAGCCTATCCTTTTTTATTAATCATGGAAGATGCTGATGAGGCAGCTTATACTTATCATGATTTAAAAAACTGTCTCGACGAGTCTGAAGTTTTTTTCTTTCCATCTTCCTACAAAAAAGCCATCAAGCTTGCTCAACTGGATGCTTCGAATGAAGTGTTGCGAACAGAAGTGCTCAACAGACTTGCCAATCACAATTCACCCTGTGTCGTGGTGACCTATCCGGAAGCCCTGTTTCAAAAGGTGGTATCGGCACATGGCATGCAGACACGCATGCTGAAGTTGAAAAGGGGAGAGTCTATCAGCATAGATTTTTTGGCAGAAATGCTGACTGAATATGGTTTCTCAAGGGTCGATTTTGTGTATGAACCCGGACAATTTTCCATCCGTGGAGGTATTGTCGATATTTTTTCTTTTGCCTACGAACTACCGTATCGTTGTGATTTTTTCGGGGATGAAATTGATTCCATCCGCATTTTCGATATTGAAAGTCAGCTTTCAAATGAAAAAGTAGAGCAGGTCGAGATAATCCCCGATTTACAGAAGGACAAATCAATTACGCAGGTTTCTTTTTTTGAATTCATAGATAAATCGACGGTACTTACATTTTCCAACGCTACATTTATCCGGGATAAAATCAATCAATTGTATGATGAGGCCCTGGTTAAAGCGAATGAAGGTGATGTGGTTGTGACCGATTTGCACAAGTCGCGCATTACCGGTAACGATTTTATTACCCAAATTGAGTTGTTTAAGAAAATTGAAGTGGGTGAAAAAAGTCATTTTAAACCCGACCAGGAACTTCGTTTTAACACGGCACCTCAGCCGGTATTTCATAAAAACTTCGATTTGGTTGCCGAAAATCTGAAAAAAGGCATGATGGATGGCTATCAGCTGTTTATCATGAGTGACAGTGTGAAGCAAACCGACAGAATTGAAGCAATTTTCAAAGACCGTGGAGACAATATCATCTTTGAACCGATAAAAAATACGCTGCATCAGGGATTTGTCGATCACGACCTGTCTATTTTCTGTTATACCGATCACCAGATATTCGATCGTTTTCATAAATACCGCTTGCGTACCGACAAAACACGTCAGGGCAAGGTAGTCATGACCCTGAAAGAGTTGAACCAGTTCCAGGTAGGTGATTACATGGTACATGTCGATCACGGTATCGGTACTTTCGGCGGATTGGTAAAGACGAATGTCAACGGCAAGATGCAGGAAATGGTTAAACTGATTTACCGGGACGATGATATTATCTTTGTTAGTATCCACGCTTTACACCGTATTTCAAAATATAAAGGTAAGGAAGGAGAAGCTCCGAAAATCAATAAATTAGGATCCGGAGCCTGGGAACGTTTAAAAGAAAGAACCAAATCGAAGGTTAAAGATATTGCCCGCGAGCTTATTAAGTTATATGCTAAAAGAAAAGCGGAGCAGGGCTTTCAGTATACGCCGGATAGTTACCTGCAACAGGAATTGGAGGCATCCTTTATTTACGAAGACACACCGGATCAGGTAAAAGCGACGGCAGATATCAAAAAAGACATGGAATCGACTTTACCGATGGATAGATTGGTATGTGGCGATGTGGGTTTCGGCAAAACGGAAGTGGCTGTCAGGGCAGCTTTTAAAGCGGCAACCGATGGCAAACAGGTTGCAGTGCTGGTACCAACTACAGTTTTGGCTTTGCAGCATTACAATACTTTCAAAAATCGGTTGTCAGACTTTCCTGTAACGGTTGAATACCTGAGTCGTGCCCGTGGTGCAAAAGAAAGTAAGGAAGTATTGGAAAAATTAGCGAAAGGTGAAGTCGACATTATCATTGGCACGCATAAACTCGTTGGAAAATCGGTTAAATTTAAAGATCTTGGATTGCTGATTATCGATGAGGAACAACGTTTTGGTGTTTCAGTCAAAGAAAAGCTGAAAGAGCTGAAAGTGAATGTGGATACCATGACCATGACGGCTACTCCGATTCCGCGTACCTTGCAATTCTCGTTGATGGGAGCCCGCGATTTGTCAATCATCAATACGCCGCCGCCCAACCGTTTCCCGGTGCAAACGGAAGTACATACCTTCGATGAAGATGTAATCAGGGAAGCTATTCAGTTGGAAATGAACCGGAACGGGCAGGTTTTTTTTATCAATAACCGTATTCAGAATATTTATCAGATTGAAGCCCTGATAAAAAAATTAGTGCCGGGAGTTCGCGTGGCAGTGGGGCATGGTCAGATGCCACCGGATAAACTGGAAGAAATCATTGTCGATTTTATTGAATATGAATATGATGTGTTGGTGGCCACAACCATTGTTGAATCAGGTATCGACATTCCGAATGTAAACACCATCATCATCAACTCGGCACATAAATTCGGTCTGAGCGACCTGCACCAATTAAGGGGCAGGGTAGGGCGCAGTAACCGGAAAGCATATTGCTATCTGTTGGCTCCTGAAACCAGTTTGTTAACTCCCGAAGCCCGCCGCAGGCTAACAGCCATAGAGACTTTCTCTGAATTAGGTAGTGGTTTTAATATCGCCATGCAGGATTTAGATATCCGTGGAGCCGGGAATATGCTGGGAGCCGAACAAAGCGGATTTATTGCCGATTTGGGTTATGAAACATACCAGAGAATCCTGAATGAAGCGGTTCATGAACTTAAGGACGAGGAATTCTCCGAATTGTACGCGGAAGAAATTGCCAAGGAAAACTCTTCACTTAATTATGTAACCGATTGTCAGATTGATACAGATATGGAGTTGATGTTCTCGTCCGATTACATCGAAAATGTTTCAGAAAGAATTACCCTATATCGGGAACTGGACAGTATCGACAATGAAGCAGATTTGCTTGAATTCGAAAAACGAATAGAGGACCGCTTTGGCAAAATACCGGAACAAAGTAAGAATCTATTGCTGGTTGTCCGGTTACGGTGGCTGGCAATTAAATACGGCATCGAGAGGCTGGTTCTGAAAAACGAAAGGATGACAGCTTTCTTAGTTACAAATCCATTATCCTCTTACTATCAGTCTGAAAACTTCGGTAAAATACTTCAGTTTGTGGCTACCCATCCCCGTCAGTGCCAACTGCGAGACCAGCAGAACCGTCGTTCTGTGGTTGTCAGCATGGTGCGAACAGTCAATCAGGCATACCACATTCTGAACGGGATTGACGGGAAAGCAGGTTAAACAAAACAATATTAAAATCCAAAACTGAAGCCTACAGTCAACGTTAAATCATTAACCATAAAGAAGTCAGACGTATATCGAGCCATTGCTTCCTCAGCCGTCATCCTTACCTCGCCAAAAACCGGATTTGAATTCAGTTCGAAAGTCTGAATGTATGATTTTTCCACCTTCACTATGGCATAGGCATTCCTGAAGATTTCGTAGGTAGTATTTAAACCAAAGGATTCATTTCGCCACACAATCTCACCCGGTGAAGGATTGCTGATGATATCGATTACACTGTAATTGGTTCCGTTTAACTGACCTCTTCTGATGTATTCATATTCTTTTCCACGTTTGGCTTCAAAATAATACAAATTGAAGTCGAGTCCCCGAACCGGTTTAAACCGCAACGAAGCATAAAGCTCTTGTGCATTATCACCCAGGTAATGTCCGAGGTTATAACTGTTCGAAGCCCAGCTAAGCGTTGGGATAGAATGTTTGTAATTAAGAATATTGGTTTTGGTATATTCAACTATTGCCGAAAGATTTTTGATTGGAAAATTGGATAAGTTTGCTCCGACTTTATAAGATATCGGATTTTTATCCGGGCTATCCGGCAGAAACCTGCGGAACTGAATCTCATCAGCAAAAACAGAAGTATACAGATGCAGGTGTTTGATATTTCGGGAGCTGATATTAAAAAACAATTGAGAATTTTGATTTTCCACCTTCAGACCTTTGGTCATAACATGATCGATTGATTTATAAAAAGCAATGGGAATGAAAAAAGCAGGATGCACATTTTTTTCAGCATAAATAATAGAATTACCAACAGAGAGTTTTAAGTTCCTTACCGGCGTAAATGTCAACAGATTGGCAGCGATAAATTTGTTAGCTGGCCGGTAGTGAATTGTAGTCTCATTTTCGACGTATAAACTGGTTGAGTCCAGTACGTTTGAAACAAGCCAACCATGGAAATAATTCAGTTCAAACCAGTTCGCCGGGTTCAATCTGAAATAAATCATGGGAAACGAAGGAACCCTGCCCGAAAGTATATTGGAACCATGATAGTTATCCCCCCAACTGATATTATCTTTGATCAGCCCGATTGACATATAATCATTGGAATATTTTATTCCACCACGGGAATCGCTGAAATCAGTACCTACCGTGTATTCATAGCCCGGTTCATCATTCAGATAAGTTGATTTCGAAAGCAATCCATCTCCCTGATGAGAAATATCACGTAAACTGCCATAAACAGATAAGTTTTTTCCAAGCATGCCCTGAAATTCAGCACCGTACCATCTCTTGTCAATTCTTCCTTGTGCGTTTGTGTTTATGTGCATACCTAGAATTGGAATAAGTCTGGCCCGGAAGTTTTTTTCCTGATAACTTATTACAGGAGGTAATATTGATGCAAATGTGTTGATATTTTTAAAGAAATGATTATGATAAAACGGTAGCTTGTTTAACTCAAGCGCAAATTCATTCAAAAAGTACTCCAACTCCATCATCTGGCGTTTTGAAAGTAATTTTGTATTAGTTCCTTTGGCCTGGATAGCAATTTTCTGAAGCTTTTCGGCAATGAATTGCTGAGAATAAGGTTTAACTGCAGAATTGATTTCAATTAAACCGTCTGTTGCCAGTTCATCTAAAAAATCATAGATGCGGTAATAAGAAATATGCTTGGGAATATCCTGGGCTATATTTACCATTATTCCAATCAAAAGAAATACTAAAATCAAATAAGTTTTTTTCATTTTCTGTTTTTTATACAGTGATTTGAACCACAAAAGGCACAAAAGAAAACTAAGGAAACACAAAAGAAATTTTTCAAACCATATAAGCCATATAAGTTACATGTAAGCAATTTACTATTGAGCGATTTGCTATATATTATTCGGTCTCCAGTCTCCAGTCTCCACGCTATTCGCTAATAGTTATTCGCTATTCGCTACAATTTTTAAATTCTTAAACCAATTAGCCACTGACTCAAGCGCTCTTAACCCTCTTAATCAGGATATTGTTTAAAATTTTAACAAGATACCTCATGTCGGTTACAAAAACACCGTTTTTTTCACAGCTTTGCAGGTAACGAAACTCAGATTCCTGAATTTCTTCCAGTGTTTCAGGTAAATCGGCATAGAAGGGAGGCAGTAACCCCGGTTTGTAACGTATCCTCATTTTTTGTAATTCCGGAGCATAGAGGCTGTAATAATGCTGGCTAAGCGGCCGTACTCCTACAAGCTTCATTTCACCACGCAAAACATTGATAAACATCGGTAGCTCATCAATCCAGTATTTACGCATGAATTTTCCCATGGTATTGACACGTATGTCCTTGTTGAACTTTCCTCCTTTTTGAAGTTTACTGGTTCTGTAAATATAAGCCTGTAGATATTCAGCATACGAATACATGGTTCTGAATTTGTAAACATTAAAAACCTTTCCATTTTTACCAAGTCTCCTCAAGGTCAATAATGGACCATATCGTTTGCTCTCAAGAATTACGTCAAGGTTCTTTATTTTTTTTGCTATAACATAGGTTATCCCGTTCAGTTTTTTTGTTTCCACTATGTCAAAACCACAATAAACCAATCTGCCAAGTACCTCGGTTTTAGATAAAATTCTGTTTTTTCCCCGGGTAATATTGTAATAGATTTTATCCATGACAAGAAACTTCGGGATTACCCTCTTGGTTAGGTAATCAAAAAAATAAATGATGTGATTCAGACCTTTGGGATATTTGTTGTAAATTCTTTTCTTTCTTGTGCTTCTTTGTTCAAAACTGCATACAAAGGTTCCCTCCATAGGAAGTTTATGGTTTACGATAGAGAACAATTTATTGATCCCTCTGATGTTGTTTAACTTATTGAAGATGGCAATCCCGGTAAATTTCTTTTCAGGTTTTGATTTTATATCAAAATAATTTGATGAAAAAGAAACCAGGTTATTTTTCAGATTAAAATCAAGATACCTGGAAATAAAAGTAAATACCTTTTCACCTGAATATTCAACAATTGAATCTATCAAAATTTGAGAACTTCTTTTATCCAGTTTTTTAGTAACTATCTTATAATCTTCTGGTTCATCCTTCTTCAATTCAAGTATGTCCTTATATTCAACAGCATTGCTGATCGAAAATTGAATGATATAAAAAATTGAACCCAGAGAAAATATCAGCAATGAATACCCTACGATTATCCAGATAGAATAACTTGTGTTGAGAGGTGTTAAAAACAAAGCGCTTATTATAACTTGAACAATTAATATAGTCCAAAGTAACTTGAAAATATTAGTCATGTAGCTGTTTGAGCGTTCCAATGTATAACGCTTAAACAGATAAGAGGTTATAAGCCAGCAGGCAAAATAAAAGAACGTAAAATCAAAATATTTTTGGAAAGGAATATCTGAAGAAAATGGAGTGACCGCCAAAACAATTAACACAGCAACCGCTAATAATAAAAGATCAGCAAGAATAGCCGCTACTGATGGAGTGTATATTAATTTATTAGATTTTTGTTTCATTTAAAAAGATGCATAGTTAAAACATTTTAAACACCAACATGGTAGTAGTTAAGTTACACAAAAGTAATATATTTTTCGTTTATCCGGATGCTCTGATAAACCTTTTTCTTTTGGATATTTCATTTGTTGTGCAAGTTGTTTTGTTTAAAGCTGTTAAACACTTAATAATAATGATTGAGAATAAAAAAAAATACCTATATTTGGCAGATTTTTTCATATAAAATAATAATACTTTGATTTGTGAAACCACCCAGTTATAATTTTGGAATTCTACAATTGATTGTTTTCCTGTCAATCTTGTTTACATGCAGTATTTATGCAGATGATAAACCGCTCGTACGAGAGATTGTTGTCAATAAAAAAGACAGTGTTTTCAGACATACATTTTATTATGATGAAAATCGAAATAAGGTGATGGAAAACATCTATTATCTGAACGGCTATACAATATTCCCGCTTTCCCGTACAGAGTGGTTATACGAAGAGAATAAATGTATTATTCAACGTGAACAAATCTGGAAAAATGGAGTGTGGAAAACAATTCATTTGATAAATACCGAATATAACGGAGTGCAAAAGAAGAAAGAAGCATATGTTCAGGTTGCTGATGGTGTTGAGAAAACAGAAAAAAACATTGTTTACACATATAAAAACGGAGAACTTGAATCAATTTTAAATTCCAGGGTAAGCAAGGATATACCAGATGTTACACAACGTGTAGCTTTTGTTTATAATGAGAAAAAACAGTTAATTCAGCAGAGAATAATGTCAGGTGGTGATATTACACAACCTGACACATCGCTTGTCGTACGTTATGTATATAACAATAACGGATATTTGGATTCAGTAATGCTGATAAACAGCATACATGAAACTAACATAAACGAATCTTTAACTCTTTATTTTTACGACAAAACGAATGGTAATCTGACCAGTCAGATCCAGAAAAAGTGGAATGCTCATGCTTTAAAATGGGAAAATGATACGAAGATTGAATATGTTTATAATCAGGATAATAAGTTGACGAAAGAAATCTATGCTCATTACACGACATTATTCTGGACAACAAACACGATGTATGAACAAATTTATGATTCGAACGGTATGTTGCTACGAAAAATAATGTATAAACCAATATACAGTCAATGGAGAAAGATATACACGATTGACTACAGCGGTGCGGAAAATGGCAGACCCAATTTAATGGAATCAAAATACAATTTTTGGGGAGGAGAGGCCGGACAATATGTAGAGAATTTTATTCCATATTACTTTAATGATGAAATTGCCATTATGGATGCCGACCGTATGGAAATTAAATACAATCTGGAAACAACGGTTACAACTAATATTCCGTACGAAACAGACCGCTTGAAAATATATCCTAATCCGTCTAACGGCGTGTTTTATATCAGCCTCGAAGATTCGCATATACAGCATTGGGAAGTGTATAGCCTTAATGGTGAAGTTGTTAAGCGGAATAGCAATGAATATCGTACTGGCATTGTTGATTTAACAGGACAGCCTGATGGTTTGTATATGATTAAAGCAACAACAAATGATAACAAACAATTAAAACAAAAAATTGTAATAAATAAAACAAAATGAAGCGAAACATATTAATTTTATTCATGTCGATGACTGTAACAGCTATTATGGCAAATCCATTATTAAGTAAGTATAAAACTCCTTACGAAACAATTCCCTTTAACGCGATTGAGACTAAACATTATCTGCCTGCATTCGAGGAGTCTATGAAGATTCATCTAAAAGAGGTTGATAAAATAACCAATAACAAACAAAAACCGACTTTTGAGAATACCATTGTAGCACTGGAGCAGGCCGGTAATTTGCTGAGTCAGGTTTCGTCGCCTTTTTATAATTTATTGAGCGCAGAAACTAATGATGCCTTACAGGAAATTGCTGAAAAGGTATCTCCGCTGATGTCTGAACATTATAATGCTATTAGCCTCAATGAGAAGTTGTTTGCAAGAGTCAAAGCCGTGTATGAAATGCGTGATCAGTTAAAGTTGAATGTTGAAGATGCACGTCTTTTGCAAAAAACTTACGATGGCTTTGCTGATAATGGAGCCAATCTTTCTGAATCAGACAAAGCTGTTTATCGTGAGTTATCCAAAGAACTCAGTATACTTACGCTGCAATTCGGACAGAACGTACTGAAGGAAACCAACAACTGGAGCTTATTAATTACAGATAAAGCATTGCTTACCGGATTACCTCAGGATGTGCTTGATATGCTGGCGTTGAATGCAAAAAATGCCGGAAAAGAAGGTTGGTTACTCAATTTAAAAGCAACAACCTATATTCCTTTCATGAAATATGCTGAAAACAGGGATTTACGTCGTGAGCTTTATTTGGCATTCAATACACGTTGTATTAATGGCGGAGAATATGATAACCGCGAAATCATTCGTAATATCGTCAATACCCGTTTGAAAATTGCTAATTTGCTTGGTCATCAATCTTATGCAGATCAGGTTCTGGTGCATCGTATGGCTGAAAATAAAGACAATGTTTATAAATTACTTGATGATTTGTTAAACGCTTACCGTCCTTATGCTGAAAAAGAAGTTGAGTCTGTTCAAACGTATGCGGATAGTCAGGGTGCATATTTCAAAATTCAACCGTGGGATTGGTCGTTTTATTCTGATAAACTCAAAGATGAAAAATATGCTTTGAATGATGAGATATTAAAACCCTATTTTGAGTTGGAACATGTGAAAAAAGGGGTTTTCGGATTGGCAACTAAGTTATTTGGATTACAGTTTATCAAAAATGACAAAATTCAAAAATATCATCCTGAAGTGGATGTGTATGAGGTAAAAGATAAAAATGGTAAATTCTTATCGGTTTTATATACTGATTTCCATCCCCGTGATGGCAAACGTCCGGGTGCCTGGATGAATGAATTCAAAGGTCAGTGGGTGCAGAAAGGAAAAGACAGTCGTCCCCACATTACCATCGTCATGAATTTCACACGTCCCACCGAAACCAAGCCGGCTTTGCTGACTTACGATGAAGTAACCACTTTCCTGCATGAATTTGGGCACGCATTACACGGCATGCTGTCTGAATGTACCTACGAATCGCTTTCCGGTACCAATGTATATCGTGATTTTGTTGAACTGCCTTCTCAAATGCTTGAAAACTGGGCTTCTCAAAAAGAATTTCTGGATGATTTTGCCGTACATTATGAAACCGGAGAAAAGATCCCGGTTGAATTAATCGAAAAGATCAAGGCATCCGATAATTTCAATGCAGCCTATTTCTGTTTACGTCAATTGAGCTTCGGTTACGTCGATATGGCCTGGCATACCCTGACAACTCCGTTTGAAGGAGATGTGTTAGACATGGAGAAAACGGCGATGTCTAAAACCCAGATTCTTCCTTATGTTGCCAATACCGGTATGAGTCCTGCCTTTAGTCACATCTTTGCCGGAGGTTATGCTGCCGGTTATTACAGCTATAAATGGGCGGAAGTGCTGGATGCAGATGCGTTTTCAGTCTTTGCTGAAAAAGGAATTTTCAACAAGGAAACTGCCACATCTTTCTATGAGAACATCCTCAAAAGAGGCGGCACCGAACATCCGATGGTATTATACAAGCGATTCCGCGGACAGGAACCAACGATTGATGCGCTTTTGAAGAGAAGCGGAGTAAATTAAGCGGAAAGCTGAAAGCTGAAAGCTGAAAACGTTTGCTACCTTTATTTAAACCTGAACGTATGAATAAGTTTGTTTTACGTGAAAAAAGTTTTAATTTCGCATTAAGATGTATTAAACTATATAAGTATTTGTGTGATAGAAAGAAAGAATTTGTTCTGTCAAAACAAATATTGAGAAGTGGAACAGCAGTTGGAGCGTTGATTATTGAAGGAAAACAAGCTGAAAGTAAAGCTGATTTTGTTCATAAATATGCGATTGCATTGAAAGAATGTAATGAAACTATATATTGGATTGAATTATTGTTTCGTTCAGATTATATTTCAGAGTTACAATATGAAAGTATATTAAATGATGCAAACCAATTGAATAAAATGTTATCATCCAGCATTATTACAGCTAAAAGAACAATGAAACTAACAACGAATAGACAATGAATAAAATTATTAACAAATCAGATAAATCAAGTTTATTGAGAAAGTTTTCCGCTTTCCGCTTTCCGTTTTCCGCTATTATACTGCTTTCCATCGTCTCCTGCACCTACACGCCTCCAAAGTATGCCTCCTTTGACGAATATCCGATGTATGATGGCACAGACCTGGAACTAATCTACTCACCACATGCATCCAGTTTCAGGGTATGGGCGCCGACAGCATCGGAGGTAAAGCTCTTGCTTTATGACAATGGACAGGAAGGTATGGCTTATCGATCTGAAGATATGAAAAGGGGAGAAAAAGGTACCTGGAAGATTAAGATTCAGGAAGATTTGAAAGGTAAATTTTATACCTTTCAGGTTAAAGTGGATGATGTCTGGTTGAAAGAAACTCCCGGTATGTGGGCAAAGGCAGTTGGGGTAAACGGGAAACGGGCAGCTATCATCGATATGCAAGAAACGAATCCGGAAGGATGGGAATTGGATAAACGTCCCGAATTGCAAAGCTTTACCGATATCGTGATTTATGAAGTGCACATGCGCGATTTTTCTATAGCAGAAAATTCTGGAATAAAAAATAAAGGAAAGTTTTTGGCTTTTACTGAGAACGGAACAAAGAATACGGCTGGAGATAAAACCGGTATCGATCATCTGAAAGAACTCGGTGTAACGCATGTACACTTACTTCCTTCGTACGATTTTGCATCAATTGACGAAACAAAATTAGCAGAGAACAAGTATAACTGGGGATATGATCCGCTGAATTACAACGTGCCAGAAGGTAGTTATGCCACCGATCCTTATAATCCTGCGGTTCGAATCAGGGAATTTAAACAGATGGTGCAGGCTTTACACAAAGCCGGTATCCGGGTCATCATGGATGTGGTTTATAATCATACCTATACCGGCGAAGATTCGCACCTGAATTTATTGGCCCCTGGATATTTTTATCGTTTCAATGCCGATTCAACCTGGTCGAATGCTTCCGGTTGTGGAAACGAAACGGCATCCGACCGACCCATGATGCGAAAATTTATTGTCGAATCCGTCAGTTACTGGGCCAGAGAATATAATATTGATGGTTTCCGATTCGACCTGATGGGAATTCATGACATTGAAACCATGAATGAAGTGCGTGCCACCCTGGATCGTATCGATCCTACCATTTTTGTTTATGGGGAAGGTTGGACTGCCGGTGATTCTCCTTTAGCATATGAAAATAGGGCATTAAAACAACATGCAAAACAATTTGATGGTGTCGCGGTTTTCAGTGATGACATCCGGGATGCATTGAAAGGTAGCTGGGCAAATCCCGATGTACCGGGCTTTGTTTCCGGAGTGGAAGGTTTGGAAGAATCCGTCAAATTCGGCGTGGTGGGTGCAACTTACCACCCACAAATAGATTACAGTAAACCTATTTATTCAAAGGAAGCTTATGTGAAAAATCCTACACAGGTGATTAATTATGTTTCATGCCACGATGATATGTGCCTGGTTGATAAACTCAGAAAAGCGAGTCCTCCGGGTGCAACCGACGAGGAATTGATGAAGTTTAACAAATTGGCTCAGACAGTGGTATTTACAGCGCAGGGAGTCCCATTTATTTACGCTGGTGAAGAAGTTTACAGAAACAAAAAAGGCGTACATAACACCTATCAATCACCGGATTCAATTAATAAAATCAATTGGGATAACAAAACCACATACCGGGATATCTTTGATTATTATCAGGGTTTGATTAAACTACGCAAAGAACACCCTGCTTTCCGAATGCCTACTGAAGTCATGGTGCAGCAATATCTTAAGTTCCTGGATATCGAATTCCCCAATGTGGTGGCATATACCCTCAATGGCAATGTGAATGGTGACAGGTGGCGTGACATATTGGTTATTTATAATGGGAACAGAATCCCTGCAGAAATATCAATACCTCACAATAACTGGAATGTAGCTATGCATGATGGAAAAATTGATTTGAATGGTATGGGAACGGTAAAAGATAGTATCTTTGTAGTCGCACCGTCATCTGCAAGTATTTTGTTTAGGGAGTAGATTGCTTCGCTTTGCTCGCAATGATGGGGGGTTGCTTCGCAGGCTTCGCCTACTCGCAATGACGGGGGTGCTTTGCTCGCAATGACGTTTAAATTTGATACAATTATATGGAATACACAACGGTTATTAAACCAAAGAATCGTTTGTTTGAGGTTGATTTTAAGGAGATATGGCAATATCGGGATTTATTTTCGATGTTTGTTAAGAAGGATATCATTACCCAATACAAACAGACGATACTTGGACCTGCGTGGTTTTTTATTCAACCGGCTTTGACGACCATCATGTACATGGTGGTATTTGGCGGTATTGCAAAAATATCAACCGACGGTTTACCGCAACCGTTGTTTTATTTAGCTGGTATAGTTTGCTGGCAATATTTTGCTGATTGTCTGAATAAAACTTCTGCTACTTTTACAAATAACCAGCATATTTTTGGTAAAGTTTATTTCCCCCGTATGATTGTCCCGCTGGCCACGATAACATCTAATTTAGTCAGGATGGGCATCCAGTTCCTGCTTTTTATCGCCGTGTATGTTTTTTATATAATTTCCGGAGTGGCTGTTGCACCTAATATTTACATCCTGTTACTTCCATTACTCGTCATTATGCTGGCCGGACTATCACTTGGGTTTGGGGTCATCATATCCTCCCTCACAACGAAATACCGTGACTTAACAATACTATTCACTTTTATCGTACAACTCTGGATGTATGCTACACCAGTAATATATCCACTAAGTACCATGCCGGCTGACAAACAATGGATTATGGCCATCAACCCGGTGACCTCCATTATTGAGACATTCAAATTCAGCCTGATGGGTGTTGGTACCTTCAGTTGGGGCATGCTGGCATATAGTTTCGTTTTTATGGTGGTACTAATGGGGATAGGAATTGTGGTTTTCAATAAAGTGCAACGTAGTTTCATGGATACGGTCTAATTTTGATTTGCATAATCCGAAATGCAGATAATGAATCATTTAATGATATAAATCACATTTAGAAAAATTAATGACAGCAATTGAATTTGATAATATCTCCAAACAATACAGATTAGGACTCGTGTCTACCCGTACCCTAAGTCACGATTTAAACCGGTGGTGGAAAATGAACATCCTCGGAAAAGAAGATCCGTATTTGAAAATAGGTGAGGTGAATGATCGTGCCCACAAGGGAACCAGCGAGTATGTATGGGCGCTCAAAGATATTAATTTCAAGGTTGAACAAGGGGATGTAATTGGTATCATTGGTAAAAATGGCGCCGGAAAATCTACTTTACTGAAAATTTTGTCGAAGGTAACAACACCTACAACAGGAACTATTCGTGCCAAAGGACGTATAGCTTCTCTGCTCGAAGTTGGGACCGGATTCCACCCGGAGATGACCGGCCGTGAAAATATATTCATGAACGGCGCCATCATGGGCATGACAAAAACTGAAATCAATGCCAAATTAGATGAGATTATCGAATTTGCGGGTGTTGAACGGTATATTGATACACCTGTAAAACGCTATTCCAGTGGTATGACCGTGCGTCTGGGATTTTCTATTGCAGCACATCTCGAACCGGAAATTCTCGTTGTGGATGAAGTGTTAGCTGTGGGAGATGCTGAATTTCAAAAAAAAGCCATAGGTAAAATGCAGGATGTCAGCAAAGGGGATGGTAGAACGGTACTGTTCGTAAGTCATAATATGGGTGCTGTTCGTAATTTATGTAATAAAGCAGTTGTATTGGTCGACGGGAGTGTAGCGTTTGAAGGAGAAACAGAACAGGGCATTTCATTCTATCTGAACAACAAGCTGGAATCATATAATCAAATTTCATCAGCAGAGCTGGTTGCCAAATCACGCGTAAAAGGTTATGGAATGGATGTTGCGTTTCAAAGCGTTGAATTTGAACAAGATAGTGATAGTTTTTATACCAATGATGAAATTGTGTTGGTATGTAAATTCAAAGGAAACCGCAAAACAGAAAATATACGCATCAACGGAACAATCTTCAACAACGAAGAACAAGCTATTGGAGGTTGGTTTGGCAGTGATTTGTTTGATATCAATGAGAATGAAGAAAAAACAATCCGGATTCGACTGAAAAATCACAAGCTGACAATTGGAGGCTACCTTGTTAGTTTATCTGTCGGAAAAGGTAATTTTGCGGAAGGAATGCTGGATTATGATGTAGTCCATCAGGTTGCCAAATTCAATATAGTTGGATTTGACTCCAAGGAATTAATCGGTTATTCTGTTTGGAACAGCCGCTGGGGAAATGTCCTTTTTGATGTGAATTATCGGCCGTTATAATGAATATGCCAACAGTATCAGTCATAGTTCCCAATTATAATCATGCGCCCTATCTGAAACAGCGCATTGATAGCATTCTGAATCAAACTTATCAGGATTTTGAATTGATCTTGCTGGATGATTGCTCAACGGATAATAGTCGCGAGGTGCTCATGTCTTATCAGCACAATCCGAAAGTAAGTCATTGTGTAATAAATACCAAAAACAGTGGAAGTCCCTTTAAACAATGGAACAAAGGAATTGCCATGGCACGTGGGGAGTATGTGTGGATAGCCGAGAGTGATGACTGGGCGGAGTCGGAGTTCCTGGAATGTATGATTGCGGAAATGGAAAAATATCCTAACGTCGGACTGGCTTATGCGCTGGCACGCTATCAGTTAAACGATACGGAGCCCTGGGATTTGAAACCGAGTGATAAAGTACAGGTGTTTTCAGGAGATCAGTTTATACGCGAGAAATTACTATTTACGAACGTTGTATATAACGTGAGTATGACGGTTTTCAGACGGGATGTGTTTTTAAATATTCAGCATACCTTGTACGAGAAAATGCATTTGTGCGGCGATTGGTTCTTCTATGTATTGTTGTGTCAGAAAACAGATGTACTGGCTTATGACAGAATCCTGAGTAATTACAGGATGCATGACAGCAATACTTCCTCGAAAGCGGAAAAACTGGGAAAAAGTTTTTTGGAAGGCGTTGATATTCTGAATTACATCATTCAATATGACCGAAAAATAAAAACGCTCGATTATGCCTATTTTTGGGCCAAGCAATGGGTAAAATATCGTGTGAAATATAAATTTAGCAGGAATACAAACCAAATGATATTTAAAAAGATGTATCATAGACACTTACTGATTATCCTGATGTACTATGTATATAACATCTATTACTTTTTTAAAATAAAAATAATATAATGCCATCTGTAAGTATCCTGATGCCGGTATATAACGCGGAACCGTATTTGTCTGAAGCCATACTGAGTATGCTTAACCAGACTTATACCGATTTTGAGCTGATTATACTGGATGATTGCTCTACAGATCGTTCGGCCGATGTGATTCAAACTTTTTCTGATACAAGGATTATATATCACCGGAATGAAGTGAATTGCGGTCTGGCAAATAACCTGAACAGTGGTTTGAAACTTGCGAAAGGTAAATACATCGCCCGCATGGATGGGGATGATATTTCTTTACCACACCGCCTGCAAACACAGGTAGACTTTTTGGAATCTCATCCGGATATTGATTTATGTTCCTGTGCCATGCAGATGTTTGGTGCTGATAATCAATTGTGGGTAAGAGACCGTGATCCGGAACAGGTGAAAATAACCATGATGTTTTATTCAGCCGTATTGCATGCATCATCTGTTTTCAGAAGGGATGTTTTTGAACAAAATAATCTGTATTACAAGCAGGAAACCTTTCCGGCAGAGGACTATGACTTATGGGCAAGGGCGGCATTCTTTTGCAGAATGGTGAATCTGCCGGACGTGATGTATTTGTACAGAATGCACCGGACTCAGGTAACCTCAACCGATCCGAGGTCGGCTGAAAAGTGCAGGGAAATTCAGATCCGTTACCTGAGTAAAGCATTGCCGGTATTAAGTAAAAAAGAAATTATTGATTTTGTAGATGGATTTATTGCACATAAAATCACCGATATTACAGAAATAAGAGGGATAAAAAATCACTATCTGAAGATTGTAAAAGCAAATGCTTCAGTTATGTTTTTTAATGAGAAATTATTGAAAATCAGACTAAATAAATACTTTCAACAGCAGGTTTATACGTTTATAGAACAATATAAAATTAACAGTTTTATCAATATATTTTTATATTTAAGTGCTGTGATGGAATTAAAACCCAGTTTGATTGTCAAACTTTTTAAATAAATTTACACTAATTTTCTATTCAATAGAAACAAATTAGAGATGATTGTTATTATATATGAATAATTACCAACCAGTTAAACATAAAAATATATTATTAGATTTGTTTAATATAACTAACATAGCGATATACAGCGTATTATTTGTTTATACTGTTATTTTGATATACATTCAAAATGGTATTTCATGTGATGAAGGGTATTACTTGATGGGCTATCTTACGAATCAGGAATTAGGAGCTATGGTTAGTGATTTTCACAACATAATCAGGTATTTTTCTCCCGATAATATGCAAGAAAATGTATTGTTCTTTCGTTATTTTCGTTTTGTACTTGATTTTATCTCTGCATTATTATTCGGAATAATTTCATATCAATGGTTAAAACAAAAAAAAGATTTTAATCTAAGTAGAATACTTTATTTGAGTTTAATTTTGTTAAGTGCAAGTGTTAGTTATACATATACTTCTCCTACAATATCATTCGACCATCTGCAGCATATTCTATATTTGTTTACTTTTTCTTTCTTTTTTGCAGCAGAAATATTGAAAAATAAACTAATGCGGTTTTTTTCAATGTTATTTTGTGGATATTTTCTAGTCCTCAGTATTTTCAACTATCTTCCTTCTGGATTACTATTGTTATTCGTGTTACTGGTATTTACAATATTACAAAATTCTAAAACATCAGTCTTATCAAAAATCTTTATTATCGCTATATCATTGCTAATTAATCTATCACTGTATCATATATCTATAACTCCATTTCATATTTTGTTTGAAAACATAATGACATCAATAAAGGTTGCATCTGATGGTGCGACCAAACACGATAATTCATCTTTAATTTTGGAAATGTTATCAGCGATAGGCCTATTTTTATCTATTCAAACTCCTCTGTTTTTAATTGGGTATATTTACAAAAGAATAGAAATACATCACAAGATATTGATCATTTTTAGTGTTGCTATAATTTTAGTTTTGATGCTATTTCGGGAAATATATGTAATACATGGTTACTTATATTATATGCCTATAAGTTTTCTTTGGGGATTGTATTTTGCTAAAAATGGATTTTTTTATAAAAAGACACAAGTCTCAGAAATAATTTTCTTTTTTATAGCAAGTCTTTTACCGTTTATTGGGGTTTTTGGAACCAACCAACCTGTTGTGTTTAAGATTGTAATTTTCATCCCTTTTTGGAGTTGTTTATTTTTACTGCTGCTTGCTAAGTTAAACTTAAAAAAAAGTGAGAAAAATTGTTTAATTTTAATAACGATAGTTTTGTATTCGATGGGATATTTATATCAGGGGAGTTTTCGGCAGTATCACAGTTATTATACTCCACGCTCATCAAAATACGAATTTACTTTAGGAGAAAGATTTAAAGGGGTTAAAGTAAGTTCATACGAAGCAAAATACTATAAAACATTAGTAGAGACTTTAAAGTCAATTGGGTTTAAATCAGGAATGACAGCTTTGGCGTTTGGTGAACAACAAATTGGATTATATCTCATTGGAGGATACTTTCATGGACCTTTAGTTTATTCTTCAGGTCAATATGTGAAAATCCCTAATCAAAGAGCATCATATATAATATTATTTAGAAAAGAAGAGCAATCAGTTGTAGATCAATTAGTCGGATCTGGCTGGAATTTTCCCGCTGATTATAACAAAATTGAAATAGGAACAATGGCAGAGAATCTTGATTCGGAAAATTATACTACAATAATTTATCATTTAAAATAATATGCGCTATTTATATATTTTTTGCACTTTATTCTTTACAGTTTATGGACAATTAGTCCTTAAATGGCGATTAAATAAATTAGGTTTTACACTTCCTGAAGACGGAATATGGAATAAAATTGTAGCTTTGTTTAAAATTGTCATCGACCCGTTTATTTTTTCTGGGTTTGCTTCAGCTTTTATAGCTTCTATGTTTTGGATGGCTGCTATGACTAAGTTTGAAATTACGCAGGCTTATCCATTTATGAGTCTGGCTCCAGCCATTGTGTTTTTATTGGGTGTTTGGTTGCTCAATGAAACTTTTACCTGGGGTAAAGTGATAGGATTGGTGTTGATTATTATTGGTGTGATTATAACTGTAAAATTCTAATATGAAGAAACTTGCAATCATAGGGGGAAGTTATTTGCAATTGCCGTTAATTAAAAAAGCAAAAGAAATGGGAATCGAAACACATTGTTTTGCTTGGGAAGATGGAGCTGTCTGCAAATTTTTTGCAGATTATTTTTATCCAGTTTCTATTATGAATAAAGAGACGATTCTGGAAAAGTGTAGCCAAATCTCAATTGATGGTGTTGTGTCAATAGCTTCAGATGTTGCTGTTACTACTGTTTGTTTTGTGGCGGAAAGGTTGGGCTTGATCTCAAATGAGTATTCAGATGTCTTAGCTTGTACAAATAAATATGAAATGCGTAAACGATTTACGGAACATAATATTAATTGTCCTAAGTTTATTTCAACAGATAATATTGAGACAGAAATTAACTTAAAATTCCCAGTGATACTAAAACCTGTAGATCGTTCGGGAAGTAGAGGAGTTACAAAGGTAAATAAAAAGGATGAATTCGATGTCGCATTCGTAAGAGCACAATCTGAATCATTCTTAGGGAAAGTAATAGTAGAAGAATATATTACAGGTTATGAAGTTAGTGTTGAAACAATATCTTGGCAGGGAAATCATCATGTTCTTGCAATTACTGATAAAGATACTACTGGTGAACCATTTTTTGTTGAATTAGCGCATCATCAACCCTCATTATTGCCTGATTTCATTAAAAATAGAATAAAAATAGAAACGATTAAGACACTAGATTCATTAAATGTTAAATATGGAGCATCTCATGCTGAATTTAAAATTACAAATGATGGTAAGGTGTTTGCAATTGAAACAGGTGCTAGGATGGGAGGAGATTTTATTGGCTCTGATTTAGTGAAATTATCAACAGGTTATGATTTTGTGAAAGGTGTAATTGAAATTGCTTTAGGTGAATTTAATGAACCTACACGATTATTTAATAAATTTTCAGGGGTGTATTTTATTTCAGCTGAAACAGAAAGATTATTAAGTTTATTAGAGTCTGATTTTCAGCACAATTGGATTATTGAGAAATCAGTTATTAGCAAAGAACTTAAAAAAGCTCAGTGTAGTGCTGATCGTAGCGGATATATAATTTATCAGGCAGATAAAAAAATAATTATATAAGATGAGATATTCAATAGTTATTCCCGTGTATAATGGTGAACTTACATTAGAGAAACTCAATAAAAGAATACATGGTTTCTTTGAAAATAAATATTTGTTCGAGGTTATTTATGTTTATGACTGTGGAGAAGATAATTCTTGGGATGTGCTTTTAAGGCTTAAATATGAATATCCTGATACAATTAAGCTAATACATTTAAGTCGAAATTTTGGGCAACATAATGCATTGATATGTGGTTTTGAATATGCAACGGGTGAATATATTGTCACAATGGATGAAGATTTACAACATGCACCCGAAGATATTCAGAAGATGATAGATAAACAAGCAGAGAAAGAATATGATGTTGTTTATGGTAAATATGAACTTAGAAAACATTCAAGCTTCAGAAATATAGGCTCTTGGATGCTTAAGAAAATTATTGATATTGGAATACCTGATATTCACCCGGATTATTCAGCATTTAGATTAATTAAAACAAGTGTTGCTAAAAAATGTGTTGGTATGAGAAATTCATATACATTTTTAGATGGTTATCTATCGTGGATTACTTGCCATTGTGATTCATGTATAGTTACACATCACGAACGAGAGGGGGGGGTAAGTGCATATAATTTAAAAAAATTAATAAATCATACAATTAATATTTTTGTGACATTTTCAAATTTACCCATTAGATTCTTGACAAAATTATCATTTCTAGTGTTATTTACAATGTCAATTTACTCTTTGTATGTAATTATTCGAAAATTTATATATGATGATTTTGCTTTGGGATTCCCCTCACTTGTAATAATTATTGGCTTTGGAATCGGTTTGATTATGTTGTCATTAGGCATAATTGGAGAGTATATTTATCGAATCAATCTTAAAACAACTCAGAGACCTAATTATAATACTAAAAAAATAATTTTGTAGAATGGTAGAATCAAGACTTGTTATTGTCGGAGCTGGAGAACTGGGATTACAATTGCTCAATCTTGCTAACAACTCTCTGGAGAAATTTCACATTGTTGGATTTTTTGATGATACAAAAGATTTAGGTGATAGAGTATCTGAGATACCAATTATTGGTCATTTAAATGAAATAGAATCATTGTATGAAAATGGTTTTTATGATAAGCTTGTAATTGCAATTGGATACAAAAATATGAATTTAAGAGAATCATTGTTAATGCGTTTTGACAAAAGAATACCTTTTGCAACTCTTATACATAAGAGTTGTTTAATTAATTCAACTGCAAATATATTGGAAGGTAGTGTGCTTTATCCTGGTTGTATTATAGATAAGAATGTAAATATAGGCAGAAATGTATTACTTAATCTTGGTGTTACTGTGGCACATGATACTTCTATTGGAGATAATAGTTTTGTAGCTCCACGTGTTGCTGTTTCCGGATTTGTGAAAATTGGCAAAAATTGCTTTATTGGTACCAATGCAACGATTATAGATAATATAATTATTGGTGATAATGTTCAAATTGGTGCTGGATCCGTTTTGATAAAAACTATTGGTAATGGTTTAAGAGTGTTTGGAAATCCTGCAAAAGAAAGAAAATATGATTGATTTCAACAAACCTTTCCTAACAGGAAATGAGACAAAATACATTGAAGAAGCAGTACGTTCAGGTAAAATATCAGGCAATGGTATTTTTACAAAACGTTGTCAGGAGTTTTTTGAACAGCGTTATGGTTTTAAAAAGTGTCTATTGACTTCTTCTTGCACAGATGCTTTAGAGATGGCAGCTATTTTATGCGATATCCAAACTGATGATGAAGTAATCATTCCCAGTTATACATTTGTTTCTACAGCATTAGCTTTTGTACGTCAGGGAGCAAAAATAGTATTTGCCGATAGCATGTCTAACCACCCCAATATTGATGCTGACAAGATTGAGGATCTGATTACGGATCGTACAAAAGTGATTGTTCCGGTACATTATGCTGGTATGGCATGCGATATGGATAAAATTATGGAATTGGCACACAAATATAACATTATTGTGGTGGAAGATGCTGCACAGGCAATCGATTCATTTCATGTAAGTGCTGACGGATCTTGTTGTTCTTTAGGGAGTAGGGGATCGCTTTCTACCTTTTCTTTTCACGAAACTAAAAATATAATATCTGGGGAAGGAGGTATGTTGGCAATAAATGATGAGCGATTTATTAATCGGGCTGAAATAATTTGGGAAAAGGGAACAAACCGAGCTGAATTTTTTCGAGGAGAAGTGAATAAATATGGTTGGGTAGATATTGGTTCCTCCTTTTTACCTTCGGAAGTGATTGCAGCTTTTTTATGGGCTCAACTCCAAAATATTGATGAGATACAAAAACGCCGGAAATATTTATGGCAACAGTATTATGAAAGTTTGAAATCACTTGCAATAAAAAGATATTTTAAACTTCCTGAAATTCCTAGTTATGCCACTAACAATGGACATATTTTATATCTTGTCTGTAATTCACTAGAAGATAGAACAAATTTAATTTATCATTTGAAGAGTAAAGGTATATTATCGGTCTTCCATTATATTAGCCTTCATAAAAGTTCATATTATTCTTCCCGACACGATGGACGTGATTTGCCCAATTGCGATAAGTTTTCAGATTGTTTGGTTAGATTACCACTTTTTTATGAATTAAGTAGTGATGAGATAAACTTTATAACCGGACAAATTCATGCATATTATTTAAAATGAATTAAACAAATTGATTATTAGTAGAAAGTTTGACTGATTAAAAATATTTAAAATTTTGATTTTGGTAATAAAATGATATCATACAAATAATATGACTTATAGAATATCAGTTATCATACCGGTTTACAATGTAGAGCTTTATCTTGTTGAATGTCTTGATAGTGTGTTGACACAGACATATCCGTATTATGAGGTGATTTGTGTGAACGATGGTTCAACAGATGGTAGTCAGGCGATACTGGAAAACTACGCAGCAAAGTATGATAAAATTCAGGTAATCAATCAGGATAACAAAGGGTTAAGTGCCGCCCGTAATGCCGGAATTGCTGCTGCCAAAGGGGACTATGTGTTTCTGCTTGATAGTGATGATAAAATTGAGAAGCATGCTCTGGAAACACTGGTTGCCAAATCCAATGGCGAAGATTTTATTTGTTTCAATGGCAAACGTTATTTTGAGGAAACGAATGCAGAAGATATCCCGGATGAAGGAATTTTAGCTGAATTTGAATCGGGATGGGATTATTATAATCAATTTGCGCTGGTTAACCGGAAATTCCATTTTGTATGCACTGTGTTAAGACTGTATCGACGTGAATTTTTGTTACAGCATCAATTGCATTTTCAGGAAGGTATTTTCCACGAAGATAACCTGTTTACACCCATTGCCTGCTATTATGCCCAAAAGGTAAAAATCATTCCGGAATGCTTATACATCTATCGCATCAGGAAAGGTAGCATCACGCAACATGCAAATATCAAGCGACTTTTTGACATTATATTCATTGCCAACACCCTGGCTGAGTTTTTTGTTTCAAAAGATAATATTGATAAAAAAATCATTTATCGTGAAATCGCAGGGTCTTATTTCAGGGGTTTTATGCCGGAAGATATTAAAGTGTTCGGAAATAACGACAGTAAACTTCGCAGCAAAATAAACTGGCATTTATATAAAAAAATCAGTATCTTTCCGCGTCACAAAAGAATCTATCAACTACTGAAAATTCATCCGGTGCTGTTCAGATTTTATCTTTGGATTGAAAAATGTTTGAAATAGCTTGGGTGATAACGATAAAACGAATTACTTAAAGGCGTAAATAAATATATGTTCTCTGTTATTATTCCATTATACAACAAGGCTTTATACATCGAAAAAGCCATTCGGTCGGTCGCTGCTCAAACATTGCAGGAGTTTGAACTGATCGTGGTGAATGATGGTTCAGTGGACAATGGGGTGGAAATCGTCGGGAACTTATTTAAGGAACTCGCAGCACCTTCTGGTGGCTGGAGCATCACGACCCAGCCAAATTCAGGTGTTTCTACCGCCCGCAACAACGGGGTAAAAGCTGCAAAATACAACTACATTGCATTCCTGGATGCTGATGATTGGTGGGAACCCCGTTTTCTGGAGGAAATGAACATGCTGATTGAGGATTATCCGGAAGCCGGAATTTATGGATGTAACTATTATTTCGTGAAAAACAAGTCTTTAAGGCTTGCACCATTGGGATTGGATGTCGGATTTGAAAAAGGATTGATCAATTATTTGCAGGTATATGCCAATACCTTGTGTATGCCGTTGACATCAATTTCTGTCGTGATTCCGAAGTCAGTTTTTGAAGCGGAACAGGGATTTAAACCGGCTCTGAAACTGGGAGAGGATTTTGATTTATGGGTGCGCATTGCTACAAAATACCCGGTGGCTTTTGTAAACAAACCTTTAGCATATTATAATCAGGATGTGGTTTTAGCAGGTAGAGCCGTCAGCGACCGGTTATACGAAACACAGGAACACATGCTGTTTGTTGATTATGGTCAGTTAATGCAAAACAAAGATTTCAAATATTTGTACGAAAGACTGGCTTTGTACGGGTTGTTACCTTATTATCTGGCCGGAAAACACAAAGCTGAAATAAAGCATATGCTGGCATCGGTTAATTGGTCGCAACACGAGTATAAATATCGATTATATTATCAGATTTTACCAAAATGGTTGGTGAAATGCTGGTTTTCATTCTTAAAACTGGGGTCGAAGGTTAAAACTATATTGAGAAGAATACGCTGAATAACACCTATAATCAATTGTTTATGAAGATAGCCTATTTATTTGGTTCGTTGACCCGTGGGGGAACAGAAACGCTCATGTTGGATGTTTTTCGTCATGCACCTGAGCACGGCCTGGATGCCATTGGTGTGTACAGGAAAACGGGAGAATATGAACAGGACTTTTTGAATAGTGGTGTGCCCATGTTCAAATTAGCTCCCGGAGCCAATAAATTAGCTTATTTACTGAAATTACGTAAGTTGTTATTGATGCATCAGGTGGATATTGTACATGCTCAACAGCCTGTTGATGCTTTTTACGCCTATTTTGCCTGCTTAGGCACCAAAATCAGGATTATGCTTACGCTGCATGGCTATGATTTTAACGACAGCAAAGCCTCGAAGTCTGTTTTAAAATACATCATCAGCCGTACCGATAAAAATATCTTTGTGAGCAAGTCCCAATCAGACTATTATGTAAAGCGATTCAAATTAAATCCTGTAAAACAACATGTTGTATATAACGGCATCTCTTTCTCAAAAATCATTGATGCTTTGGATAATAAAGCAATTGATCAATTGCAAGGTGAGCAAAATGTGAGGAAGGAACTCAATTTATCTCCTGATACCTTGTTGTTAAGTAGCGTGGGTAACTTTATACCGGGGCGCGATCAAATGACTTTGTGCAGGTTTGCAAATTTATTAAAAAAACAGGAGGTTGATTTTCAGTTGCTGTTAATTGGAAAACGTTTGGATTTTGTTGCCTCTCAATACGATGATTGTGTAAGTTATTGCCGTGAAAATGATTTGTTAAATCATGTCAGTTTTCTGGGCATGCGTACTGATGTCCCTCAGATACTGGCGCAATCTGATGCCTTTGTATATGCGACTGATTATGATACGTTTGGTATAGCAGTAGCTGAAGCAATGGCCACCGGAATCCCTGTTTTTGTCAACGACTGGGAGGTGATGTCAGAAATTACGGTTCAGGGGAAATATGCAACCTTGTATAAAACTAAAGATGAAAGAGATTTAGTTGAGAAATTTATGTTATTTTTGAAACATAAAAATGAATATATTAGCAAGGCTCAGCTTGCACAGCAATTTGTCAGAGAGACTTACAGCATTGAAAGTCACATTTCAAACCTGATGCAACAATATGAGTTTTAGTATGAATACCAATGAAGAATCTGATATTTAAGATACTACGATATTCCGGATTGCCTTTTTTCTTCAGAGAATTTATCCAGAAGAATAAGATCAGCATACTCCTGTTTCATGATATCAAAAAAGAAGATGCGGCAAAAGCTTTCGCTTATATCAATCGAAAATACAAGATTATCTCCCTGCAACAATATATTGACGCTGTACTCAACAATGGAAAATTACCAAATAAAGCGCTGATTATCACTTTTGACGATGGGCATATTTCAAATTATGAGCTGCTTCCGTTAATTAAAAAACACCAAATTCCGGTTACCATTTTTTTATGTGCATCCATTATCAACACCAGGCGACATTTTTGGTTTTTGCATGAACCTATCGCATCCATGGTTGAAGACTGGAAGAAAATTCCGAATCAGCTCCGATTGAAAAAACTGGAAGAACATGGTTTCGAACAGGAAAAGGAGTATGAAATACGGGAGGCGTTAGATAAAACAGAGCTTGATGAAATGAAAGAATGGGTTGATTTTCAGTCACACACGAATTTTCATCCGGTTCTGCCTCAATGTAATAATGCTGAGGCTGCTGCTGAAATTATAGGTTCAAAACAAATACTTGAGAATGATTTTCAGCTAAATATCAATACATTATCGTACCCCAATGGAGATTATTCGGAAAGAGATATTGAATTAGCCAAAACAGCAGGATATGTTTGTGGAATAACGGTTGACTATGGCTATAATACAATAGATTCTGATTTATTCCGATTGAAAAGATTATCGGTAAATGATACGGGTGATATCAATGAACTGGCAGTAAAAGCGAGTGGGGTATGGGCTTTTCTGAAAACAAGGAATGGGAAAAAACAACCCTATGGGTTTTCGAGAGTTAGTGGATAGTGGATAGTGGTTAGTGGTTAATGGAACTTATATGTAATTTACATGCCTTATATGGTTTAATGTGATTTTTTATTATTGAACTAAATGTTATGCGAATCGGATTATTGGCCAGTACACAAATGAGTGATTTTGTTTTGAATACCCTGAAACCGGTATTGGAAGACAAGCACCTGGATGTTGCACTGGTAATTATCGATTCCAGACCGAAGTTAACTTTGAAGCAAAAAATCAAAAAGAACTTCAAAAGGGGCAGGGGAGGTTACATGTTGGTGATGGCTGTGCAAAGTTATTTCAATAAACAACTGCCTTCGAAGGATACCAAACTGTTTTGTGCAGAAAATGGATTGGAATTTATCGAGACGAGCAATCATTATGCTGACGAAACAATTGAAAAGATAAAGTCATACAGGCTGGATATACTGGTGCTTACCGGAGGTTTTGGTATCATCAAAAAGCCTTTGCTGGAGGTTGCTCCAATGGGTATTTTGTCGTATCACCATGGTAACTTGCGTAAATACAGGGGGATGCCGCCGGCATTCTGGGAGTTGTATAACAATGAAAGGGAAATGGGGGTAACTGTTCAGCTGTTATCAGCAGGACTTGACAAGGGAATGCCCATGGAAGAGATGAATATACCGGTTACACGGCAGGATACACTGAGAACACTCGAAACCAGGGCTATGCAACAAAGTGAGATTATGTTGTACAAAGCCTTGAAAAAAATTGAATCCTGTCAATATGTTCCGGAAGAAATTAAAGAATATGGAAAAGTATATACCTTGCCAAATTTAAGGCAATGGTTGATTTTTCAGGTTAAACTTTTGTACAGAAAAATCAGTAAAAATATTCATGCAGAAAGTAAATTTTCTGTAAAACATAAAAATTGAACAAGTGCTGGATTATTTTCCTAAATATTTCTCAAATAAAGCTATTTTATTGTATGCAGGCGCTTTGGTGCTTGTAAACATCTTGTTTTTCTCCAATATGTTGCCTTTTGTTTGGTGGCTATTTGGTTTTATACAAATAGGTTGCTTTTTTTATTTTTCGAATACCTTGTCGAAATCATGGACCAATATAAGTCCGGGTAGTTTCACAAAAAAAATATTTTACACCTCTCTTGTGATCCGTTCAGTTTGGGTGATTTTCAGTTATTTCTTTTATCTGGGCATGACCGGACTCCCGTTCGAATTCAGTGTTGCCGACTCCATGTTATATCATAGAATTGCTGAATCGCTGGCCGAAACAGGATGGGGGAATTATGAGAATGTGTTTTTCGGCATGCCGGTCTCCGATAGGGGATATGGCACCTATCTGGGCACTGTTTATATGATTTTTGGCAATGGGGTATTGATTCCAAGACTCCTTAAAGCCGTGTTGGGAAGTGTCACCTGTGTGTTGATTTACAGACTATCCAACCGGAATTTCGGGGAAGCTACCGGTCGAATGGCAGCTATTTTTTGTATGCTGATGCCTAACCTTATTTTATATGCCGGAATACACATGAAGGAAGCAGAGATGGTATTCTTGACTGTCTGGTTTATTGAACGCGCCGACTCTCTGATACGTGTACATAAATATACTTTTCTGAGTGTTACACCTACCTTAATGATTGGCGCTTCTCTGTTTTTTTTCCGGACGGTATTGGGTGTAACTGCTATGTTCTCTTTATTTACTGCTCTTATTTTTTCCTCCAGAAGAATTATGTCGATGAGTAACCGCCTTGTTATAACCGGTTGGGTCATTGTTGCACTGGCCTATTTTGTAGGAAGTAATATTGCCAGTGAAGTGGAAGAGATATGGCAATCAAGAGTCGAGAATCAGGATGTTGCCCTGGAATATTATGCCACCAGAGAAGGAGGTAACACATTGGCTAAATATGCCTCCAAATCGGTGTTTGCACCCCTGATTTTTGTAATTCCATTTCCAACCATCATCAATACCCCCAATCAACAGAATCAGCAATTGATACATGGGGGTAATTATGTGAAGAATATTATGGCATTTTTTGCGCTGTTTTGTTTGTTTTTCATGATTAAAGAAAAAAAATGGCGTGATCACCTGTTGATTCTGTCATTTACGCTTGGATATTTGTTGGTGATTGCAATGAGTGCATTTGCTCAGTCGGAGCGATTCCACCAACCAGCATTACCATTTATTCTGATATTGGCTGCTTATGGGGTAAATAACATCAGCAACAAAGAGAAAAAATACTTTAAATGGTATATGGCATTTATTTTTGTTGTTTTGATTGCCTGGAGTTGGTTTAAACTGTCGGGTAGAGGAATGGTTTAAGTTAAAAGTAAATATGATGAAGATATTGTTCGTATGCAGCAAAAATTCTGGTGGAATTTCACCTTTTGTCAGTGAACAGGCCGATGCACTTATCAAAGCAGGCATTCAGGTTGATATATTTACCATTATTGGTAAAGGTCTGCCTGGATATCTCCGCAATTTCAAAAAACTTAAAAAGACGATTCGTGATTTTCAACCCGATGTTGTTCATGCACATTACGGATTAACCGGTTTGTTGGCAAATCTGCAACGAAAAGTACCGGTTGTCACTACTTTTCACGGCTGCGATATCAATCGTTTCTCGCTGAGGCTTTTCTCATATATGCCCCTGCTTTTTTCTGCTTTTAATATTTTTGTCTCAGCTGCCCAGGTGAAGAAAGTAAAATGTGTTGCACGTAAACATCATGTAATTCCATGTGGCGTTGATTTTAATGTATTCAAACCTGTTGATAAAACTGATGCCCGGATGCAACTCGGATGGGATGCGGATAAAAAGTATGTGCTGTTTTCGAGTAGTTTTGATAGGCCGGAGAAAAATGCGCAACTTGCCCAAAATGCTATTTCGCTGATGCCGGAGGTAGAGTTGGTTGAACTAAAAGGATTTTCTCGTGCTGAAGTTGTTTTAGCCATGAATGCTTCAGATGCCGGGTTACTCACTTCATTCAGAGAAGGCTCACCCATGTTTATCAAAGAAATGATAGCTTGTAAACGTCCGCTTGTTTCAACTAATGTGGGGGATGTGGAGGAGCAATTAAGCGGGTTGAAAGGATGTTTTATCGTTCCTTTTGATAAATACGCGGTTGTCCAGGCATTAAAAGAGGCAATTGCCTTTGATTCGGTAGAAGTGGATGTCGCAAAATATCAGCAAATTGACAATCAATTTGTAGCAAAGGAGTTAGTTAGAATTTATTCAGAAATAATTAAGTATTGACCCATGTGTGGAATCTGTGGTATCGTAAATCTCAATCATCAGCCTGTAAAAGAAGCTGATTTGAAGTCCATGATGTTGAAAATCAAACACCGGGGTCCGAATGATGAAGGTGTTTTTCAGCATGAAAACATGGGATTCGGATTTGTCAGACTGAGCATCATTGACTTGTCATCTGCAGGTCACCAACCCATGCAAGATGAGTCGGGAAGATATACCATCGTTTTCAATGGCGAAATTTTCAATTACATTGAATTAAGGGAAGAACTCGTTAAGCAGGGACAAAAATTTCATTCTCAGACCGACACGGAAGTACTGCTAAACATGTATATCAATTATGGCACTGCCTGTCTGAATAAACTGAATGGTATGTTTGCTTTTGCCATACACGACAAGGAAACAAACCGGATTTTTGCCGCCCGGGATCGTTTCGGAGTAAAACCGTTTTATTATGCGATGACAGAAACAGGCTTTGTCTTTGCTTCTGAAATTCCGGCTATTTTGGAAGTTTACGGAAAAGAAAACAAAGCAAATCATTCGGTGATATTCGATTATCTGGCATTTAACCGGACTGATCACACGGAAAATACTTTTTTTGAAGGCATTAAAAAACTTCAACACGGACATTGTGTCGAAGTTCAGGATGGAAAAGTCAATATACAGAAGTGGTACGATTTGAAATCTAAAATATCAAACCAAAAGGGTGATATCGCGTATTATAAATCATTGCTGACCGATGCCGTTCGCATTCGGCTCAGAAGTGATGTGCCGGTAGGTGTTTGCCTGAGTGGTGGTCTCGACTCCTCAGCTATTACGTCTATTATCGCTTCAGAATTGAATAATCCGGCAGTGAATACTTTTTCTGCCGTTTATACGCCCGATAAACAAGCTGATGAGTCAAAATTCATTAATTTGTATAAACCTTTGTTGACCAACATGCATGCGGTTGTCCCTGATGCTGATAAATTATTAGAACAACTCGACTATTTTATCCGGATACATGCTGAACCCATTCCTTCAACATCGCCTTTTGCGCAATATTGCGTGATGGAGCTGGCGCAAAAGCATGTTACCGTTACACTCGATGGTCAGGGTGCTGATGAACAACTGGGTGGGTATCATTACTTTTTTGGCTTCTATTTCAAGGACTTGTTAACGGGCTTCAAATGGAAAACCTTGTTCCGGGAGATTAAAGACTATCTGAAAATCCATAAGTCCTTGTACGGCATTAAGACAATGTTTTATTTCTTGTTGCCCAATGCCCTGAAAACCAAAGCCGGTGTCGATAACCGCGGTTTTTTGGATAAAAGATTCGTAAAAAAGGTGCTGGAAACCAATCGTTCTGTTATTGTGCATGATTTGTATGCTTCTGAAAATTTGAAATCAGCTTTACTTAACCATTTCGAGTTTAAACTGGAGCATTTGCTCAAGTGGAACGACCGGAATTCGATGGCTTTTTCCGTCGAATCACGTACGCCTTTTTTAGATTATCGACTTGTAGAATACACTTTATCCATTGAGCCGGAGTTTATCATAAAAAACGGCGTTACAAAAAGTATCTTGCGTGAATCTTTGAAAGGCGTTTTGCCTGAAGAAATTAGGAACAGACAGGATAAAGTCGGTTTTGCAACGCCTCAGGATGAATGGTTCCGGGAACCGGCATTTCGAAGTTTTATCGGTAATATTATCAAGTCTGAATCTTTCAGAGATAGACAAATTATGGATGCTGATAAAGCCCGTTTGTTGTATGAAAAGCATCTGAAAGGCGAAATCAATATTGCAAAAGATATATGGAAATGGATTCACCTGGAGCTTTGGTTCAGAACGTTTATAGATAAGAAATGATACAAACTCAACATGCTGCTGATATAAATCGGGATGCCTGGCTTGCATTGTGCAGCCGTTCGTCAGTATCTTCGTTTTTTCAAACGAAAGCATGTTATGATTTTTACTCAAAACTGAATTTTCTGACACCATTTTTATACGGGGTTACTGAAGATGATAAACTGGTCGGATTAGCCTGTGGCTATTTGATTGCCGATGGGGGGAGAGTGAAGCGTTTTTTCAGTCGCAGGGCTATTATCCCCGGAGGATTGTTGCTCGCTGATGATATAAGTAAGCAAGCTTTAATTTCATTGCTGGAACTTTTAAAGTATGATTTGTCAACTCAGGGTATTTATCTTGAAATCAGAAATTATGGTGATTATAGACCGTTTAAGGATATATTACAACAACAGGGTTTTGATTACCTGCCTCATTTGAATATCCAGGTTCCGCTCACCAGTGTAAACAGTGCATTTGATCAATTGAGCAACTCAAAGCAAAGACAGGTTCGTCAGACTGAGAAATCAGGTGTAGTTTGTAGCTTGTCAGACGAACAGCATGATGTAATGGGTTTTTATCAAATTCTGAAACGAATATATAAGCAAAAAGTAAAAAAGCCCTTGTTTCCGGCTGAATTCTTTCTGAAAGTTGTTAAACAGGATTTTGCACGATTCTTTGTGGTAAAGAAAGATGAGCAGGTTATCGGCGGAATTTTGTGTGTGACAAACGGCACAGTACTTTATGAATGGTTTATTTGTGGGGATGAAAATCCGGGGAAACATATTTACCCTTCGGTATTTGCTACCTGGAAAGCCATCGAATATGCAGCTAACCATGGTTTTGCTTACTTTGATTTTATGGGCGCCGGAAAACCTGATGAACAATACGGCGTAAGAGATTTTAAAGCACAATTCGGTGGTAGGGTGCTGGAACAGGGAAGGTTTCTTTATCTTTGTAAACCAGGGTTGTATCGTTTTTCAAAAAATATGTTACACATCATTCAAAAGTTAAAATACTGATGAAGGTTCTGATTTATACAGCACATCCGGCGCAATACCATTTCTTCAAACACATGATTAAGATATTGAAAGATCATGGAAATGAAGTCTTGTTGTTGATAAAAACCAAAGATGTGCTGGAGAAGCTTATTCAACAAGATGGTTTTTCATTCATCAATATTCAGCCAAAGACCAGAAAGAACAATCCGGTTGCTATTTTGTTGGCTTCATTCATCAGAACATGGAAAGTCGTGAGCATTGTGAAGAAACATCAGATTGATATGCTCATTGGAACGGACTCGTCGATAGCACAAGCGGGTTATCTGACCCGAAAACAGGCCATTACAACCCTGGAAGATGACTATGAAGTCATCAGAAAACTGGCCGACCTGACCTATCCATACACAAAAACCATTTTGGTGCCGGAGGTTTGTAAGGTTGGTAAATGGAATCGTAAAAAGATTGGATATGATGGGTATATGAAACTTGCTTATTTGCATCCAAATCGTTTTACTCCCGATGTTGCTGTTAAAAACACCTATATTCAATCGGATCGTTATTGTCTGATCAGGCTTGCACAGCTTACTGCGCATCATGATGCGGGAATCAGGGGACTGAATAATCAATTGGTTAAAAATCTGATCCATGTTATTGAAAATAAAGGTTACCAGGTTTTTATCAGTGTTGAAGGAGAAATTGCCCCTGAATTATCGGCCTATCAACTGAAAATCAATCAAAACGACATACATCATATTTTAGCCTTTGCTTCTTTGCTGATTTCCGATAGTCAAAGTATGTCGGTTGAAGCAGCCATGCTGGGCGTACCTTCATTGCGTTTCAGTGATTTCAGCGGACGAATCAGCGTGTTGGAGGAACTGGAACAACGTTACAGGTTGACTTATGGAGTTAAAACCAATGATCCGGATAGATTAATTGGTTTAACATCGGAGTTGCTTGAAAACCGGGATATACGTTCCTTGTTTCAGCAATACCGTAAACAAATGTTGTCCGATAAAATAGATGTTACTGCGTTTATGGTTTGGTTTATAGAACATTATCCTGAGAGTGTAAATATTATGAAGCATAATCCTGATTATCAACATCAATTCAACTAATATTGAAAGCTGATTTTACCATCAAAGTCTACCGGGAATTGTTACTGACTTTACAATCTGCCGGATATGAATTCTTTACTTTTGCTGACTGGTGTGAAGGAAAAGCAGCAGAAGCAGAGAAGTATATAATATTAAGGCATGATGTTGATAAATTACCCGGACATGCTTTCCGAATTGCCCGGATCGAATCGGCTATGAAAATTCAGGCTAGCTATTACTGGCTGACCCGGAAACCGGTTTTTCATCCCGGTATAATCAGGAGAATTGCGGCCATGGGACACGAAATCGGATATCATTACCGCGATTGGGTGGATGCTCAGGGAGATGCCGAAAAAGCGCTCGGACTGTTTCAGCTTAATATGGCTAAGATGCAGGCATTGACACCTATTAAAACCATGGCCATGGATGGTTGTCCCTGGAGTAAATTTAACAATCTCGATATGTGGTTGCAGTGTGACTATCACTCCTTCGGCATCATCGGCGAACCTTATTTCGATATCTTTGGCGCCGGTCATAAGAAAGCGGTGGAAGATGTTTTTTATCTGACGGATACGGGCAGAATGTGGAATGGAGATCGTTTCAGTGTCCGGGATAAGGTAGCTGTAAATCAATTGCTGGATTTCAAGTCAACTTTTGAACTGATTGATGCTGCCGGAAAAGATTTGTTGCCAAAAAAGATAATGATTACAACCCATCCGCAACGCTGGTCTGCTCATTATGTGGAGTGGCTGTATGAGTTTCTTATGCAGGGGAGCAAGAATCTCATCAAATGGTTACTGGTTAAAATCCGGTTTTGGTGTGGGTGATACACCATAGGTGGTGTATGTGACACACCAGTAGTGGTGTTAATAATACACCACCTATGGTGTGTTATAGGTGGTGTATTTTCAGCGTTTTATTTTTGTCCCTTACTTCCTTTGTCGGATGACGGTTTGCCAATGTTCTCACGCATGGATGTATCCGCTTCGATGTTTTTCATCTTGTAATAATCCATGATACCCAGGTTGCCGCTGCGGAAAGCTTCTGCCATGGCCTTTGGAACTTCGGCTTCGGCTTCGATAACCTTGGCTCTTTGTTCCTGTGTTTTGGCTTTCATTTCCTGTTCCAGTGCGACAGCCATCGCGCGACGTTCTTCGGCTTTGGCCTGTGCAATGTTTTTGTCTGCTTCTGCCTGGTCCATTTGCAGTTGTGCACCGATATTCTTACCGATGTCGATATCCGCGATGTCGATGGATAGAATCTCAAAAGCAGTTCCTGCATCCAAACCTTTTTTCAACACTAATTTCGAAATTGAATCAGGATTTTCCAGTACCGACTTATGCGATTCTGATGAACCAATAGAAGATACAATACCTTCACCGACACGGGCCAGAATGGTTTCTTCTCCGGCACCCCCTACTAATTGTTTGATGTTGGCTCTCACTGTTACGCGTGCCTTGGCAATCAGCTGAATACCATCTTTGGCCACAGCAGCAACCGGGGGCGTGTCTATTACTTTCGGATTTACCGACATTTGCACTGCCTGAAACACATCACGACCAGCCAGGTCAATGGCAGTTGCCATTTTGAACGACAAGTCAATGTTTGCTTTGGATGCTGATACCAGGGCGTGGGTTACCCGTTCGATGTGACCGCCGGCCAGGTAATGTGCTTCCAGTCCGTCACGTGTAATCTCATGAATATCGGCTTTATGTGCCTCAATCATACAGGCTACGATGGTATGTGGCGGAACTTTCCTGATGCGCATCAGAAATAATTGAATCAGTGAAATACTAACCCCGGATACCTTGGCAGATAACCAGAGCAGGAATGGAACGTAATAAAAGAAAAGCAGAATAAGGACACCTAATATACCAAATCCGATAATTTCAATAATCGCCATAATAATCTATTTTAAATTAAACATTTATTTGTTTTCTGGACTTCTTTCAACTAATACATTGGTCGATTGTACCTTAACAATAACCACTTTTTCTTCCTGATCAATAAAATCATCCATCGCCTTTGCCTCCACGATATGACCGTTTACCCTTATCTTACCCATAGGAGCCAGGCGCGAGATTGTGATGCCCTGATCACCTGCTTGTACAACAACGCCTTCCATCGGGTCGTTTTTTCCCTCTATTTCTGTTTTTAGAGACATCTTTTCCAGCGTTTTGGAACGAATGAACAGAAATATAGCAATGCCCATCATGACAAAGGCGGCAACCAAAGTGAGATGACCGGCTTCCGGACTAATAAAAGCGTAAGCATAATAGACAGCGCCTCCCAAAAACAGAAGTCCGCCGATACCCGCGATAGATATACCGGGGATCAGAAACATTTCCACCAATAACAGTCCGACTGCCACCAACAGGAGAATTAAGATAACTACAATTTCCATAGGATTAAAAAATTGTGTAAATATATCGAAAATTTATTTCAAATGCAGGTTTTGTAAATATTTTATTTCTTCGTTCCGAACATTGATGATTTTTTCATTCAATAGTTGCCTGTTTTTCAACACCTGTATTTCAAGTTCCATGATTTCTGCAGTCAGGTCTTTTTTATCAATTTCATCTTCTGATGTTTGAAATGCTTCGCGCAATGACCTGAGTAGAGTTTCTTTCTGTGTCAGATCTTCGGATACTCTGTACCATTCGTTCCACAGTTTAAGTGCCTGGGCGCTTTTAAACTGACTTGTGCTGGTATATGAAACCGAATCGTTTACCATAAATAATATTGCTTGTGGTGTGACTGTTTCTGGAATGCTAATCAGATCATCAACCGGTTTTTTTGCTTTATGTGTCCCTTTTCTGTAAGTTTTCAGTCGGGCTACCCTGGTAAGATGCGAAATGTCGTCTGCTGAAACGTATTGCTTTTCTTCCCTGTTTATGAACTGATATATAATTACCTTGTTGACTGGTTGATAGCGATCAGTTACGAACCATCCCGTACCAAGTGTTTCATCAATCACATACATGTAATCATTGAATATGGAATTAAAAGGCATACCTATGTTGTCAGGATTCAGATAATCATTTGTGTTAGCATTAAAACGGGTAATGAAAATATCATAGCCGCCTATAGAGTTTTCATTGTTCGATGCAAAATACAGGGTTATACCATCAAGCATTAAGAAGGGATAGTTTTCATCGTCAACAGTATTTACATTCTGGGACAGCCTTTCGGGTTTCGACCAGCCATCCAGCAATTTATTTGCCGCGTAGAGGTCGGTACGGTTGCCTGACAGGTCTGAGAAAATTTTGCGATCTCCCCGCTGGGTAATAAATGTAACCAGGTCGATGGCTTCTTTTCCAGCGGTATTAACCGACTGTACAGAAAATTTCCCGGTTTCCCGGCTTAACCGGTAATATTTCAGAAAGTCTTTTTTGTCGACTACCATACTGTCTATAATCTCAACATCTTCAACCCGGTTGATCAACCTTGCTCCAATACGGGCTCTTCTGAGTTTATCATAAACATCAGGCAAAAATGACTGATTAGCTGTTGTGCTGTTGGTGTAATTGTTGAAGTACTCAATTGCCTCTGAAAAAAGGTACTCCTGAAAATAACTGTCGGCCAGATAATAATCGCGTAAGGGATAACGGTTACCGCCGGCCAGAAAATGCCTGATGGCTGATTCGTAGTCGCCCATTTCGTAGCGACACCGGGCATAGCGATAATTATACAACGCGTCTGTTGGTCGTTTTTCTAACAAAGCAGCGTAGAGTCGTCCCGATTCTTCGTATTTTTTATCGTTAAATAATGCATCAGCTTCAGCTGGTGACTGTGCAAAAGTATTTGTAATAAAGAGTAGTGTAATTAATAAAAGGCGAATTCTCATTGAAAACAGTATTTAAACTCATTTCCACAAAAGTACGTTTTTTATTGCAAATCTCTTGTTTATTTGCCGGCTTTTTTGAAATATTAATCATTCAAATAACCCGGTACAGAAGTTCCGGAATAGGGCACTAAGAACTATAAATAAGATCTCTCACTTCGTTCGAGATGACAATATCAAAGTCATATCACAACACGCTGTCATTCTGAGCGTAGCGAAGAATCTCAATATTTTTCACCTGACAATAAAGAAAATTAATTATTTAATTCTATTTTTGTCTGAAATTAATTCCACACTGAACAAGGACCAGATTAATTTGTTTTGTTTCATATATATCACGCATCATGCATCAAATTAAAAGCTCAGATCATCACCACCACAACAGTGAGAAAAATATAGGTATCGCTTTTTTCCTGAACTTTGGTTTTACCATCATAGAAATCATAGGCGGATTACTGACAAATAGCGTTGCGATTCTTTCAGATGCCGTACATGATTTCGGCGATAGCATTTCGCTTGGATTGGCCTGGTACTTTCAAAGATTGTCGAAAAAAGGAAGTGATGAGAAGTATTCTTATGGTTACAAACGTTTCTCCCTGTTGGGCGCGATTATCAATTCGGTCGTTTTGCTGGTGGGTAGCATCCTGATATTGTTCGAAACAGTTCCCCGTATATTCAATCCGCAGGAAACAAATGTGGAAGGTATGTTTTTATTGGCTATTTTAGGGATTATCATAAACGGAGTTGCTGTATTGCGGTTAAGGAAAGGTAGTTCTCTGAATGAAAAGGTAGTCTCATTGCATCTGTGGGAGGATGTGCTGGGGTGGGGGGCTATCCTGATTGGCTCTGTCATCATGTATTTTTTTGATGTGCCTGTAATTGACCCGATTTTGTCGGTATTGATTTCAATTTACATCCTGATACATGTATTCCGGAATATCAAATCCAGCATGCACATCATTCTTCAGGGAACTCCCGATGAAATTGACATGGATGAAATAAAGGAACGAATAACTGCATTTGAGGATGTTGAATCCATGCATGATTTTCACAGTTGGTCGGTAGATGGAGAATATAATGTAGTAACTACGCACATTGTTTTGAATAAAGCGCTGACACTGGATGAAATATCTGTATTGAAGAACAAAGTCAGGGACGAACTGAAAACCTTGAATATTCAACATGCAACCATAGAATTCGAAACAAAAAATGAGAGTTGTTGCTTCGAAAATTGTTCACGTTAAATGATAATCATGAATAGAGTAAAGGAAGCCAGGAAAGTTACCTGGATTGGATTCGCAGTAAATATGGTTCTAACTGTATTTAAAATTATCGCAGGAATTGTAGGTAAAAGTACCGCTATGATTGCGGATGGCATTCATTCGTTATCTGATTTTATTACCGACCTGTTTGTGATTGTTTTCATTGGCATATCCGGAAAAGAAAAAGATGAAGATCATCGGTACGGTCATGGCAAGTATGAAACTTTTGCCACATTGTTGATTAGTTTGGCTTTGATATTTGTAGGGATTGGTATTTTCTGGAGTGGATTATCCAAGATAATACAGGTTATCAATGGTGGAGTACTGGAACAACCTACTTATCTGGCATTGTTCGCAGCAATTATTTCTATCATATCCAAAGAAGCGTTATTCTGGTACACGAAGATTGCAGGTGATAGAATCAACAGCAGTGCCGTAATAGCTAATGCATGGCACCATCGTTCCGACGCATTTTCTTCTATCGGGACAGCCCTTGGAATTTCCGGTGCAATATTTTTAGGTGAAACATGGCGGATACTCGACCCCATAGCCGGGGTTATTGTCAGTTTCTTTATTCTCAAGGTTGCTTTTGAACTCGGGATGCCCAGTATACATGAATTGCTCGAAAAGTCATTGCCTCTGGAAACGGAGAAATCAATCATTGAAACAATTGAAGCACACCCGGATGTTATCTTTCAACATAACCTGAAAACGCGCAAAATAGGTAATATTTTCGCGATTGATGTGCACATTAAATTAGATAAAGACATCAGCTTTGTGAAATCGCATGATGTTGCCACTGAGATTGAAGTCAGCTTAAGAGAGAAATTCGGAGAAAAAACAGTAACAAATATTCATACGGAACCGTATGTAAAGAAATGATTGGTGCGCAGGATGAGACTCGAACTCACACGCCGTAACCGGCACTACCCCCTCAAAGTAGCGTGTATACCAATTTCACCACCTGCGCATGAAGTTAAAGTGTGCCCAGAACAGGACTCGAACCTGCACAGCCTTGCGGCCACTAGTCCCTGAAACTAGCGTGTCTACCAATTTCACCATCTGGGCAGATGGTAGTATTACTTCATGAAAAAGTGAAACGCGCCGTTTCACTGTGTTTTGAGCGAAAAACGGGACTCGAACCCGCGACCCTAACCTTGGCAAGGTTATGCTCTACCAACTGAGCTATTTTCGCAAAATTTTATTTTATTATTTACATCTCAGTTGGTAGAGCACCATTGTGTCTGTTTCCTGGCAACTGAGCCGTTTTCGCATTTATTAATGCTTCCCGCAATCGGAGTGCAAATATACGTTCTTTTTTATAATTAGCAAATACTATCGAAAGTTTTTTTCAAAAAAAAAAGACCGTACAACACGGTACGGTCTTTAATTCAAGCTTTGATTTCATCATGCTTTTCCAATTCCTGTTTCAGGTTTATTTCAACCCCCTTACCATCGTAAAATTTGTACTGCAGAAACCCAATTTGTTGTGAAGCAATGATTTTACAGCCTACACCATATTTTAGTTTCCATTTCAACTTCAACGAATTGATACCTTTAGAGATAAAAGCTTCAACATACGGATGAAGATGCAATGCAAATTTTTTAATTTTCAGACCATTCACCAAATGGTCAATTTTTTCTTCTATCTGATCGACAAATAAGATTGAAGGTTGCATTTTCCCGGTTCCCAAGCAGGTCGGACATTTTTCTTCAATGTTGATGTCGGTGACAGGGCGTACCCGCTGACGGGTCATTTGCATCAAACCAAATTTGCTGAGCGGTAAAATATTGTGCTTTGCTCTGTCGTTCGACATAACTTCACGCATTCTGTCATACAGTTTTTGCCTGTTTTCATTTTCGTGCATGTCGATAAAATCAACAACAATAATTCCACCCATGTCGCGTAAGCGTAACTGACGTGCGATTTCATCTGCAGCAGCCAGATTGACATCCAATGCATTGCCTTCTTGTCCGGCTGAATTCTTGGACCTGTTTCCGCTGTTTACGTCGATAACATGCAGCGCTTCTGTGTGTTCGATAATCAGATAAGCACCGCTTTTGAAAGAAACTGTCTTACCGAAGCCAGATTTAATTTGCTTGGTAATACCAAAATGATCAAAAATCGGTGTGTCATCTTTATAAAGTTTCACAATATCTTTCCGGTCCGGTGCAATTAATTCTACATAATCTTTTACTTCGGTAAAGATATCCGGATCGTTTACGTGGATATTGTTATAACTGGTGTTGAATAAATCTCTAATTATTCCCACCGTGCGACCTAATTCTTCTAAAATCAGTGAAATTCCTTTGGCTTGTTGCAATTTTGTAACTGCTTCTTCCCAACGTTTCACCAGGATATTGAGTTCGTTGACTAATTCCGCTACTTTTTTATCTTCTGCAACTGTTCTTACAATTACGCCAAATCCTTTGGGTTTTATGCTCTGAATCAGTTGTTTAAGCCGTATTCTTTCTTCTTCTGAAGTAATCTTCTGAGAAACTGAAACTTTGTCGGCAAATGGAATCAGTACTAAAAATCTTCCGGCGATTGATACTTCGGCTGTTAGTCGGGGTCCTTTTGTTGAGATGGGCTCTTTGGCTACCTGAACCAAAATGTCCTGTCCTGTTTTAAGTACATCACCGATTGAACCGTTTTTGTCAATTTCCGGATGGTGTTTAACCTTATTTATCGAAGGCGCTTTTTTACGGTCGCTCAGCACCTGCGTTGTAAATTGGTTAAGGGTGTTGAAATTGGATCCTAAATCAAGATAATGAAGAAAAGCGTCTTTTTCGAAACCAACATCTACAAATGCTGCATTTAAACCGGGCATTAATTTCTTAACCCTTCCCAGGTAGATATTTCCTACGGCAAACCGTGCTTCACGGCTTTCGCGGTTAAATTCAACCAGTTTTTTGTTTTCCAGCAGCGCAATTGAAATTTCAGATGGTTGTACATCTACTACAAATTCGCTATCCACTTTATTTATGATTTAATGTTTTTGTTTTCGCTCAAACAAAAAACAAACTTAAAGCAAAAGTCTTTAAGTTTGTTTCCCGGACTTTAAAATAAAGACCAATTTAGACAATATTATTTCTTTTTATGCCTGTTTTTTCTCAGTCTTTTCTTACGCTTATGCGTAGCCATTTTGTGTCTTTTTCTCTTTTTTCCGCTTGGCATTTTCTATCTGTTTTAAAAATTATTTTACTACACTAACAAAAGTCTTCGCAGGCTTAAATGATGGAATGTTGTGTGCAGGTATGATGATAGTAGTATTTTTTGAAATGTTACGGGCAGTTTTTTGTGCTCTTTGTTTGATTACAAAGCTACCGAAACCTCTTAAATACACATTCTCGTTTTTTGCAAGTGAATCCTTGATTGTTTCCATAAAAGCTTCTACGGTTGCCAGCACAGATGCTTTGTCAATACCTGTGTTCTTAGCAATTTCGTTTACGATATCTGCTTTTGTCATTTTAATAAGTTTTTATTAGTTAATATTATATTTATTGTATGTTATTCTTTTTCGATTTACGAACTGCAAATATATTGCTTTTATTCTGATTGAAAAACATTTGGCTCAAATATTTTCAAAAAAAGACTGTTTTATACCAATTTAAAATGAATTATCGAAGACAGGGTTCCTTTTTACATATATTATATAGGATGGATATTTAAGTCTCTGATGATGATATGAAAAAAAATGGATAAATTATATCCCCTTTTATCAATTTTAATAAAAAAGCCGTACATTTGCAGCGAAAAAATGGTATTTGGTATATTTATATATACATTGTATAGAAAATGAAAGAAATTATTGATCCCGTAGACAGGGATGTCCTTAAGAGCGAACTTAGCCCGGATAAATTTTTAAGACCAACCAACAAATCCGGCAATCAGATTTATATTGTAACTGCCCATGATTCTCCTCATGTGATGCGCGAAATCGGACGTTTACGTGAATTGTCTTTTCGTGCCGGAGGCGGTGGAACCGGAGAAGAAATTGATACCGATAAATTTGATTATATGGAAAAGCCATATAAGCAATTGATTGTTTGGGATCCTGATGCTGAGCAGATTATTGGTGGATATCGTTTTTTGTCGGGTGCAGATGTAAAATTGAAGGAAGACGGTCAGCCGGCCTTCGTTATGTCTCACTTGTTCAACTTTAATGATAAGTTCATCAAAGAATTTATGCCGCACACCATCGAACTGGGCCGCGCTTTTGTCCAACCGGATTATCAGACTACCAAGATGGGGATGAAAAGCTTATTCGCGTTGGATAATCTCTGGGATGGATTAGGCGCGCTGATTCATTCTGTTAAAGGTGCAAAATACTTCATTGGTAAAGTTACAATTTACAAAGATTATCCTGTGAGAAGCCGGGAATTGATTTACGAATATCTGTCGAAACATTTTCAGGATACCGATGAGTTAATCAAGCCCAAGAATCCGGTTGCTGTCAGTGCAAAAACCAAAAAGTTAGCAAAAACCATTTTCACGGAAGAAAAACCGGCTGATGACTACAAATTATTGATTAAAGCTGTCCGTAATGAGGGTGAAAACGTTCCTGCGATGTTTAATGCTTATATCGGTCTGACCGACACCATGCGTTTCTTTGGTTCCATTCAGGATCATGATTTTGGCTCTGTTTATGAATCCGGATTGCTTGTAATCATGGATGATTTGCTGGAAACCAAGAAGCAACGCTACATTCAGCCTTATGTTGAATACCTGCGTAAACTGATGGATGAAAGAAAGGCTGCCCGCAAACTCGCCAAAGAAGAAAAACTGAAGCTGAAACTGAAAAAGGAAAAAGAAAAAGCCGCTAAAAAGGCTAAGAAAGCAAAAGCTAAGGAAGCCAAGGATGCCAACAAGATCAAGGAAGCTAAAGTTAAGGAAGCTAAAACCCCAAAAAACTAATTAGCTTAACTTGATTCATAACTTGATTACTACAATCAATTTCAGTGATTGCCCAATATCCCAACTTGATTCATAACTTGATTACTACAATCAACTTCAGTGATTGCCCCCCAATACTGCACAAAAAATCCTGACTCAATCTGAATCAGGATTTTTTGTGCGGCTGAAGGGACTCGAACCCCCACGCCTCTCGGCACCAGATCCTAAGTCTGGCGCGGCTACCAATTACGCCACAGCCGCATTGTGTGAAGCGGGTGCAAAGATAAACAAAATTTTTAATTTGCAAACCTTTTAATTTGCACTTTGGTACATTTTCTTTAACTTTGCGATTCAAATTTTAAAACCATTTGTAAGGTTCATCTATGATAAAAATAACTTTCCCCGACAGTTCGGTGCGTGAATTCAACGCTGGTATTACCGGACTACAGCTGGCTGAAAGCATCAGCCCGAGGTTGGCACAAGAAGTGCTGGCTATTTCAGTAAACGATCAGATTTGGGATTTGTCCCGTTCCATTAACACCGACGCTTCCATTAAACTGCATAAATGGGATGATGAAGAGGGTAAGCATGCTTTCTGGCATTCATCGGCTCATCTCATGGCCGAAGCGTTGCAGGAACTGTATCCGGGTATCAAATTCGGTATCGGTCCGGCGATTGAGAATGGTTTCTACTATGATGTAGATCCGGGTACTGCTGTGATTAAAGAAGGTGATTTGCCCGCTATAGAAGCAAAAATGATAGAGCTGGCTGCCCGTAAGGAAGCCATCCTGCGTTCGGATATCACCAAAGCCGATGCGCTGAAGAAATTTCAGGAAAAAGGCGACGAATATAAAGTAGAACTGATAAGCGATCTCGAAGATGGAACGATTACGCTGTATTCGCAGGGTAATTTCACTGACTTGTGTCGCGGACCGCACTTGCCGGATACGGGTGCTATTAAAGCCATTAAACTGCTCAGTGTTGCCGGCGCTTACTGGCGAGGTGACGAGAAACGCAAGATGCTGACTCGTATTTATGGTATCACATTTCCTAAACGCAAAATGTTGGATGAGTATCTGGTTTTGCTTGAAGAAGCGAAGAAACGGGATCACCGCAAGATTGGTAAAGAACTGGAATTGTTTGCTTTTTCAGAAACAGTGGGTAAGGGATTGCCGTTGTGGTTACCTCGTGGTACAGCCTTGCGTCTTCGTCTCGAGGATTTTCTGAAGAAAATTCAACGCAGATTTGAATATCAGCAGGTAATGACACCGCATATCGGTAACAAACAGTTGTATGTTACTTCAGGCCACTACGCCAAATACGGAAAAGATTCTTTCCAGCCGATTCATACACCCGAAGAAGGCGAGGAGTACTTACTGAAACCGATGAACTGTCCGCATCACTGCGAAATCTATAAGGTAAAGCCTCGTTCTTATAAGGATCTTCCTTTGCGTATGGCAGAATTCGGCACCGTGTATCGCTACGAACAAAGTGGTGAGTTACATGGTCTGACCCGCGTTCGCTCTTTCACGCAGGACGATGCACATATTTTCTGTCGCCCCGATCAGTTGAAGAATGAGTTTTTAAAGGTGGTGGATATCATCTTCATCATCTTCAATGCGCTTGATTTCAAAAACTTTGAAGTACAGATTTCGTTGCGTGATCCTGAGAACAAGGAGAAATACATCGGCACGGAAGAAAATTGGGTAAAAGCGGAACAGGCTATCATTGAAGCTTGTCAGGAAAAAGGATTGAAAGCACGTGTGGAACTGGGTGAAGCTGCTTTCTATGGTCCTAAATTAGACTTCATGGTAAAAGATGCTATCGGTCGCAGGTGGCAGTTGGGGACTATTCAGGTCGACTATAACCTGCCGGAGCGCTTCGAACTGGAATATACCGGTGAAGATAATCAGAAGCACCGTCCGGTCATGATTCACCGTGCGCCATTTGGTTCTATGGAACGTTTCGTGGCTGTTCTTATTGAACATACTGCAGGAAAATTCCCCTTGTGGCTGACGCCCGACCAAGTGGTTATTCTTCCTATCAGTGAGAAGTTTAATGATTATGCTTATGAAATTGCCAAAGAACTGAATAACCAGGAAATTCGTGTGCAGGTGGATGACAGGAATGAAAAAATCGGACGTAAAATCCGTGACAATGAATTGAAACGCATTCCATATATGTTGATTGTTGGTGAAAAAGAGGCTGAAAACAAAGAAGTTGCCGTTCGCCGTCAGGGTGAAGGTGACAAAGGTAGTATGCCGGTTGCTGATTTTGCCAAGATGATTAACACGGAAGTGGAAAACATGATGAATCAGTATAATTAATTGATCATGCATACCCTGGAAGAAAAAAAGGAGCAGTTCGGACGGTTACTCAATATCATGTCCGAACTGCGCACCAAATGCCCGTGGGACAAAGAACAGACTTTTGAAAGTTTACGTACGCTTACCATTGAGGAAACCTACGAACTGGCTGATGCCATCCTGAAGGATAACAAGAAAGAAATCAGTAAAGAGCTGGGTGACTTGCTCTTGCATGTGGTTTTTTATGCTGAAATGGGCAATGAAACCCTCGATTTTGACATCCATGATGTCATCAGTAAGTTATGTGACAAGTTGATTTATCGTCACCCGCATATTTATGGTGAAGTACAGGTCGATAATTCCGAAAAGGTGATGCAAAACTGGGAGGATTTGAAGCTGAAGGAAAAAGGCGGAAACAAAACCGTGCTTTCAGGCGTTCCTGTTTCGTTACCTGCTTTGATAAAAGCGCACCGGATTCAGGACAAAGCAAGGAGTGTCGGATTTGATTGGGACGAGAAAGAGCAGGTGTGGGACAAAATCAAGGAGGAATTTGATGAATTACAGGCTGAAATTTCGGATATGAACCGGGATAAAATGGAAGCAGAATTCGGCGATTTATTCTTTAGCCTGATTAATGCCGCCCGTTTGTATAACATCAATCCCGAGAATGCCCTCGAAAGAACCAACCGGAAATTTATCGAAAGATTTAATTATCTCGAATCCAAAACGATATCGATGGGGAATGACCTGAAAAAGATGTCGCTGGAGGAAATGGAGGCCATCTGGCAGGAAGCAAAAAAAAATGACACCAGTCACCAGACGCCGGACACCGGACACTAGTCTGGAGTCTGGAGACCGGAGTCTGGTGACAAAAATTATAAGATATGAAACAACTAATCCCATTTATGATGAGTATCATCCTTTTGACATCGTGTAGCCAAAATAAAGAGCAGGAATTCGTATATTCAGTCGATAAGTTTGCTGATGTTGAGATTCTGCGCTATAAAGTAAATAACTTCGATGAACTTACGCTGAATCAGAAGTTGCTGGTTTATTATCTGTCGGAAGCAGCGTTGGAAGGTCGCGATATTTTATATGATCAGAATCACAAACACAACCTGATAATCAGACGATTGCTGGAAGCTGTTTATGAAAATTATGCCGGAGATAAAGAAACTGCAGATTTTAAGAATCTGGAGATTTACCTGAAACAGGTGTGGATGGGAAATGGAATTCATCATCACTATTCCGAAGACAAGTTCACACCCGGATTTCCAGAGACATTCTTATCAGCAGCCATAAACAGCATCGATTCTACTTTACTGCCACTGATGGCCGGTGAATCGGTAGAAACTTTTAAAGCCCGTATTTTCCCGGTCATTTTCAACCCTGACTTGTATAAAAAAAGAACGAACCAGGAAGCCGGAGTGGATTTGATAGCCACATCAGCTAATAACTTTTATGAAGGGGTAACTCAAAAGGAAGTGGAGGCATTTTATGCCGGAATGGTTGATCCTTCGGACAATACACCTGTTCCTTACGGACTTAACAGCAAAGTTGTGAAAGAAAATGGTAAGTTGGTTGAAAAGACCTACAAAATAGATGGTATGTATGATGCTGCTATCCGTCGCATTGTAGGTTGGCTGGAAAAAGCTGCAGGAGTGGTCGAAAATGAGCAACAGGGTGCGGTAATTAAATCCTTGATTGAATATTATCAGACCGGAAATCTGGAAAAATACGACGAGTATTCTATCTTGTGGTTGCAGGACGTGAACTCTCAGGTTGATTTTGTGAATGGGTTTACGGAAACTTATACCGATCCGCTTGGAATGAAAGCCACCTGGGAAGCTTTGGTGAACTTCAAGGACATGGAGGCAACCAAACGTACTGAGATTATCAGTAACAACGCCCAGTGGTTTGAAGATCATTCGCCGGTTGACAAACAATTCAAGAAAGAAGAAGTAAAAGGAGTAAGCGCCAAGGTAATTACAGCTGCCATATTGGGTGGTGATTGTTATCCTGCAACGCCGATAGGCATTAATTTGCCTAACTCAAACTGGATTCGCCGGGATTATGGTTCTAAATCGGTTACCATCGAAAATATTACCGAGGCTTATGACAAAGCATCGCAGGGGAGTGGTTTCATGGAAGAATTTATGTGGAGCGCCGAAGAAATTGAACGTGCGAAAAAATATGGTTCGCTCACCAATAACCTGCATACCGATTTACACGAATGTCTGGGTCATGGTTCCGGCAAATTATTACCGGGTGTGAGTCCCGATGCCCTGAAAGCATACGGTTCACCCGTTGAAGAAGCACGTGCCGATTTGTTTGGACTGTATTACATGGCCGATGATAAAATGGTTGAATTAGGGTTATTGCCGGATAAAGATGCGTATAAAACAGCCTATTATCAGTATATTATGAACGGACTGATGACCCAGCTTACCCGTATTCAACCGGGCAAAAATATTGAGCAGGCGCACATGCGCAATCGTCAGTTAATCGCTGCCTGGGCATACGAAAAAGGAAAAGCCGACAAGGTAATTGAACTGAAGAAACGGGATGGAAAAACCTTTATCGTAGTCAATGATTATGCAAAATTGCGTGATTTATTTGCTGAATTACTTGCTGAAATTCAACGCATCAAGTCAACCGGAGATTTTGAAGCTGCCAAACAGCTCATCGAAACTTATGCAGTAAATGTAAATCAGGAAATCCATACGGAAGTGCTGGCACGATACAAAGCGTTGAATATCGCGCCTTACCGTGGATTTGTCAATCCGGTCTATTCATTGGTGAAAGATAATGCCGGTAATATCAGCGACGTGAAAGTCAGTTACGATGAAAACTATGTGCAGCAACATTTGAGGTATTCAAAAAACTATTCAGTGCTGCCAAACTACAATTGATTGCATGATATCTTCAGGTAAACCCTGATCGGTATTGATAATTAAATCAGATTTCGGTGCTTTCTCGGTATCCGGGATCTGATTTTTTATGCGCGATAAAACCTGTTCCCGACTGATCTTGTCTCTTTTTATAACACGTTGAATGCGAATATCTTCCGAAGCTGTGACTAATATAACTTTATCGGTAAGTAGGTTAAATCCTCCTTCGAATAGCACGGCGCTTTCTATGAAAACGAGGTCTTCGCTGTTGTAATTGCGCTGCCAGTTGATAAAATCCTCTTTAACAGCAGGATGAACCAGGGCCGTGAGTTTTTGCAGTAATTCCGGATTGTTGAAAACCAGTGCAGCCACAGCCGGCCGGTTTAGTTTTCCTTCAACATAGCAATTTTCACCAAACAATGATTTGATATGTTGCACGAGCAACGCATCCTCATTCTGTAATCTTCGTGCTTCTTTATCGGTATCATAAACAGGGTAGCCATGCTTTCGTAGAAGTTCCGAAAGCGTTGATTTGCCACTACCGATGCCGCCTGTTATACCGATTACCATCATTTCAATTAATAGTTTACTATATTAGTCACATTAGAAAACATTAGATTTAGCAACTTATCAGATATCTTTAACAAGTAATTGTTCCAGATTTTCGTTTGAAGAAGACATTGTTAATTTCAGATGTTTCTGCCAGAACTCATCCAGTTCCGGGTTTTTATTTGACAGGAATAATTCTGAACCTTTAGTTTCAAGTTTATCTGTCAACATGCTTACAGTTAGTTGATTGATGTCTAATGCAGGTTGATATGCCTTGGTTCTTAAATCGTCATCGAGTATCTCAATGATGATGCCGGTTTCCGATAATTCAGTTAATAGTTGATTTACCAAACGGATGGGTAGTTTATACACAGATGCAATCTCATCATTCTTCAATGGCGGCTTATTATGCTCAAATCGCTTTACAATTACATAGCTTAAAAACAAAGAAAGAAACTTTTTGTATCGTATGCTGATGTTATTGCTATCTCCTTCATATTCGTAATTCTGCAGGTTCTGTGCGGCATAAGAGATTTCAGCACCCAACAAAACAATCAGGCAGGATATCTGCAACCACAGCAACAACAACGGAATTGCAGCAAAACTACCATACACTACGTCATAACGTGCCAGGTAAACCTGTCCGGATATATACAGCGCCTGAAAAAACTGAAAAGCCGTACCGGCAATGATACCGGCAATCAAGCCATTGCTGAATTTAACGCGTGTATTTGGGATGACAATATAAATAACCGTGAATAAAATCCAACTCATCAGGTAGGGGGCGAATTTCATTCCGAATTTCAACAAGGGAGTCAGTATGTTCAAAAATTGCAGCTGCGCAATCAGATTATTGAAATAAATACTAAGTCCGCTGGTTAGAACCACTAAAATCGGAATCAGAAACAGAGACGAAAAATAAGAAGTAAACTGTCGGAGAATTGAACGGGATTTCTTTACCTCCCAGATGCTGTTGAAAGACTCTTCAGCCTGTTTGAAGAAATTCATGACGGAAGTGAGCAAAATAACAATACCGATACCGATAAATACGCCTCCCTGAGCCGTTTCGAGATACCGTTCGACAAAATCCATGATGAAGGGAATCAATTCTTTTTGTGCTATCAACGCTTCTTCCAGCCATTGCCGGATCACATAATCGACACCAAAACCTTTGCCGACTGCAATAAACAGGGCAATCAACGGCACGATGGCAAACATAATCGAGTAGGTGAGTGCAGAAGCCCTGACTACCAGTTTATCACGTGAAAGTCCGCGGAAAGCGATGACAATCACTTTTACCAGTTTATAGGGTATCCGTTTGCTTCGTGATAATTCGTTTTCGGTTATCCGCCAAACATCATGCGCGATGAAATGATAGACCTGTTTGAATAAATCAGCTAATTTTGTCATGGTTTTCTAATTTTTGTCGGTCTTATGTGAAAATAAGTAATGTAAGTATTTGCATTACAATACATTCAAAACCTGTTCCTTGATTTGTTCCAAATCGTCTTTCATCAGAACGACGATTTTCTGCATTTCACTGTGATTGGACTTGGAACCAAGTGTATTAATCTCACGACCAATCTCCTGGGTAATAAAGCCGAGTTTTTTACCGGGAGCATGTTCTTTTTCCATGGTTTCGATGAAATAATCCAGGTGTGTTTTCAATCTGATTTTTTCCTCGTTTACATCTAATTTCTCGATGTAGAAAATCAATTCCTGCTCTAACCGGTTCTTATCATAATCAAACTTATCAGATATATTCTGAAGATTTTCTTCTAATTTGGCTTTAATTTTTTCAACCCTTTCGACTTCATAAGGTGCTATTTCTCCCAGTAAATGACCTATATGGGCTATTTTACTTCTGAAAACCTGTTCCAACGATTTGCCTTCCTGTATTCTGAAGTTTTTTAGTTGCTCAATCGCCTCCGCCATGATTTTCTTGACTTCAATCCATTCGTTTTCATCCAATTCCGTGGTTTCTGTTTTCATAACTTCAGGTAAACGCAATAAAATCTCGAACCAATTGGCCGGCATTTCGATGCCGGTATTGGCTGCAATGGCCTGTATCTGATTGTAATATGCTTCTACGACCGACTGATTGATTTGTGTGTTGGTTTCCTTTCCAGAATTTTCGATGTAAAGGGATAAATCAATTTTACCCCTTTCGAGACCTTGTGACAGGTCATTTCGAATCTCGATGTCTTTATCCCGGTACAGTCCCGCGAGGCGTGTGGAAATGTCTAATTGTTTGCTGTTCAGTGATTTTACTTCAACAACGATCTTTTTTCCATTGTATTCACCCGTTGCCTTACCAAAGCCGGTCATAGATTGTATCATAATAATGCTGTTTTTTTAATTCACACAAAATTAGGACTTTTTTAAAACATAACAACATATTCAGTTAAGAAAACCATAATTTCAGCTTTTTCTTTTACAAAACAACATATGAGATCCTTCACTCCGTTCAGGATGACAGTTATATGTTATTGATATTACCCGTCGCCAAAGTTTTACAAGAACTATCCTGTTTTTGCAACGACGGGTGCTAAATACACCGAACCGTTGTCGCACAAACTTGTTTAAACAAGAATAGATGGCACAACGGTATTTAAACTCATAATGTCATTGTCATCCCGAACGGAAGTGAGGGATCTAATTTTCTACTCCTGATTCGCATTATATATTAAAGTCTATATAATTGACACCAAACAATAAAAAAATATTTCATAATAGTAGAAAAATGCCAAAAATAATTTTAATCTTTCATTTCTATTTGTTAACTTTGCGGTTATTATACAAAAACCACATAAAAAAACATTAAAAATGGGAAACAAAAAGTTTTTGCTCTCTGAAAAAGAGATGCCAACACAATGGTATAACATTCTCGCTGAGATGCCCAATAAACCGATGCCTATTTTGCATCCGGGGACTAAACAACCTATGAAACCAGAGGAATTATATCCGTTGTTTGCCAAAGGACTTGTTGATCAGGAAACTAACATGAAAGATGCCTGGATTGACATTCCGGAGGAAGTGCTGGAGAAATATAAAATTTACAGACCAACTCCGCTTGTGCGTGCTACTAACCTTGAAAAAGCATTGGATACTCCTGCCCATATCTATTTCAAAAACGAAAGTGTGAGCCCGGTTGGGTCTCATAAGCTGAACTCAGCACTGGCACAGGCTTATTACAATAAAATAGAGGGAGTAACTAATATTACCACTGAAACAGGCGCCGGTCAGTGGGGAACTGCCATGTCGCTTGCCTGTAAGATGTTCGGACTCGAACTGGCCGTTTATATGGTGAAAATCAGTTACGAACAAAAGCCTTATCGTCGTTCGCTCATGCAAACCTGGGGAGCGCAGGTAGTTGCTTCGCCGTCTATGTCAACTAAAGCAGGCCGTAAAATCATTACTGATCATCCGAATTATCAGGGTAGTTTGGGCACAGCCATTTCAGAAGCTATTGAGTTGGCTATGAGTACCCCCAATTGCAAATATACCTTAGGTAGTGTGTTAAATCATGTTTCTCTGCATCAGACCATTATTGGTTTGGAGGCAGAAAAGCAAATGGAAATGGCCGGAGAATATCCCGATGTGGTAATTGGTTGTTTTGGTGGTGGTTCTAATTTCTCGGGTATCTCTTTCCCTTTCCTGCGTCATAACTTCAGTGGTGAGAAGAAAACCCGCTTCTTGTCGGCAGAGCCATCTTCTTGTCCTAAACTGACTCGTGGAATCTTTCAATACGATTTTGGTGATGAAGCCGGTTATACTCCGCTTATTCCGATGTACACGCTTGGACATGATTTCGCTCCTGCACACATTCATGCCGGAGGTTTACGTTACCATGGCGCCGGTACACTGGTTAGTCAGCTACTAAAGGATAACTTCATCGAAGCCTGCGACATCAAACAGCTGGATTCTTTCAAAGCCGGCGTGTTGTTTGCACAGACTGAAGGCATCATTCCTGCTCCGGAGTCGGCACACGCTATTGCTGCTGCTGTTAACGAAGCTTTAGCAGCGAAGGAAGCCGGAACACCAAAAGTAATCCTCTTCAATTTATCGGGACATGGTTTGGTGGATATGGCTGCTTACGACCAATACTTAGCAGGCGATTTGGTAAATTATTCACTTTCGGATGAAGATATTGCTGCCAATGTAGCCAAGCTGGAGCAGCTTGTGTAATCTGGTTTTTATAAATGATATCGAAAAGAGTGGGAGTAGCGTACTCCTGCTCGTTTTTGTTTTATGTTGTACGTGCTTTGTTAAACTATTGACTATTATATTGATAATTCAGAGTTTATTTTTACTCTTGGGTTGGTTTAAAATGCTTCAGATGTTTTTTGTCTTAATCAAACTAATATGAATCGTAACTGCCAATGCAATTAAAAGTAACACAATCCGGACATAAATATTATCTAAAAAGAAAATGGTACTGAGTAAAATGGTACTCCACAAAAAACTCAATGCCATAATTTTAATTTTAAGCGGAATACCTTTTCCTTCGCGGTAGTTTTTAATGTAGGAGCCAAACCATTTATTGTTTAACAGCCAATGGTAGAATCTATTTGAGCTCTTAGCAAAACAGGCAGCTGCAAGCAGCAGGAATGGGGTAGTGGGGAGGATAGGAAGAAACATGCCCAGTATGCCTAGACCGACAGCTATAAAGCCAATAACAATCAGAAATGCTTTTAGTAACTTCATCTGTCACTTTTTAATTTGCTGAAAATCATCAAGTCGGTAAAAGTATTGCCGGAAAGCAATTCTCCTTGACGTTCGATGCCTTCATATGAATCACTGAGTTGATTTGTGAATTTAACAAAAGGAAGCCATTTTCCGAGGTAATCACGTTGACTGTCGATGGTATTGAAAATAGCGACAGCATCTTCACTGGTTAGTAGAGCCAGTTCAATTTCTGTATCAATTTTTAATCTCATGGTGAAGTATGTGAATGCAGATGTTACTTTCCGATACAAAATTTCCCGAAGATATTTCCCAAAATCTCATCATTCGAAATCTGTCCGGTTATTTCGCCTAAATAAAACATACATTCCCGGATGTCTTGTGAAAGAAAATCACCGGAAAGTCCGTTTTCCATGCTTTCGATAACCCGTTGAATAGCCATGAGGGCTTGCCGTAGGGCTTCGTAATGCCTGATGTTGCTGACGACCACATCGCCGGGATGAATTTCCGGAATCTGGGAAGCACGGACCAGGGTTTCTTCCAGCTCTTTGATATTGGTTTTATTCTTAGCTGATATGAAAATTCGCTCACAATCGAACTGACTGAACAATTGAATAAGCACCTCTCTTTCATCAATTGTAATTTTATCTATTTTGTTGAAAATCATGATTACTTTCTTGCCTTCAGCTTTCTTCTCAATTTTTTCAGTCAACCATTCGATGTGTTCACTTAGTTGTGTACAGTCCAATATCCACAACACGATAGAGGCTTGTTCTATTTTTCTGAAAGTACGCTCGATTCCAATGCTTTCGATTGTGTCGGTGGTTTTTCTGATGCCGGCAGTATCGATAAACCGGAACGAAATGCCGCGAATATTCACGATATCTTCAATTGTATCCCGGGTAGTACCATGGATATCGGAAACAATTGCTTTTTCTTCTTTCAGCAAGAGGTTGAGCAGGGTTGACTTACCAACGTTAGTTTCACCGACCAAAGCAACCGGAATACCGTTTTTAAGGGCATTCCCGATACGAAAAGAATCTGCCAATCCGCTGATATGTTTTTCAATTTCCAATGCCAGTTCCTTCAATTGGGTTCTGTCGGCAAACTCTACATCTTCTTCCGAGAAGTCCAGTTCTAATTCCACCAATGAAACAAAATCGAGGAGTTGCGTACGCAGACTGGTTAGTTCGTTGGAAAATCCACCCCGCATCTGATTCATCGCCATCCTGTGCGAAGCTGCTGAACCGGAAGCAATCAGATCAGCAACTGCCTCGGCTTGTGCGAGATCCATTTTGCCATTCAGGAAAGCACGTTGGGTAAACTCCCCCGGCATAGCCAACCGACAGCCTTTTTCTATCAGTAAATGAAGTACTTGCTGCTGAATGAAAACCGAGCCGTGACAGGAAATTTCGACCACATCTTCGCCCGTGAAGGAATGGGGTTTACGAAATACGCTGACCAAAACATCATCAATTGTTTCGCTAGCGTCATCCACAACAGAGCCGAATACAACCGTGTTGGCAGCCTGATCCACAAGTCTGATTGATTTGTTTCTAGGTTGAAATACCTTATCACAAAGTGGTATGGCTTCGCTTCCGGAAACGCGGATTACGGCTATTCCTCCGATACCCGGTGCGGTTGATATGGCAGTAATGGTTGAGTGGTTCATTTATTACTTTTGATTAATACAATCAGGAAAAACATTCAGTTCTAAGCTCGACTTGTCTGACAATATTTTAGCAGGAATTCCTCCAATTGTAACGTTATCGGGAAAGCTCTTGTTTACAACGGCATTTGCTCCTATGGCTACGTTATTTCCAATTTCAATATTCCCGAAAATTTTAGCTCCGGGACCAATGTAAACATTATTTCCGATTATGGGAGCCCCGTTATATTCTCCAATTGATGTTGATGGGTGAATCCGGCAGTTTTCCCCAATTCTGGAATGAGGACTCACCACAATAGTTCCATAATGTACAATGCATAAGCCGGGACCAAAAACATTTTTTGGTATTGTAATTCCCAATCGTGTTCCAAGTCTGTGATTAAAGAACTCAAGAATAAAAATATAGAATTTATAAAATATGTTTTTGTTTCTTACGTTTGTCAGATACTCAATTTTTCTGAGTCTCCGTATAAATCTTAAACAATCAATCCGGAAATAACTATACAAACTGTAACTGCTTAGTTGATAAGCTTTCAGGTCTTTTTTGAGATAATCAAAATATGATTCTCTATTTGTAATCATTTGCAGTTGATTTTTTTTATTTGTTTAAATGCGGTCAAGTACCGTCTGCACAAGCTTTTCAATATATGGTTTATAATCGGTATTCGCAGCTTCAATCCGGCGGTTGGCAATGACGCAACAAACTGTCATGGCTTTATGACCACCCATAAGTTTTGCTAAACCGGCAATGGCTGATCCTTCCATCTCGTAGTTGGTAATTTTATATTTTCCATAACGAAATTTTTCAATTTTATCGTTCAGATGTGGGTCGGCCAATCCAACACGTAGTTCACGGCCTTGCGGACCATAAAATCCATTAGCTGATATAGTTACACCACGTATCATGTCATCTTTTCCGATTCGATCAACCAGTTCTGCATTTGCATCCACCACATAAGGTGCTGCAAGTTGTTTGTTCCAGTCCAGATATTCAACCAGCGCTGATTCGAAAGCAAGATCGCAAACGCCATCCCGTCCGGCATAGAAATTAATCATCCCGTCGAAACCGATTGACTTTTCAGAGATCAGAAAACTACCCAAAGGAATGTCAGGTTGCATGCCACCACAGGTGCCAATACGTACTATATTTAACTGTCTGAAAACAGGTTTCTCAGTGCGGGTTTTCAAATCGATATTGGCAAGTGCATCAAGCTCATTCATGACAATATCAATATTATCTGTGCCAATTCCGGTAGAAATCACCGTGATACGCTTTCCTTTGTAAGTTCCGGTAATAGTGTTAAACTCCCGGCTGGACACTGAAAATTCCTGTATATCAAAGTAATTGGCAACCAGAGCAACTCGTCCAGGATCGCCGACTAAAATTACATTATCAGCTAATTGTTCCGGTTTCAAATGCAGGTGGAAAATACTTCCGTCAGCATTGATAATCAGTTCGGATGGAGGAAAGTGTTTCATAACCGTATCAAGTTAAATTTTTATTTATCTTTGCACAAAGATAGCATTTTCTTTCAAAATTACACTGAATGAATGGGTAATTATGGTTGTTTGAGATCATATAGGTTAAAGAAGTTATGAAGATAAAAATGTTGAGAAGTTATGGAACATCATAGATTGCCTCATCCGTTTGTTGCTGTTTTGCCTGTCATCTTGCTGATTTGCTTTGTTACGGTAGCTGTGTTGCTCTTTGGAGCCGATGCCCTCAACGGTGCCAGCCAAATGGCTTTACTATTGGCAGCTGCCTGTTGTTTATTATTGGGTAAACTCACAGTTAACGCACACTGGCATGATTTCGAAAAACAACTGCACAAGAACTTTAAGAATATCTCGGGAGCTTTGTTGGTTTTGTTTGTGATTGGTTCTTTATCAGCCACCTGGATGATAAGCGGAGTTGTACCTTTATTTATTGTTTATGGTTTGAAAATTATTCATCCTGCAGTATTTCTGATATCGGCCTGCGTTATTTGCGCATTGGTTTCGGTTTTGACGGGCAGTTCATGGACTACCATCGCAACTATCGGCATTGCCCTGTTGGGTATCGGGAATGCTTTAGACTTTTCTCCAGGATGGATTGCCGGTGCAATTATTTCAGGTGCCTACTTCGGGGATAAGGTTTCTCCTTTGTCGGATACAACAATACTGGCTTCTTCTGTTTCAGGTACGCCTTTGTTTACACACATTCGTTACATGATGATTACCACTATTCCTTCTTTCCTTCTTTCTTTGTTGGTTTTTGGCATTGCAGGCTTGCTGATGAAAGAGCAGGTCTTGATCGAAACGGGTTTATATGAAAAGATATTGAGTGAACATTTCAACCTTTCTCCCTGGTTGTTGCTGGTGCCTGCTTTAACAGTTTTTCTGATTGTCAGGCGCTACCCTCCGTTGATAACTTTGTTTTTGTCCATGCTCATTGCACTCATTTTTGCGATTATCTTTCAGCCTGATTTGTTGTATGAAATAGCCGGTAGCTCCATCAAAAACACGGCAGGTCTTATTAGAGGCGCCATCATGACAACAGTTGGAGGTACATCCACCGAATCAGGTAATGCTGAAATCAATGCATTGATAGCTACACGGGGTATGCAGGGTATGCTTAATACGGTCTGGATTATCATTTGTGCCACCTGCTTTGGCGCTGCTATGGCTTCGACCCGCATGATTGAAAGCTTTACGTTGGCGTTGGTGAAAAAAATACGTAACACCTTTGGGCTGGTGGGTTCTACTGTCGCGACCGGTTTATTAACCAACTTAACTATGGGTGATCAATATCTGGGTATTATCTTGACCGGCAATATGTTTAAGAAGCTTTACGAAGAACAGGGTTATGAGAACAGGTTACTAAGCCGTTCGCTCGAAGACAGTGTAACAGTAACTTCTGTATTGGTTCCCTGGAACTCCTGTGGTATGACCCAAAGCACAGTGCTCGGGGTATCAACACTTGTTTACCTGCCTTACGCGGTTTTTAATTATGTGAGTCCGCTGATGAGTGTTCTCATTGCCATACTGAAATACAAGATATTACAAGGTAAATCCGAACAAATCAAGTCAAATAGCGTTTAATATAAATAATATTGTATAACCAGCCACGAAGTGGCGTCATATATTAACTCAGGGTGTAACCCTGTGAAAAAAATGAACTATCAACTAACAGATTACCTCCCTACCACCAAAAAAGAATTAGAACTGCAAGGCTGGGACGAATTAGATGTCATTCTCTTCTCGGGAGATGCCTATATAGATCACCCTGCTTTTGGCGCAGCTGTAATTGGCCGGTTGATGGAAGCGCAAGGATTGAAAGTGGCCATTGTGCCTCAACCGAACTGGCGTGATGATTTGCGTGATTTTAAGAAATTAGGTAAGCCTCGTTTGTTTTTTGCCGTGACCGCCGGTAATATGGATTCGATGGTAAATCATTATACTGCCAATAAACGGCTGCGTTCAGATGACGCTTATTCGCCGGATGGGAAACCTCATTTTCGGCCGGATTATGCGACTATTACGTATTGTAATATCCTGAAAAAGCTATATCCGGATGTGCCTGTGCTTATTGGGGGTATTGAGGCTTCATTGCGCAGGTTTACACATTATGATTACTGGTCGGATAAACTGATGCCGGGTATATTAATGGATTCTAAAGCTGATTTGCTGGTTTATGGGATGGGAGAGAAGCCATTAATGGCAATTTTGGCTGAAATGAAATCAGGAAAATCACTTACTGATATACAGGAAGTGCCTCAGACAGCTTATTTAACAAAATCAGTTGCAGAACATCCAAAATGGAAATCAAAGGAGTTGATTGATCATGACACTTGTTTGAAGGATAAAAAACTGTATGCTTCAAATTTCAAACATATCGAAATAGAATCCAATCGCTACAATGCCGATCGCCTGATTCAGCGAAACGGAAATAGATATATCGTCGTTAATCCACCTTTTCAGCCGCTTACACAAGGCGAACTGGATGCTTCTTTCGATTTGCCTTACACCCGTCTGCCTCATCCTAAGTACAAAGGAAAAACCATCCCGGCTTTTGAAATGATTAAATTCTCGGTAAACCTGCACCGTGGTTGTTTCGGGGGATGCGCTTTTTGTACGATCTCGGCCCATCAGGGCAAATTCATTGTCTCCCGATCGAAAGAGTCCATCGTGAACGAAGTGAAACAAATTACAGAAATGCCTGATTTCAAAGGTTATTTAAGCGATTTGGGCGGACCATCAGCCAATATGTACGAAATGCGTGGTATCGACATGGAAATCTGTAAAACATGTAAGAAACCTTCGTGTATTCATCCTAAAGTGTGTTTCAACCTGAACACCGACCACACACCTTTGTTGGATGTGTACCGTGCAGTTGATCAATTGCCCGGTATAAAAAAATCATTTGTGGGAAGTGGTATCCGGTATGATATCTTGCTTTCGGATGTAAAAGACAAGAAAGTGAATGAAAGTCATACTGACTATACGCGTGAGTTAATCACCAAACATGTTTCCGGAAGACTGAAAATAGCACCTGAACACTCATCGGATAAAGTGTTAAAACTGATGCGTAAACCCGGATTTGAATATTTTCGGAAATTTAAGGAGCAGTTCGATCAAATTAATAGCGAAAAAGGTTTGAATCAGCAATTAATCCCTTATTTTATTTCCAGCCACCCGGCCTGTGAACCGGAAGACATGGCTGATCTCGCTATCAAAACAAAGAAAATGAACTTTAAACTCGAACAGGTACAGGACTTTACACCGACACCAATGACCCTGGCTACTGAAATTTACTATTCTGGTTATCATCCTTACACCTTGGAGCAGGTTTATACACCCAAAACCAAAGAAGAAAAACTCGATCAGCGAAAGTTTTTCTTTTGGTACAAGCCGGAGTATAAAAAAGATATTTACAGAATGCTGCAAAAAGTTAATCGGCCGGATCTGATTCGCAAATTACTTTAATATTTAAACCACAAAAGGCACAAAATAAAAAAAAGTAAAACAAAATATTTTTTATCAATTACTAAATGGAACTAAAGAATTTATTCTAAAATTGAGTAAATTGAATTTTTAGTTTTGTCAGAGTTTTAGAATGAAAGTATTTGCGCTTAATAATCTTACAATGTGCTTTAAAATACGTGATGATACTTTATTTTATTAACTTTTGTATTTTTTGTATTTTTTCTTTTGTGCCTTTTGTGGTTTAATATATGATTACAAAAACTTATTTCATTAATTTTGCAGGCAGAACAAACAATAAAACTAAGTCATTCATGAAAAAAATTCGTGCAGCTATTGTCGGATACGGCAATATTGGAAAATCGGTATTGGAAGCCCTGCAATCAGCACCTGATTTTGAAGTAGCAGGTGTAGTACGCCGTGCGTCATCCATTGGAAACTCTCCTTTAGAATTAACAGATATCAGCATTGTTGACGACATCAAAAAGCTGCAAGGTGTAGATGTTGCCATTTTATGTTCACCTACACGTAGCGTTCCCGCTCAGGCAAAAGAAATACTGGCATTGGGAATTCATACAGTTGATAGCTACGATATCCACTCAACCATTTGGGAACTCCGTCAGGAACTCGTGCCGGTTGCTCAGGCCAACAAGGCAGTAGCCATTATATCGGCCGGTTGGGATCCGGGAAGTGATTCTGTGGTACGAGCTCTATTAGAAGCCATAGCCCCCAAAGGAATTACCTACACCAACTTTGGTCCGGGCATGAGCATGGGACATACGGTAGCTGTGAAAGCCGTTCCGGGAGTTAAGAAAGCTCTTTCTATGACTATCCCGTTGGGAACCAGCATACATCGTCGCATGGTGTACATCGAACTGGAAGATGGCTATAACTTTGAAGAAGTAGCGCAAAATATAAAAAATGATGCTTATTTCGTAAAAGATGAAACACATGTGATGCAGGTTGACGATGTAAACAACCTGATTGATATGGGGCATGGTGTGAATTTAGTGAGAAAAGGTGTTTCCGGTACAACTTACAATCAGTTGTTCGAATTTAATATGAAAATTAATAACCCGGCTTTGACTGCTCAGATTTTAGTTGCTTGTGCCAGAGCAGCCACCAAAACCAATCCGGGTGCCTACACCATGATAGAAATTCCGATGATTGATATGTTGTATGGTGAAAAAGAAGAGTTGATAAGGAGGTTGGTGTAAAAAATTTCACATTATTAAAATTACCCCTATTATAAATAGAATATGGGAGGCAGTCGTAAGATTATGCTTCCCATGTTGTTTTTTGAATGGCCTTTCTGAAAAAATATCTCGATGCAACCCATATAATGATACCACTTGAAATAGAGGCATACGCAGCGCCCATCAGTCCGAAATAGTATATTGCTACAGGATATATGACAATATTTCCAATCAATGCACACAATGCAGTATAGGCATTATAATGGATTTTACCAAGACCAAAAATTGCTGCACTTTGCAATTGATTTAGGTTCCTGATGCTCCAACCAATGGCAAGAAAGGTAAGATAGAGAAATGATTGATCATATTTATCTTTAAAAACATAACTAACTACAGGAGGTGTGATTGACAGAAAAAACAACAAAGAAATAAATACAACAACATATAGTAAACGGTTATATCTTTTGAAGATATTCAGAAATTCAGCTTTATTGGATTTGAATGAAGAAAAATATGGGATTGTAATTTGTTGAACTGTCGAAGGAAATAGTCTTAATACAATTGTCAGTGTGAGTGCAAAACTATAATAACCTATTTCAACCATATCTTTGATAAGAAAAGAAATTAGAATAATATCAATATAGGCTGAAGTCTCAGCGATAATATTTGAAAATGTTGAGGCTTTTGCATAATGCCAATGTTCTTTTATGATATTTGTTTTAAAAGCTTTAAAAGATATTGGTACTATTCTTTTTATCGAAAAAAAAATAACAAATATCATTAATATATAACTTAGGTTATATGCAACATAATATCCTTTCATCCCCCAGTAATAAGAGAGAATTATGATTCCGATGATTGATATAGTTTTATTTAATACAGTGATATTTGAAAAAAGTTTAATTTCTTTTCTTGCTTGTAACAGACCAATAAACAGCATAAATATAGAATTGGTAATCAGAGGAAACATCCCCAGTGGAATTAGAATTTGAATAAGTCTATCTTTTGATAAAATCTCCAGATAATTGATCAACAAAACAATACCATAAACAAATGAAGAACTTATTAGTGTGAAAACAAAAGCAGAATTAAAATATTCAGATAGTTGCTGTTTACTTTTATGTTCAGAACAGATTTTAAGGGTAGATGCATTAAATCCCATACCGGCAACAATGGAAAAAATAGAAAGATAGGTTTGAATAATCTTAACCCTTCCAATATCCTCTGCTGATAATATGCCTGCCACAAAGAGTTGTGATGCAAAGGCAAACAGCTGAATCAAAATATTAGCCGATAATAGATGAAAGAATCCTTTCTGTCGGATGTTTCTAAAAAAATAACTTATTTTAGTAACGGTTGTCATTTCTCAAAAAGTAATTTATAAGCCGACAAAAGTGTTAATACCTGTGTTTTCTCTGTAATTCCACCTTTTTCATAATGAGTCATCATGTCGGTCATCAACTCTTTATTGAATTCGAATAAATGAATATGGTCTTTATAATAATTATCTAAATATGTTCTAACTTCAGGATCATTGTCATACCACGACTGTTCCGGATTCATATTGTTTTTCCACATTGAATGAACAGGAAGTCTTTTAATTATTGCTCTTTTTACTCTATAAATGAATCGTATAAGTTGATTATTTGTTGGTTTCCCTCCAATTGCTTCCCATATAAAATGTGAATATTCAGGGTGTTTTTGTTTTATCCATTTGATGTAGATTTTCTTTTTATATTTATATGTTCTTGGTATTGAGAACGTATAAGTGGCAAACTTGGGAAATGTAAATGGAGAAACTGATTCACTTATTAAATTAAAAAATAAAAATCCATTATTTATTCCTAAGAAAGCACGATTGTAAAATTTATATAACTCTTCAGTTCTGTATTTTAATATTGAGTGTTTAATTACATTAATAGCCTTGTTGTTGGATATCATATTGGAATATGCTCCATCTGAAATAAATGATTTTTCTTCCTTAATTTTATTTTGATAACTTCCCATAAATCCATCCCCCAAAATTCCCGTATGTATTAGTCCTATTTCTTTCGGGATATTTGATTTAATAGCCTCAAAAACGTGCCCTGCCCCTGTATATAAAGTTAGCCCGTCGTTAACTGCAACTATATCATCAATAGCTAAAAGACTTTTTGAAGAAAGTGGTATTTGTGTTAATTTAAGTTTGTATGATTCAGCAATCTTTTTTGCAATCACTTCATCAGCATATCCCTTTTCTGAAAAATTCAATAATTGCTGGTTTTTATAATCTAAATCATGTGCAAATAAGGCTACTATTCTGGAGTCTAATCCTCCGCTTAAAGTTGTAAGTGGAATGAGATTGTGTTTTTTGTCAAATTCAAATTCAATTTCGATAGCTTCTTTAAAGAGTTTGTCCAGTTTGTCGATAATCTGATTCTCAGTGTCTGTGTTCTCTTTAATGTCTCTCAAGTTATAATAACTGTTAATATCTAATTTTTCATCAGATATATATCCATATTCTCCTGCAATAATCTGTTTTACTTCACTTAGTAAGGTGTAATCTTCATGCATGAATCCACTTGTTAAAAGCAGATATGATGCTTCAATGTCGATTGTTTTTTTGATGTTAAGTTGATCCAGTGTTTGGGAAAGGGTGTACAAATCAGTAGAAAAAATGCAATATGTATCTGATTTATAATAAAATAGCTTTTTTGTCCCGGTCTGATTGTTAAAGGCTGTAATGGAATTATTATGCTTATTCCAAAATATTCCCACAAAGTTTCCAGTAAACTCACTGAAAAAATCTATGTTTTTTTCAGACAATAAACGGATTAATGATTCTGAATTAGTTGTGTCATATTTTTTTTTTAAGATGTCAATATTCGTTATGAGTCCATCCGTAATAATATAAAAATCATTATTATCAATCCATAGTTTTTCTGGTATAAATTTCTCAGCAGTATATTGCTCAATTTGCACATTATCACTCCTCATTGTTCTTTTAATATGTGCACACTGAAAATCAAACAATGGTTTCCATTGATAATTTATTTCCGGTAATATTTGTTTTAATGAAATTGTTAAGATAAATCCATGCATATTAATTAAAATATTTCATTTTTTTATAAGTGAAAAATCTGCCGAAATAATAATTACTGAAAAATGGTTAGATTCAAAAGTAATCTTCATCCCAAGTGTTTTTTTTATTTGGCGAACAACTTTTCCACAAAAAGGTAATCCTACGCGGTCTGTAAAACTAAATTCAATATTTTTAAAACCACCTTTATGTACTACACGGGTAAGTGTATAGGGTGAAAACCAATATATATGATTAGTATTAATATTTTCAAGATTATTTTTTATATCCTTTATAGTCGTAATGTTGAATACGTTGGGTGCTGTAATAATAATCTTCTTTACATATCTGGAAAAAACTTCATTAATCCTTTTTAAAAATGAAACCGGATTTTCAACATGTTCGATTATTTCTCCCAATACCAAATAATCCCATGTTTGATCAACTGAAAGGAAATCAGGTGTTTCATGTTCAATATCAATACAAAAAACATTTTTTATAGATAAATGCTCGTTGATGTATTCAACAGCTTTTTTGTTGATGTCTATTCCTACACATACATCAGCATTATTAATTAATAATTTATGTAGCCATTTGTTTGTTTCTGTTTTTTGTTTAATTAGTTCAATATGATCGGCACAACCAAGATGGATTACCTTTTTCCCCCGGCATAAGTGAATAATTTTATTTATCCTGGACTCATCTTTCAGATTTTCTGCAAATGAAATGTCTAATCCATTAGAAAACTTTTTGTCATCAAGATAAGCATATATTTCTTGACTATATTTCATGAATTATTGAATAATAGATATTAATAATAATATTCCCAATATGAGCAAAACTATATTTTTTTTGAGCTTCTTTTTTTATGCTTATTGTGTTGAATTTGTTTAAATTATCTAACATGTAATTCATTGAATTGGTTAATGCGATTTCATCTTCTGCTTCGATTAACACTCCGTTTGAATCATCAACCATTTCAGAAATAGCTCCAACGTTAGTACTTATAACAGGCACTCCGCAAGACAAACTTTCAGAAATTACAACCGGCGCATTTTCATAATTTGAAAACAAAACAAAAAAATCGGCTTGATAAAATTGAGTTGCAACTTCGGCTGGAGATAATTCTCCTGTAAACTCAACCAGCTTTTTAGGAAGATTTAGTTCATTTGCATAAGACACAACAGTGTCATAATCTATCCCTGTTCCAACTATGACTAATTCAAAATCAGTTCTTTGGGTAGATAATGCTTTTACAGCCCGCAATATGCCACAGATGTTTTTTACAGGTTCTTCAAAACAAGAAATGTGTAGTATTCGTTTTTTATTCGATGTTTTGTTTAATTTTATATCCTCGAAGAAGTAATCATCTACCACATTATTGACAACCTGATAGTTTTTATTCAGCAGTTTATGGTCTATCATGGCTTTTTGTAACCCTGTTGAAACAGGCAATACAGCTGATGCATTTTTAACGACAAGTTTTGTTATTAGTTTTCGAAAAACTCCACGATAGGAGTTCCTGTTTCTGAAATAGCGAGACCAATGTTCCGTAATCACGTACGGTATATTGTATGATTTACTCAATAAATAAGCTATGAAACCGGTCCTTGTCAAAATATTAACGTGGATGATATTCGGTTTGTTCTGTTTGATATCCAATGCTCTAATTCCCTTGATATAGGCTTTTAAATAATTGATTTGTTTTGATATCTTTCCCAGCCAGGAATTTTCTTTGTAGGGATAATATACAATCCACTCTTCAATTTTACCCACTCTTTGGTTAACAACCTCAAAATCGACAATTTTTTTATCTCCATATACATACAACACCGTCACATCACAATACAAACTTACTGCTTCTGCATGTTTTCGTACAAACAAACCGGCCATTGCATCGTACCTGTTAGGATACCACGCAGATAAAAACAACACTTTTATTTTATTCTTTTTATTCATTAGATTTTACCTACTAAGAACGAAGGTCTGAGGTTCTTTATTATATAATATGGGTGATTTATAGCCCCGAATCCTTTGTAAAAACGGGCAATTCCTTCAATAGCAGAACCTTCAAAATCAAGCAATTTATCTTTTGCGCAGTTTTGTCTGATGATAGAATCGATTAGATAAAACATTGCGGATGTTTTTTTTCCAGCTTCATTTGATATAGGTATCAGGTATGTTATCCTGTTTCTGTATTCTGTGTAACAGAGGGCGGCTACTAACTGCTCATGGTGGTCAACCACACCATTTATACGCATTTGATCACGTTCAATTCCTTCATTTATCAATGCTTGCATGCATTTACAGTCAGTCGGTTTGAATTTCTTACTGACTGATTCGTAAAATGTAATAAAGTCTTCAATACTGATTTTGTCCGTGATGCTCAAATTAGATCTTGCTGCTTTATCTATATTTCTGATTGTGTTTTTTGAATATTTATCAGCAATTTCAGCATAGGGTTTATGCAATGATAAAATATAATTTGGGAAAACTTCAGCGTCAGGAGTAAAATTAGATGCATTCAGATTTAACTGATAACTGTATGACGGTAGCTTCTGAATAAACTTTTTAATAGTATCAGTTGTAACAGGTTCTTTACTGAAAATACCCAATTGTTGAGTCAAAAGGGGTTGAACGATGTATGGTAATTTATATTTTCTCTTGATTGGAACAGGCATTACAAACTTATAATCATCGCTTATTAACGCCTCCCACTGAGGAGATACAATGTCGAGATACCAGGATAGCGCATAGATTAATCCATTATTTGCCTGTGAAATAAAATCATCCCATTCTTTTTTATTGATGCTGCTGTGCGATAAATGTCTGATGATCATAATGGACAAGGAAAGTTGATTTTTCATGTAAAATTAAACAAAAATAAGGAATATAAGTATATTACCATAATTTCGGTTATTATTTTTCTATTTCAAAAGAAAATAGTAATTTTGAGGGCATTATTTTTTCCTATTATTACACAGAACATTTTATGGCAAAAGAAACATCCAATAATTCCGGTTCGGCTTATAATGCGCTGACATACGGAAGTGTGATTACCGGCAATATTTCTTCAGAAAACGATTTCAGAATAGATGGAGAAGTAAAGGGAGATATGAATTGTAAAGGTAAAGTGGTCATCGGTCAGACCGGAGTCCTAAAAGGAAAAATAACCTGCCTGAATGCAGAGATTATTGGCCATGTTCAGGGAAATATCATCGCGACTGACACACTGACTTTAAGATCCACAGCCGACGTAACCGGTGATGTTAAAACAAAGATACTGGTGGTCGAGCCGAACGCCGTTTTCAATGGGAATTGCTCCATGAAGGAAACAGAAACCACTGCATAAAGATTTAAGCGTTGAATTTGTTTCAGCGCTTTTTATTTTCATTCAAAATATTTTGTAAGATGCAATACAAGGCTTTTGTTGTTGAAGAAATTGATGATAAGTTTGTTCCTGCCATTAAATCTCTGAATGTTGATGATTTGCCGGTAGGAGAGGTGTTGGTCAGGGTATATTATTCTTCTCTGAATTACAAGGATGCGTTATCTGCAAGCGGAAATAAAGGAGTGACTAAAAGATATCCGCATACACCGGGCATTGATGCTTCCGGTGTTGTGGTTCAATCGGACGTTTCTTCATTTTCAATAGGTGATGAAGTTATTGTAACCGGATATGATCTGGGTATGAATACGCCGGGGGGATTTGGAGAATACATTCGTGTTCCGGCCGAATGGATTATTAAATTACCTGCCGGATTATCACCCAAAGAAGCTATGATTATTGGTACTGCCGGATTTACAGCCGGTATTTCTATGCTCCGACTGATAGAATTGGTTAAGCCTGCTGATGGTAAGGTGATAGTTTCTGGTGCAACAGGTGGAGTGGGATCAATGGCTTTATCGATGTTAACGAAAAAAGGATATCAAAAAATTGCCATTTCTGGAAAGGTACAGGAATCGGAATTTCTCAAAGCTTGCGGTGCTGATGAAATAATCTCACGGGATGAATTTATGATAATGGCAGATAAGGCTTTACTGCCGGCAACTTATGCAGGGGCAATTGATACTGTCGGCGGTGACATATTGGCTCGTATAATCAAAATGCTCAAGCCAATGGGTGCTGTAACCACCTGTGGAAGTGTTGCTTCGACTAGCCTGCCACTCAATGTTTTTCCATTTATTTTAAGGGCAGTTACTTTGATTGGAGTTTCTGCTCAAAATTATCCTACAGCATTGCGGTTTGACTTATGGCAACGGTTGGGAACCGATCTTAAACCGGATAATCTGATGGATATGTATCGGGAAATAACCATGAAAGAACTTCCGGAGGCAATACAATTGATTCTTTCCGGAAAATTAAAAGGAAGAACTATTGTCAGAATTTCGGAATAATATAATTTTCTCTGATATTCAGATCAATCTAATTTTATAGATGTTTTTTTGAAAAAACAATGGCATTAGCAAACGAAAACTACCTTAAAACACCTGAAATATATTGTTTTGACGATGTAGAGAAGCGTGTCAATGCCTATAGGTTATTACATCCCAATGCAAAGTTGATCCGGCTCGGAATTGGTGATGTTACCCGCCCGATTCCTTCCGTGGCGTTAAAAGCGATGCATGATGCACTGGATGAACTGGCAACTGCTGAGTTGTTCAGGGGATACAGTCCTCCCAAAGGCTATGACTTTCTCATCGATAAAATTGTAAGGGATTATCGTACCAAAGGTATCAGTATTGAGAAAGATACTGTCTTCATCAATGATGGTGCTAAGTCGGATATTGGCAATATCGGTCATGTGCTGGGGAGAGATAACATCATTGCCATCGCTGATCCGGTTTATCCGGTATATGAAAATGCAACCATCATGAGTGGCCGTGCCGGTTATCTGCATGAGGATAATAAATGGAGTAATATTGTGTACCTCAGATGCAATGAGGAAACCGGCTTTGTACCTGAATTGCCGGAAGAAAAAGTGGATGTCATTTACCTTTGCAGTCCGAATAACCCGACCGGAACCACCATCTCAAAAACTGAAATGAAAATGTGGGTGGATTATGCGCTGGAACATGATAGTATCATTATCTTTGATGCTGCCTATCAGGCATACATAACAAAAGAAGATGTGCCGGCAAGCATTTATGAAATTAAGAATGCTAAAAAAGTCGCGATTGAAATACGTAGTTTTTCTAAAAGTGCCGGATTTACCGGATTAAGATGCGGATATTCCATTTTTCCAAATGAACTGATGGTGCATACACAAACCGGTGAGCATGTTCCATTGATAAAACTGTGGAGTCGCCGGAATGCAAATTATACGAATGGTATCTCTTATGTTGTGCAGAGAGGTGCCGAAGCGCTGTTCAGCAGAAAAGGAAAACAGGAGATCAAACTACTTGTTGATTACTACATGAATAATATTCGTATGATCAGAGAAGAGTTGATGCAAATTGGATTAACAGTTTATGGAGGGATTAATTCACCCTATGTCTGGTTTAAAACGCCGGATAATATGTCTTCCTGGAAATTTTTTCAATTGCTTTTGCAGGATTTCCAGATTGTAGGAACGCCGGGTGTAGTATTTGGCCACGAAGGTGAAGGTTATATGCGTTTTGGCGGATTTTGTAGTTTGGAGGATACAAAAACAGCCATGAATAGAATAAAAAATCGATTATAATTAATATTTTTTCAAAGTTTACAATCTAAAATTTAATCTGAAAATGTGTGGAATAGTTGGATACATAGGAAACAGAGATGCTTATCCTATTTTAATCAAAGGACTGCAACGTCTTGAGTACAGAGGTTACGACAGTGCCGGAATTGCACTGATGAGTGAAGGTAAACTGAATGTTTACAAAGCAAAAGGTAAAGTTGCTGATTTGATTCAATTTGCAGAACAAAAAAATATTAACGGAAATATAGGAATTGCACATACAAGATGGGCTACACACGGTGAACCTAATACGGTGAATGCACATCCACATTATTCGCAGTCGGAAGAACTGGCAATCATTCACAATGGCATCATTGAAAATTATGCTGTCCTGAAGCAAGGTTTGATTGAAAATGGCTATAGCTTTCAAAGTGAGACAGATACGGAAGTGCTGGTTCAGTTGATTGAGTTCATTAAGAAAACCAATCGGGTTGATTTGTCAACTGCAGTCCAATTAGCTTTGAATCAGGTGATTGGTGCTTATGCTATTGCAATTTTAGAAAAGAACCAGCCAGATATCATTGTTGCTGCCCGCAAAGGTTCTCCTTTGGTTGTGGGGATAGGTGAGAATGAATACTTTCTGGCTTCTGATGCAACTCCCATCGTTGAATATACGGATAAAGTTGTGTATGTCGGTGAAGAAGAGATCGTTACACTGAACAGAGGTGATGAGATGAAAATAAAGACTATAACCAATGTGGAGAAAACGCCTGAAATTAAAAAACTGGAACTAACGCTCACACAACTGGAAAAAGGTGGATTTCCGCATTTCATGTTGAAGGAAATTTTCGAACAACCCAAAACACTTGCTGATTCGATGAGAGGTCGTGTTAATGTGGATGAAAATAACGTTGTGTTATCGGGTTTTATTGACAACAAGGATAAATTCGTCAATGCGGGAAGAATTATAATCACCGCTTGCGGTACTTCCTGGCATGCCGGTCTGATTGGAATGTATGTAATAGAAGAATTTGCACGTATTCCTGTAGAAGTTGAATATTCATCAGAGTTCAGGTATCGTAAACCGGTTATTTATCCTAATGATGTGGTTATTGCTATTTCTCAGTCCGGCGAGACTGCCGATACCCTTGCAGCTGTCGAACTGGCCAAATCGCAGGGAGCATTTATATTTGGTATTTGCAACGTAGTTGGTTCATCTATTCCAAGAAATTCTCATTCAGGAGCATATACGCATGTGGGACCGGAAATTGGTGTTGCTTCTACGAAAGCATTTACTGCCCAGGTGACTGTACTTACTATGTTAGCATTGATGATCGGTAAGGAAAAGAAAACCATCAGTGACGAAAATTACCTGAATATTGTAAAAGAATTGGGAACTATTCCCGATAAAATGAAAAAACTGTTGGAGCAAAATGAAATGATTGCACAGTTTGCAAAAACGTTTACTTATGCCCAGAACTTTATTTACCTGGGTAGGGGGTATAACTTCCCTGTTGCATTGGAAGGTGCCCTGAAACTGAAAGAAATCTCTTATATCCATGCTGAAGGTTATCCGGCAGCAGAGATGAAACATGGTCCGATTGCTCTCATCAGTCAAGAAATGCCTGTAGTTGTTATAGCTCCCAGTTCAGGCATGTATGAGAAGGTGGTAAGTAATATTCAGGAAATTAAGGCCAGAAAGGGGAAAATCATTGCTATCGTTACTGAAGGTGACGAAGTTGTAAAGAAACTTTCTGATTATTGCATCGAAATACCTGACACAGAAGAATGTCTTGCGCCACTTCTGGCAACTTTACCATTACAATTGATGGCTTATCATATTGCCGTCGTGAAAGGTTGTGATGTTGATCAGCCCAGAAATCTGGCAAAGTCTGTTACAGTAGAATAATTTTTTTATTTCATATTATATATTTAGAAGAAGATGTGCGGAATAGCGATGGTAAGGTTGCTCAAACCTTTGGATTATTATCAGAAAAAATATGGTACATGGCAATATGGCCTTCAGAAAATGTACCTGTTGATGGAGAAACAACACAACCGTGGGCAGGAAGGCGGTGGTATTGCTGGTGTTAAACTGAATATGCCTCCGGGTGAAGAATATATCTGGAGAGAAAGGATTGAAGGTAAAAACGCCATTCAGCAAATCTTTGCCGATATCAATGAAAAAGTGGATAAAATGGATCCGGATGTGTTGAATGACGTTGATAAAGCCAGGAAATTGTTGCCCTTCGCAGCAGATATGTTTCTGGGACATTTGCGCTATAGCACAACTAACCAGAAAAGTGGTATCATGCATGTACATCCGTTTCTGCGTCGCCACAACTGGAAAAACAGAACCCTTGTACTAGCCGGTAATTTTAATCTGACCAATGTAGATGAATTATTTGATTATCTTACTCTGAAAGGACAACATCCAAGGGATAACGGAGATACTTTCCTCATGTTGGAACAGCTTGGTTTTAAATTAGATATGGAGGTTCAAAAGGAATATGACTTCATCAAGCAACGTTATACCAATGATCTTACCATCACTCAAAAAATTGAAGAACAACTGGATATTGCTTCTATCATCCGTAAGTGTGAATATATGTGGGATGGGGGGTATGTAATAGCAGGTATGCTGGGGCATGGTGACTCTTTTGTGTTCAGAGATCCGAAAGGTATTCGTCCCTGTTTTTATTATGCTGATGAGGAGATTATTGTAATTGCATCCGAACGTCCTGTAATTCAAACTTCACTCAATGTAAAGGAAAAGGATGTGCATGAACTGACTCCGGGTAATGCCATGATTATAAAAAAGAATGGTGAAATTAAATTTGAAGTGATCAGGGAGCAGGATAAAAATTTGAAAAGATGTTCGTTTGAACGTATTTATTTTTCCCGCGGTAGTGACTTCGATATTTACAGGGAACGAAAAATGTTGGGTGAATCGCTGGCTGATTCTATTTTGAAATCAGTTGATCAGGATGTCGAAAATTCAGTGTTTTCATTTATACCTAATACTGCAGAAGTGGCATTTTATGGTATGATTGATGGAATTAAGCAGAAAACCAACAAAACTCCCCGTACCGAGAAAGTACTGATCAAAGACATCAAGCTTCGTACTTTCATCTCCCAAAATAAAGAAAGGGATGATTTAGCTACCCACGTGTATGATATTACCTATGGTTCTATCCGTCGTGGAAAAGTTGATAACCTGATTGCAATTGACGATTCGATTGTTCGCGGTACTACCTTGAAACAGAGTTTGTTGAAAATTATGAATAGGCTGGAACCTAAAAAGATTGTTATTGTTTCTTCTTCGCCTCAGGTTCGTTTTCCCGATTATTATGGTATTGATATGTCCAGAATGTCAGAGTTTTGTGCTTTCAGGGCAGCCATACAACTATTAAAGGATACGGGTCGTCAACACGTCATTGACGATGTTTATAAAAAATCAAAAGCACAAGAGCATTTACCTAAAGAAGAAATTGTTAACTTTGTAACGGAAATTTATGCTCCTTTTACACAGGAAGAGGTGTCGGAACAAATTGCTAAAATGCTAACTCCCCCGGATGTTGATTGTCCGGTTGAACTGGTATATCAAACTATCGAGGGGTTACACAAGGCTTGTCCGAACCACCTGGGTGACTGGTATTTTACCGGTAATTACCCCACTTCTGGAGGTAATAGACTGGTAAACAAAGCATTCATTAATTATTACGAAGGAAAAGAAATTATATAATTAATTTAATCAGGTTTATGTTAAAAGAGATTTTATCTATTTCGGGAAAGCCGGGATTGTACAAAATGATTTCGCAAGGGAAAAACATGATTGTTGTTGAGTCGTTGCAGGATGGAAAGCGTGTTCCGGCTTATACAAAGGATAAAGTGGTTTCGTTGGGTGATATTGCTATCTATACGAATACAGAAGAAATTCCGCTTGGTCAGGTATTTAAAAACATCAGTAAAAAAGAAAACGGAGGTGTTTGTCCGCTTGATCCAAAAGCCGATAACAATGTTCTGCGTAAATACATGGAAGAGATCTTGCCTGATTTTGATCGTGAGAGGGTATATCCAAGTGATATGAGAAAGATGTTTTCATGGTATAATCTTTTGATTAATAATGGAATTACTGTTTTTCTACCTGAAGAAGAAGATAAACCCACCGAAGAAGGTGCTGCTGAATAATTAATAACTACCGGTTGCTTCCATATCTTATTGAAACATGCAAATAAAAACTGTTACTGACATTATTGAAACTTTTGCTCCGTTGGCATTGCAGGAGAAGTATGATAATGCTGGGTTGCTCATTGGTAATCCTGATAGTTCGGTCAATGGAGTTTTAGTCTGTGTGGATGTTATAGAATCAGTTATTGATGAGGCAATTGCAATGAATCTCAATCTGATTATAGCCCATCATCCTTTGATATTCAATGGATTGAAAAAAATAACCGGACAAAATGAAGTACAACGCTGCGTAATTAAGGCAATTAAAAATGATATCGCTATTTATGCAGCTCACACCAATGTCGACAACGTTCTTGATGGTGTAAATGGCCGGATAGCTGACAAAATCGGACTCATAAACAGAAAAATTCTTCAGTCCAAAAGCGAAATGCTTGTGAAGTTGGTTACATTTGTACCTAAGTTGCACGTGCAGCGTGTACGGGAAGCAATATTTGAAGCTGGTGCCGGTCACATCGGGAATTATGATGCTTGTAGCTACAATTCTGAAGGATATGGTAGTTTCAGGGCGAATAGCAAGGCCGCTCCGTTTGTAGGTGAAGTGAATAAAATTCATTATGAAGAAGAAACCAGGATTGAAGTCATTTTACCAGAATACATTCAAAATAAGGTGATTGTCTCTATGATCAAAGCTCATCCTTATGAAGAACCTGCTTATGATATTTTGCCATTATTGAACGAATATCAGCAAGTTGGTTCTGGTTTAACGGGTGAGTTGATTGAAGCAGAAAATGAGTGTGATTTTCTCCAAAGAATGAAGGTGTTACTTGGAGGAAATCCAATCAGGCATACTGCTCTGACAGGGAAAAAAATAAAAAAAGTTGCAGTTTGTGGTGGTTCTGGTAGCTTTCTTTTACAGGATGCGCTCGAAGCCAGTGCTGATATTTTCATCTCAGCAGACTTTAAATACCATGATTTCTTTGGAGCAGAAAATAAGATTATTATTGCAGATGTAGGTCATTTTGAAACAGAACAGTTCACAAAAGAGTTATTTTTTGACATAATTCGAAAAAAATTACCTACCTTTGCAGTCCATATTTCAAAAGTAAATACCAATCCCATTATTTATTCGTAACATAATGACAGCAGCAGAATCCAAAATTGAAAAAGAAATTACCGTTGAAGAAAAACTTTTTGCTTTGTATGACTTGCAAAAAGTAGTTTCAAAAATAGATGAAATTAAAACATTGAGAGGGGAGTTACCACTTGAAGTGCAGGATCTGGAAGATGAAATCATCGGTTTAAGTACACGTATAGAGCATTTCGAAAAAGAGATCAGCGAGTTTACTTCCATGATTGCATCTAAAAAAGTTGCTATTGAAGAATCACGGATTAAAATCGAACGTTATCAAGAACAACAAAAGAATGTGAGAAATAACCGGGAACATGAAAACCTGGAAAAAGAAATCGAATTTCAAACACTTGAAATCGAATTGTGTGAGAAACATATCCGCGAATACAAGGCAGCTAAAGAAGCAAAAACAGAAGAACAAAAATTGACTGCTGCCCAGTTGGCTGAAAGAAAACTTGATCTGGAACAGAAAAAAGGAGAGTTAGAAGAGATTATCGCAGAAACAAAACAAGAAGAAGAAAAACTGCGTGAGAGAGCTAAAGAGATTGAGTCACTTATTGAGCCACGTTTATTAACAGCATTCAAACGTATTCGTAAGAATGCCCGCAATGGTTTGGCTGTGGTATATATCAACCGAGATGCTTGTGGTGGATGTTTTAATAAAATTCCTGCACAAAAACAACTTGATATCCGTTTGAGAAAAAAAGTAATTGTTTGTGAATATTGTGGTCGTATATTAGTCGACCAGCAATTGGCAGGAGTAGCTCCAGTATCAGATTCTGCAGAATAAGTATTAATACATATTTATTTTATAAATCCGGAAAGAAATTTCCGGATTTTTTTTGTCTAAAATTTTATCAAATGAGTGGGTAAGGGCTGAAGTTTTTAAATATTCAATTCTCAAAAGCACAATCTCGCAATAAATTTCTGAATATGAGTAAATTATGCTGAATTCCATTGGTTGTATAAATGATTAAAATAAACAAATTGTTGAGAAAAGTCATAAAGTTGATTTATTAAGGGAAAAATAGGCAATGAAGTCCGAGTCACAATTATTTAAATACACATGTAAATTACATGTGTGAAAAGCAGGATGAAAAATTAATGGATACAAATGTAAAAAAGTGGTCTGTATAAAACACCAATGGTTTTCATCTGTAAAGTAAAATTATTTTATATAATATTAATTTAATATTGTTGTATTAAATTACAAATGGATTATAGTCCCCAAAATTAAAATAACGAATACATACTTTTTATTTATATGTATATATTAACCAGTTACTTGTACATTATAATTAAATTAAAACTATAATATATATGATGACATATGTAAATATAATAGAATTATTATTAATTTTACAATAATTAAACTATGAAATCATTATTAATCAGTATAATTAAGCGTATAAAATTAAACTTTACAATTAACTGGTAACCTAAACAGTTTTTACTTGGATTAATGTTCTGATATTTGATAAAGACTATTTATTTGTATATGCCATATCTTATTGATAAATAGATGATAATTATGTATAAGTATATCTTTTATAGGCATTGAATCTTATTTGTTTTTACATTTTAATAATGATCTTTGCTGTACAAATGTAAAAAGTACATCCATGAACTGTAATTTAGTTCTGTGAAATCCACACACAATTGTATTGTTTTGATTTGTGAAATAAAACAGTTACATTTGTAGCGTTCTTTTCTAAAAAATAAACAACTGTAAAATAACTTATTTATGTCAGAAAAAGTACGTATTGAAAAGGTTATACAGATGGTTGGGTTAACATCCGGACAGTTTGCACAGGAAATAGGTATCCAGACTTCTACTCTTTCTCATATTTTAAATGAAAGAAATAAACCAAGTTTGGATGTAATGAAAAAGATACTGAATAGATATCCCAACATTAACGCAGAATGGCTTATTTTGGGCCAAGGATCAATTCAAAGAAAAGAATTGCATTCTCAAGCACCTACTTTATTTGGTGATGATGATGTAATTAGCAGTATATCAGATAATAATATTATTGTTGAGCCTGAAAAAAACGATGCCGAAATATTTTCATTCCAGCATCAAACTGTTAAAAGCGAACCGGTTCCTGTATACACACATACCAAAGTCGAAAATCAACCTGAAAAATCACATCTGGTTAATAAAACTGATTTCTCAACTCAACCGCCGATAATGAATAAAGAAATTGATGTCGCTCAAAAATTGGAAGATGCAGTTGAGAATCTGAAACAGAACCAGATTATTGAAAAAAGAGTCAGAAAAATCATCTTATATTATTCGGATAACACCTTTCAGGAATTCGAATCAAAATAATTGTTGTATTTTTGTAGTCAAAACATCAATTACAGTGAAAATTGATATTTGAGGTACAAAATATATAATTTATAATGAAGAAGTTCATACTTGATCTGGTTGTTAAGGAAAATAAATCACTTAATAATCAGTATTTTATATTAATACTAACGGCTGTTGATAAATTGCCGGAAATGCTTCCCGGTCAGTTTGCTGAAGTACGGGTAGATGACTCTCCTACAACTTTTCTCAGGCGTCCGATATCCATTAATTTCGTTGATTATGAAAAAAATGAGTTGTGGTTATTGGTACAAATTGTGGGCGACGGTACACAAAAGCTGTCACAACTGAAAACCGGTGATAATGTTAATCTGATTTTTCCCCTCGGAAACACATTTACCATTCCTGATGATAAAAAAGCAAATATACTATTGATAGGTGGCGGCGTAGGAATCGCACCAATGCTGTTTTTAGGCTCATATTTAAACAATCTGGGTTATAGTTGTAATTTTCTCTTAGGGGGGCGTACGGCCTCAAATTTACTTCAATTAGATGATTTCTCAAGATTCGGAAATGTCTATACGACAACTGAAGATGGTTCGCATGGGGAAAAAGGTTTTGTTACGCAACATGCTATCTTAAATAAGGAGAATTTTGACGCTATTTATACATGCGGACCGACATCCATGATGAAAGCAGTTGCTGCTTATGCTCAAAAAAACAATGTTTTTTGTGAGGTTTCACTCGAAAATACCATGGCCTGTGGTTTTGGTGCCTGTTTGTGTTGTGTGACGGATACCACGGATGGTCATCTTTGTGTTTGTACGGAAGGTCCGGTTTTTAATATTACAAAACTAAAATGGTAGATTTAAAAGTAAATTTAGGTACTATACAATTGAAAAATCCGGTGATGACTGCATCGGGCACTTTCGGTTACGGGACGGAGTATGCAGACTTCATGGATATTTCGCGAATAGGTGGTGTTGTTGTAAAGGGAACCACGCTTCGGGATAGGCAGGGAAATGCGTATCCGCGTATGGCTGAAACTCCTTCAGGCATGTTAAACGCTGTGGGACTGCAAAATAAGGGTGTTGATTATTTTGTCGATCATATATATCCGGAGATTAAAGATGTAAATACAAGTATATTTGTAAATGTGTCCGGATCAACCATTGAAGATTACATTGAAACAGCAGCAAAAATCAATGAACTGGATAAAATTCCCGGCATTGAACTTAATATCTCCTGTCCGAATGTGAAGGAAGGCGGTATGGCTTTCGGGACTTCCTGCCTGTCTGCTTCACAAGTGGTAAAAGCGGTTAGAAAAGTATATTCAAAAGAATTAATGGTGAAGTTGTCGCCAAACGTTACCTCTATCTCGGAAATTGCAAAAGCAGTCGAGGCTGAAGGTGCCGATTCGGTTTCACTGATCAATACATTGCTCGGCATGGCGATTGATGCTGATAAGCGTAAACCTGTCCTTTCAACTGTTACGGGTGGACTTTCTGGTCCGGCTGTTAAACCTGTTGCCCTTTGCATGGTTTGGCAGGTTGCAAAATCGGTTAAAATTCCGGTTGTGGGTATGGGTGGAATTATGAATGCCCGTGACGCAATCGAGTTTCTGCTGGCCGGAGCGTCTGCTGTACAGATTGGTACGGCTAATTTTATCGACCCGACTGTCTCCGTTAAAATACTGGAGGGGATTGAGACGTATTTGTTGCAACATAATTTTAGTAGTGTAAACGAAATAATTGGTGCCCTGGAAATATAAAGGGATATAATAGGATTTCAGTATTTACAAAAATAAGAAAGGGTATCCGGTCGGATACCCTTTTGAATAAATCTTTCAGGCTGATATTTCACATTAATTGTTCTCAGCGATGTATTGCTCATCATTGCTGAATCTTGATACATTTAAAATAATCAAATACTTTCTGTACTGATCTTCTGAAAGTATGTATTTTACATTTCCCAGATTGAAATACAAGGCTCTTTCTGCATCAATTGTACTTTCTTTTTTGTTTGCATAATTCAATTTTCTTTCAGTTAAATCAAATATATATTTTAACTGATCTGCTTGTTCATCGCCAGCGTTGAGGTAGCGAACCAGTGCTTTAAATGTTGAATTTTCATTCATTTTATAAAGCACATTGTATTCTTTCAATTCCATTGAGTAGGTTGTCGAAGCACTTGCAAGCGCAACCAATATAACTGCTAAAATCTTTTTCATAACCTAAAATTTTAATAATACCTTTTTGTTAACTAAACTTTTTAATAAAACTATCCAATTATTGAGTTGGATTTTTTCTGTTTGTCAATATTGCCTTATTGATTTATTCAATTTGACAATGCAAAAATACATGTTATAAAACATATATGCAATAGACGGAACGTTTAAAATATGTTTTATAACATATAAAAAGCACAAACATCAGATTTTCAGTGCAATATAATTATGTTAAAAAATACAAATTTTGAGAGTGGTGTGTTGTAAAATGATATTTAAGGCAAAAAAGTGGTAAAATCTGGTATGTCATTGCCAATTTCGTATCCTGTTTTAGTATAGTTTTTCTTACAAAAGAAATGTTGATAACCATTGCTCATTATAAAGTAGTTAACATCTAATTTGGAATTATAAACGGCAACTTGGTCAAACACCTCCTGGGTGATAGGTATGGAAGGTGATTTAAATTCAACAATGATGTAGGGGTTCATATAGTTGTCATATACAATGGCGTCACATCTTTTTTTCATGCCATTGATCAATAGTTGCGTTTCAATAGCTATTAATGCTGCCGGAAATTTTTTTTCCTGAATCAAAAACTGTATGAAATTTTGCCTTACCCATTCTTCCGGAGTAAGCTTAACAAATTTTTTCCGCAAAGAATCAAAAATAAGTAGTTTATCACCTGCTTTTTTTGTATTGAAATTGTATACAGGTAGATTAAGTTGCCACATTTTTATTATTTTTGTAACTATTAAAGATGCGAAAATACAAAAACCATCTAACAAATTAATGAGATATGAAAACTAAACAGGAAATTGTTGAAAATTGGCTACCCAGATATACCAAAAGAAAGTTAGAAGATTTTACAGAATATATATTGTTGACGAACTTCAATAATTATGTGGAAAAATTTGCTGAATGGTTTAATGTTCCGGTATTGGGAAGGGATGGAAACATGATCAATGCATCCGCCAATGGAATTACCATCATCAATTTTGGCATGGGGAGTCCCAATGCAGCGCTGATTATGGATGTGTTGTCCGCAATTCAGCCTAAAGCAGTATTGTTTCTTGGAAAATGTGGAGGACTGAGAGATAAGAACCGGAATGGCGATTATATTCTACCCAGTGCTGCCATCAGAGGCGAGGGTACTTCAAATGATTATTTTCCTCCCGAAATACCTGCACTTCCTGCATTTAACCTGCAACGTGCCGTGTCATCAAATATCCGTGATTTCGATAAAGATTATTGGACCGGAACCGTTTACACTACTAACCGGCGTGTTTGGGAATGGGATGAAAACTTCAAAACATACCTGAAAAGTACACGTGCTATGGCTATTGATATGGAAACAGCAACTTTATTTACAGTTGGTTTTCATAATAGCATTCCGACGGGAGCCTTGTTGCTGGTTTCCGACATGCCGCTTCAGGAACAAGGTATAAAGACTTCTGAAAGTGACTCAAAAGTGACACAAAACTATGTGGATGAACATATTCGCATTGGTGTAAAAGCATTGAGTTCGCTTATCAATAATAGTAAAACAATTAAACATCTTAGATTTGAATAGCTAATTCATTCAAAAAATGCACGAACAAATTCTGCAGAGTTTAAAGCAAAAAAAATATGCTCCTATTTACTTTTTAATGGGAGAAGAACCTTATTATATTGACCTGATTTCAGATTATATCCAATATGAAATATTGGATGAAAGTCAGCGTGAATTTGATTTATCTGTTCTTTATGGTAAGGATGTAGACATAGTAACGGTTATTAACGCTGCCAAAAGATTTCCGATGATGTCGCCCTATCAGATATTAATCGTGAAAGAAGCTCAGCACATCAAGGACCTCGATAAATTGCAATTTTATATTCAGCATTATGCTCCTGCTACAATCCTGGTTATTTGCTATAAATACGGAACCGTCGATGGTAGAAAGAAATGGGTCAATGAGTTGAAAAAGACAGGTGTGCTATTCGAGTCCAAAAAACTACGTGACTATGAGATGAGTGCATGGATTGCGAAGTATGCTAAATCAAAAGACCTGCAAATTGAGGAAAAGGCAATGGTTATGCTGACCGACTTCCTGGGGACTGATTTGAGTAAAGTTGCCAACGAACTGGATAAGTTAGCGATAACAAAACCAGCCGGCTCAAACCGAATTACACCCGAAATCATTGAAAAAAACATCGGGATAAGCAAAGATTTTAATGTTTTTGAACTGCAGGATGCTTTGATTAAAAAGGATGTTCTGAAAGCAAACAGAATTATCAATTATTTCGCGGATAATAAAAAAGCAAATCCGATACAAATGGTAATTGCTCAGTTATTTGGATTTTTCAGTAATCTGATGATATTTCACTATTTACCTCAAAAAACGGCTGAAGCAGCTGCTGCTGAATTTAAAATCCATCCATTTATTGCCAGAAACTATTTGACAGCAGCAAAGTCATTCAATGCCTGGAAAACCATGAATATTATTACTTCAATCCGAGAAACTGATGCCCGATCCAAAGGAATCGATAATGTCAGTGCAGATGAAGGTGATTTGCTTAAAGAATTAGTATTTAAGATTCTACACTGATTTTATTTGTATCTATTTTTTTATAAGTCAATTCTAACTTTATGTCAAAAGACAATATAGCTCCCGTTTTTATTTCCTTACTTACAGATTCTTTGCAAATAAGCGCAAAACAAATCATCAATACTATTCATTTGCTTGAAGATGGTGCAACTATTCCCTTTATCAGCAGATATAGAAAAGAAATGACCGGTGAGCTGGATGAAGTTCAGATTGGTGCTATTAAAGATCAATATGATAAGCTGTTAGAAATCGATAAACGGAAAGATACCATTCTAAAAACGATAGCGGAACAGGGAAAACTGACTCCGGAGATCAAAAACAGAATTGATGCCTGTTGGAATGCAACCGAGTTAGAAGACATCTATCTGCCATACAAGCCTAAGCGTCGTACCCGTGCTGAAATTGCACGTGAGAATGGGTTGGAGCTACTCGCCAGAATGATCATGAAGCAAAATGCGGATAATTTGGATTATCTGGCAAAACCTTATGTAAAAGATAAGATTAAAACGATTGATGATGCGCTGAATGGAGCTTCTGACATCATAGCTGAGTGGATTAACGAAAGCGAAAAAGCACGTAATGTTATTCGCCGGATTTTTACGTATGAAGCAATCATTTCATCAAAAATTATCAAAGGAAAAGAAGACGATGCGCAGAAATACCGGGATTATTTTGATATGTCTGAAAAATTATCCAAATGCTCTTCTCACAGGTTATTAGCAATGCGAAGAGGGGAGTCTGAAGGTTTCTTAAAAGTAAATATCAGTCCGGATGAAGACAAGTGCGTGGATAAACTGGCTGACATCTTTGTGAGGTCAGATAATGCTTCGGGTGACCTGGTTTACAACGCAGCGAAAGATGCATACAAACGGTTATTGAAACCTTCCATTGAAAATGAATTTGCCGCAGAAAGTAAATTAAAGGCAGATGCAGAAGCAATTCGTGTTTTTGCTGAAAATTTACGGCAGCTATTACTCGCTCCGCCTTTGGGTGAGAGAAGGGTAATGGGTATAGATCCCGGTTTCCGTACAGGTTGTAAAGTTGTTTGTTTGGATGCGCAGGGTAATCTGCTCCATAATGAAACTATTTATCCGCATCTGCCACAAAGTGACTATTCCAAAGCTTCACGTAGCATTCAGAAAATGGTCGAAGCATATAATATTCAGGCTATTGCCATTGGAAATGGTACAGCCGGCAGGGAAACAGAGCATTTTATTCAAAATATCCGGTATGACAGAAATGTACAGGTTTTTGTAGTCAGTGAAAACGGTGCTTCCATTTATTCTGCTTCGAAAATTGCACGGGAAGAGTTTCCTGATTATGATGTAACGGTACGTGGTGCTGTTTCAATTGGCCGCCGGTTAATGGACCCGTTGGCTGAACTGGTAAAAATTGATCCTAAATCGATAGGTGTGGGTCAGTACCAGCATGATGTGGACCAAACATTGTTGAAAAAATCTCTGGATCAAACGGTTGAAAATGCTGTAAATAAAGTTGGTGTTAATCTGAATACCGCTTCAAAGCATCTGTTAACCTATATTTCCGGACTTGGCCCTCAGTTGGCTCAGAATATTGTGGATTATCGTGCTGAGAACGGTGCTTTTACAAATCGCAGGCAATTATTGAAAGTGCCCAAAATGGGTACTAAAACTTTTGAACAATGTGCCGGTTTTCTTCGGATACCTGATGGTGAAAATCCGCTGGATAATTCGGCTGTACACCCTGAAAGTTACCGGATTGCAGAGAAAATGGCAAAAGACTTAAAAACCGACATTGATAAGTTAATCAGAAACAAAGAATTAATTCAAAAAATTGAGTTGAAATCTTATGTGACAGAGAATATTGGTCTGCCTACCCTGACAGATATATTACTTGAGCTGGAAAAACCCGGACGTGACCCACGTAGTAGCGTCAAAGTTTTTGAATTCGACCCCAATATCAAGAAAATTGAAGATTTAATCTCAGGTATGGAACTGCCGGGTATTGTTACCAACATTACCAATTTTGGCGCTTTTGTTGATATTGGTATTAAAGAGAACGGACTTGTGCACATTTCTCAAATGGCCGATAAGTACATATCAAATCCGGCGGAAGTAGTTTCATTACATCAACATGTTAAGGTAAGGGTGCTTGAAGTGGATATGGTGAGAAAACGGGTACAGCTTAAATTAATCTGATCGTTAAATTAGTCCCGGTTAATTTATTTTATTACAGACAATTATGATGTTTTTATCTGAAGTGGTTTTAAGTGCAAAAAGATAATTACTACCACCATCTTTTATACCTGTTTTTTTTCGAAAGTCAGCCACTGATAAAGGGTAGTTACGTGTACTTACATTTGCTTTAGGAAATTTTTCTTTTATTCTCTTTAAGTCGGCTTTGTTGTTGCCAAACACTTCCGAAACCTGCATGATTCTACCCGGAAAACGTTCAATCAGGTCATCTCCGGTATACAAATGCGTGTTTACATGAAACTTTCGTAAGTTAAAACGGGTTGCGACCGACTTAAATGCTCCGGACTTCATAATAGCAGCATTAGGTTCATACAGATATCGACTTACTCCATCAGTAAATACCGGTTCCGCCTGTTTTTCCTCATCAAAAGTAAAATCAAAAATTTGTTCTGGCTTTGTCGTATGGAGATTTCTGGTTTTAATCAGGATGTTATTGTATTGATTTTCATCAGGTTCAAATGTGCTATCTCTCTTTAATATAAGCAAAACCTCTTTACATTCATTATCAACAGCTACAATATGAACTTCCGTCGTTTGAGGTAAGTGCTTAATTGCCTGATGAATATCCAACATAGGGGAAAGCTTAATCATTACCACGGGTGATTTAAGTAACATCTTTTCAGCTAACAAGGTAACATCAGGTTCGCAATCTGAAATTAGTACAGTTTTCTTACCAATTTCACTTCTTCTGTGCGGATCGATATAAATCAAATCTACTTCCGGCATCTTATCCAGATAATTTTCAGATTTTGTCTGATGTATTTCATATCGGGGTATTTTCAATAGTTCGAAATTATGTGCTGCCAGTTTGCATAATTCTTCATCGCGTTCTATATAAAGACCGGACTTGAAATTCTGCGAAATAAAGTAGAAATCAACTCCCAAACCACCTGAAAGATCTGCGAATGTATCTCCATGGGAAAGCCTTGATTTGTATTTCGCGGTAATTTCCGAAGACGATTGTTCTACCGACAATTGTTTTGGAAATAGTATATTATGAGATTTATAAAATAGCGGGACTTTTTCTTTTATTTTTTGAAGTCCTGCTATCTGATTGATTACGAAAGTCATATCAATATCCGGGTATCGCTTTGCCTGCAATCCGAGTTGGATTACATCGTCGTTAAGATGCTCCTGTATGAATAATTTTGTTTGCGTATCCATAAATGGAAAATGAAGTACAAAGGTATGGTTTTTATGTAAATTTTGAAGATAGATTTTTTTATTTTTTAATTCAATTAGTCGTGATTAAATATTACCTTTGCCTGAAATAAAGAGTTCAATTTAAATTATAACAGATAGATTAAAAGTAATATGTACAACTGGTTTGAATGTAAGGTAAAGTTTGAAAAAACAGCTGAAGAGGGAAAGATTGTTAAAGTGAGTGAATCTTATTTGGTGGATGCGCTATCCTTTACTGAAGCTGAAGAGCGGATGATTGAAGAAATGAAGCCATTTATCAGTGGGGAATTTTCTGTTGCCAATATTAAGAGAGTGAAAATCAACGAAATGTTCTTTCATGATGATGGAGATAAATGGTATAGGTTCAAAGTAAATTACATTACTTTAGATGAGGAAAAAGGAGTTGAAAAGAAAGTCCCGGTGGCGATGATGGTACAAGCTTCTGAAATTGGACAGGCTTTAAGCAGATTACAGGAAGGAATGAAAGGAAGTATGGCTGATTATGAGGTTGTAACCATAACTGAAACACTGATTATGGATGTGTTCAAATATGGAGAAGCTGAAGAAAAATAACCAAATCGTAAATCCAGTATATGTCTGTCGTACAAAATATTGCATCTATCAGAGAACACATACCGGCTCATGTAAAGTTGGTATGTGTTTCAAAATTTCATCCGGATAGTACTATAATAGAAGCCTATAACGCTGGTGAAAGGATATTCGGGGAAAGCAGGGTGCAGGAACTGGTGGAAAAGCAGGAACGTTTACCTAAAGATATTCACTGGCATTTTATTGGTCATTTACAAACAAATAAGGTGAAATATCTGGTACCTTTTATAGAATTGATTCATGGAGCGGATTCATTGAAGTTACTGTCGGAAATCAACAAGCAGGCAGAAAAAATTAACCGGGTAGTGAATTGTCTGTTGCAGGTTCATATTGCTACTGAAGAAACAAAATTTGGGTTTTCTTCCGCTGAAGTTCTTGATTTATATCAAAATAAGGCGCTATCAAATCTTTCATTTATAAAGGTTTGCGGATTGATGGGAATGGCTACTTTTACAGATAATCACCAGCAGGTCAGGAATGAATTTAAATCGCTCAAATCATTGTTTGATACAGTTAAACGAGATTATGCTGCTCAGGATAATCATTTTAGCGAAATCTCGATGGGCATGTCAGATGACTTTCAAATTGCCATAGAAGAGGGAAGTACCATGGTCAGAATTGGCAGTTCGATATTCGGACAAAGAGTATATTAGTATTTGGTTATGAATTATCAGGAGACATTGCAGTATTTATACGACCGGCTTCCGGTATTTCACCTTGTTGGTTCATCTGCTTACAAGCCGGGACTGGAAAATACATACCGGTTGATGGCTCAGCTTGATAATCCACATCAAAAATTTCGATCTATTCATGTTGCCGGAACCAATGGAAAAGGTTCTGTCTCGCATTATTTGGCTGCAATTTTACAGGAAGCCGGTTATAAGGTTGGGCTTTACACTTCTCCCCATCTTGTCGATTTTGGAGAAAGAATCAGAGTAAACGGACAAATGATTGATCAACAATATGTTATTGATTATATTCAGAAACACATTGATGCAATAGAAACGATTCAACCTTCTTTTTTTGAATTAACCATGGCAATGGCCTTTTCATATTTTGCTGATAAACAGGTTGATATTGCTGTTATTGAGGTTGGTCTGGGAGGCAGGTTGGACAGCACCAACATCGTTAGTCCGGAATTAAGCATTATTACCAATATAGGTTTCGATCATGTTGAATTTCTGGGCGACTCACTTCCTCAGATTGCTGCTGAAAAAGCGGGTATCATTAAACCGGGAATTCCTGTGGTTATAGGTGAATCATTACCTGAAACTAAACCCGTGTTTGTGCTGAAATCACTTGAAATGCAGTCAGATATAATTTTTGCGGAAGATGATGATATTCCTGTTTTGACTCGTTATGAGCAAGATAAAATGATTTTTAATTATCGAAAACAGGAATTTGGTTCCGGATTGAATGGGATTTACCAACTTAGAAACCTGGCTACTATATTTTCAGCCATTAAAGTTTTAAATAACAGGACAACGTTCAAAGTCTCTGATGAAGCACTTAAAAAAGGCATTGAACATATTTGTAAACTTACCGGTTTGCGGGGCAGGTGGGAATTATTGAGCGATAAACCTAAAGTTATTGCTGATACCGGACATAATGTTCCGGGAATTCAAGCCATTGTAAATCAGTTGAAAAATCAGCATTATAAAACACTGCGAATCGTTATTGGCATGGTAAATGATAAAGATATATCAGGAGTGTTAAAACTGTTACCTATTGATGCTGTTTACTATTTTACGCAAGCACAGGTAAAGAGAGCTTTGCCGGCAAATGAACTGAAAGCAAAAGCAATGAATTATAATCTTTCGGGATGGTCATTCGGAGCTGTAAAAGATGCCGTAAATAAAGCAATTTTTGATGCCAATGCAGATGATTTATTGCTGATTACAGGAAGTAATTTTGTAGTAGGAGAGGCCCTGAGCCTTTTTCCGGTAAATTAGTACTTGTTATTTAAACCTTTGTATCAGGTTATATGCCTGATAAATGCCCAATTCACCTGCCTTACTCAGATCTGTAAGTCCTTTTGCATCTTCACCAATATACAGGTAAGTCAGTCCCCGGTTGAAGTATGCTTCAGCAAAATCTCTGTCAACTTCAATGGCTTTTGAATAATTGGATATAGCAGTCCGAAAATCCTGTTGTGAAGTTAATATATTGGCTTTGTTGTAATATGCAAATGAAAAATCAGGTTGTAAATCACTTACTCTTTCCAAATCACGCATGATTAACTCCACATCAAACTTTTTCTCTTTTTCAAAAGCAGCATAGCGGTCCTTTAACTCTAAGGTCTCAAGTCCGGTTTCCCGAAGTGAGTTTTTCATATAATCAATGTACTTGTACCGAATATTAGCTCTGGTGAAGTATGCCAACATGAAGTCAGAACGCAATGCGATTGCCTTATTGAGGTCTTCAATTGCATTTTCAAAATCCTGAATCAATGCGAATTCCAGTGCCCTGTGAAAGTAAATATCTGCATCATTGGTATTTACATTAATTTTTGAACTGATTTGATTAATGGTTTTGAAATGCTTGTCAATCAACTCATTAGTCAAAGGAATCTCTGAACAGGTTACTTTTAAATCAGCACTCAAATGTTTTCTTCTGTTATACGTCTCTATTTCAGGATGATATAAATTAGTTTGACGTAACGCATCTGTTTTGGAATAATATGTCAATACAAAATTTTTCTCGTTCACCACATCGACGAAATTCTTTTGAACAGCTCCTCTTTTCTGGTTATTATATTTCGATTCGGACTCATTATCACTGATGTTCTGGGTAGCATACCTGTTGAAAACATCAGTTCTTTTTTTGTTATTGCTTTCAGGAATATCCTCTGCAATCATATTTTTAGCATTCAGATCTTCCTGAATCTTTTCCCTTATTTTATCTTTATTTTTTTCAATGTCCTGTGCTTTTTGTCTGTATCTGAAAGCCTCTTTAATGTTATTTTGAGCATCGTATGCTTCAGCAATCCCCCAATAAGCAGGAATAAAGTAGGGATGCTTATTCAATATGATTTTAAAGTCTGCTATGGCATTGCGGTAATGTCTCAGTTTCATTTCAAGTAAGGCTTTACTGTATCTGGCTTCCATATTGGCAGAATCCATTTTCAGTACCTGTTCAAAATCCCCAAGAGCATTGTTGTTGTCACCCAGGTTTGAACGAAGAATGGCCCTGTTTAAATATGCCAGTTTACTATTTGGTTCAAGTTTTATGGCCTGATCATAGTCAGCCAGCGCCTCCATGTATCTTCTTTGTTCAACATTGATGATACCCCGGTTGATGTAATCCCCAAAATAATTTGATTTTAACGCGATTGACCTGGAATAGTCGTCATAAGCGCCCTGCAAATCTTTTCTTTGTAGTTTTAATAAAGCCCTGGCACTCCAACCGACATAAGCAGTTGTGTCAGATTTAATTAGCTGATTGAATGAGTTTTCAGCTGCGACTGTGTCATTCATTGATAGGTAAATTCGGCCCTTCTCATACCATAATCCAGTATTTCTGGGATTCATGGCGATGTATTTGTCAATATCTTTCAAAGCAGCTTCATAGTTGCCACTTTTTTCATTAGCATCGATTCTGCTTACCAATAAATGTTGACTACCCGGACTAAATTCGAGTGCTTTAGTAAAATCCTGTGCGGCTTCTTCGTATTTTTCCAGCTTCATGCGGGTGAACCCCCTGGCATAAAAAGCCTGAGGTAAAAATGGATTCCTGATAATTGCTTCTGTTCCATCAATCTCAGCTCCTTCGTAATCTCCAAGTTGAATTTTAGCGATGGCCCGATACATGTAAGGTTCGGCCAAAAACGGTTTGATTTTGATGACCTGATTAAAATATTGAATAGAAAGTACATAATCCTCAAAATACAATGCATTCCGGCCAATGGTCAGAATACGGTCGGTGTTCAACTGAGCAAACAATAGACCCAGTTGAAAAAACAACATAATTGATATGAGAATTTTTCTTTTCAAATATTTAACTTACCAATCAAAAACGTTTTCTTCACAACCTGCATTAGCATTAAATGAAGATGGAACATCAAAATTATCTTGTGCAGAATACCCTAATGAACTGTCACCTAAAACTTTTTGCATATATAATGCCCATATTGGCAAAGCCATACTGGCTCCCTGACCTTCGGCGATATTATCAAAGTGGATGGAACGATCCTCACCACCAACCCAAACGCCGGAAACCAAAGATGGAGTAAAACCCATAAACCAACCATCAGAGTTGTTTTGAGTTGTACCAGTCTTACCACCCATGGGCATAGTTAAGCCATATCTACCGCGAATTCTACCACCAGTACCTCCGTCAACCACACTTCTCAGCATGTAAATCATCTTATAAGCTGTTGATTCACTGAAAATTTCATGCATCTGAGGTGTAAATGTTGCAATTACATTTCCGTTACCATCTTCAATACGGGTTACATACATAGGTTCAACCCTGATGCCTTTGTTGGGGAAAGCAGTATACGCATCCACCATTTCAACAATTGAAATATCAGCAGGACCCAGGCACAATGAAATAACCGGATCTAAATGACTTCTGATTCCAAAAGATTGCATTAGTTTTACCAATGATTCCGGAGTAAACATATTCATTAAATAAGCTGATATCCAGTTATTTGAATTTGCTAATGCCCACCGTAGTGTAACTTCTTCACCAATTCTAGATTTGCTTGAATTACGTGGAGACCAGTCATTACCATTGGCGTCTTTTAAGGTAATTGGCACATTCATTACTTTGTCGCATGGCCAAAGACCTTCTTCCATTGCCAACGTGTATAGGTATGGTTTTATGGTAGAACCCACCTGACGTTTTCCCAACGTAGCCATATCGTACTGAAAATGAGTAAAATTTGGTCCGCCAACATACGCCTTTACCTGACCGGTTTTAGGATCAATAGACATAAAGCCACATCTCAGGAAATGTTTGATATAACGAATCGAATCCATGGGTGTCATAACAGTATCAATCATTCCTTTGTATGAAAACACCTGCATTTCAACTTTTGTGTTGAATACCCGGGAGATTTCTTCACTGCTTACACCTTCATTCTTGAGTCGTCTGTAACGTTCAGAATCGCGCATGGCACGGTTAATGGAGGCATCAATCTCAGTTTGGTTGACATGTTTCGAAAACGGAGCATAAGATCTTCCTTTCTTTTCTTTGAAAAATGCTTGCTGAAGTTCAGTAAGATGCTGCTCAACAGCTTCTTCTGCATATTGCTGCATACGGGAATCAATGGTTGTAAAAATCCTCAGTCCATCAGTATAGATGTTATAAGGCATGCCATTTGATTTTGTGTTTTTATTACAGAATCCATACAAGGGGTTATTTTCCCATTGCCACAAATCTTCTTTATATTTCTCATCCTGCCAGCTTGCATAATTACTTCTGACTGGTTTTTTTGCTGTTAGGGTTAATCTCAGATATTCCCTGAAATAGGGAGCTAATCCTTGTTTGTGGTCAACTCTTTGAAAATCAAGTGTCAATGGAAGTTGTTGCAATGAGTCTCTTTCAGCTTTCGTAATAAAATCGGCCTTACGCATTTGATCCAACACAACATTTCTTCTGTTTCTGGCTCTCTCGTTGAATCTTTTCGGATTATACAGTGAAGGATTTTTACACATGCCGATGAGTGTAGCAGCTTCTTCAATTTTTAATTCAGCTGGTGTAGTATTAAAATAGACGTATGATGAGGTTTTAATACCCACGGCATTATACAGAAAATCAAACTGATTAAGATAAAGTGTAATAATTTCTTCTTTGGTGTATATTTTTTCCAGCTGAACTGAAATGACCCATTCAATTGGTTTTTGTAATGCTCTCTCAATAATATTATCCGCTTTAGGAGAGTACAGTAGTTTTGCTAACTGTTGAGTGATTGTACTACCACCTCCCGAACTTTTTTGTCTGAAAATACCCCTTTTGATGAAAACCCTCCCAAGTGCTCTGCCATCAATTCCCGAATGGTCATAAAATCTTTCATCTTCAGTTGCAATAAGTGCATTGATAACATGTTTTGATATCTGGCTGTATTCTGTTCTAATCCTGTTATCCTTACTTTCAGAATAGCTTCCAATCAATTTGAAATCAGAAGAATAAAGCTCGGTTGCATATTTATTGATTGGGTTTTGCAGCTGATCAATTTCCGGAAGATATCCCAACCATCCAATGCTGATAAAAAAGAAAACAAGTGCCATAACAGTTAATCCTGAACCGAATAGTATCCAAAACCACCGGTTAAACACTTTTCTGAAATCTTTATTAGTATTATTTTCAGTCATGCCATAATGAATTAAGCGACAAATTTACTATTTTTTGTTTAACAAACGGATTTTTAATTCACGATGAGAGTTTGATTAACACTGATTAATTAAAATTAGTCTGTTTTCATAAGTTCAACAATAACCTGATTGGTGATATGAACACCTGCATCTGATAGAAAAAGTCTGTTGTTATTTAAAATAAGATTACCGTATTTTATTTGATTTTCTGCATTTTGCAAGCAATAATCAAATAAAACATCTCCGAATCTGTTTTTTAAACGAATCAAATCAATTCCCTCTTTTGTTCTCAATGAAACCATGATAAAATCATTATAAAAGTCCTGTTCACTTAGAATCTCCTTTTCAAATAAAGGTTTGAAGATTGATATACCTTCAGTGTATTTTTGTTGTGATGAAATATTCCATTGCCTTGATTTTCCATCGAAAGAATGAGCTGATGGTCCCAGTCCCAGATAGGGTACAAACTGCCAGTAAGCACTGTTGTGTCTGGATCTGAAGCCAGGTTTTGCATAATTGGATATCTCATACGATTCAAACCCTTTTTCACTCATCTGTAGTCTCATATAGTCAAACATCTGAAGTGTGACTTCATCTTCTGTTACCTTAACTAAACCCTTGTTTCGTTGCTTCCATAGTGCTGTACCTTCCTCATAGGTAAGTCCATAAGCTGATATATGCTCTACATCCAGTTTAAATGCTTCTTCCAGTTGATTTTTCCAATCATCAATTGTTTGTTCCGGTAGCGCATATATCAAATCTATGCTGATATTTTTGAATCCATGTTTTCTGGCATTGATTACAGCATCCTTAGCTTGTTGGGCATCGTGTCTTCTGTTGATTTTCTTCAGATGTGCATCATTAAACGACTGTATACCAATGCTTAACCGATTAAATGGGAGAGGGGATAGGGTTTTCAAATATACCTCAGTAAGGTCGTCCGGATTAGCTTCCATTGTAATTTCTGCATCATCCTCCACATTAAAACAGCTGTAAATTTCGTTAAAAATCTTTTTAAATTGATTGAAGTTGAGTACACTGGGAGTTCCACCCCCAAAATATAGCGTACTGATATCCTCCCCATTCAGATATGATTTACGAAGTTGTATTTCCTGAATCAGGGCATCTACAAATGCGTCTATCTGATTGTTATTGCTACCTGTTTCCTTGTAGAAATCACAATAAGTACAACGTTGTTTACAGAAAGGAATATGAATATAGATGCCAGCCAAGATATATTATTTAGTCAGTTTGTTTTATAATCTAAAAAAGAAACCACTTTCAACGACAAAAGTTGAAAGTGGTCATAAAAATAGTGCAAATTAACATGATAACATGTAATTTGTGTAATTATCCTACAATAACCTCAGGGTTTACTTTTTTCACAAGGCCTTTTAGTACATCACCAGGACCTAATTCATAAAATTCAGTAGCACCATCAGTAATCATATTTTTCACTGTTTGTGTCCATCTTACCGGTGCAGTTAATTGTGCAATCAAATTTTGTTTGATTGAAACGGGATTTGTTTGCGGATATGCATTAACATTTTGATAAACAGGACAAAGAGGTGTTGAAATGATTGTTTCATTAATAGCTGCCTGTAATTCTTCGCTGGCGGGTTTCATTAGAGGAGAGTGGAAAGCTCCACCGACAGGCAATTTCAGAGCCCTTTTAGCACCTTTGGCTTTAAGCGCTTCACAAGCTAAATCAATACCTGCAACAGAACCCGAAATAACAAGCTGTCCGGGACAGTTATAATTTGCAGGAACCACAACTTCGTTTGTAATAGAATCGCATACTTCTTCAACAATTTCATCACTTAAGCCAAGTACAGCGGCCATTGTTGACTCCTCCATCTCACAGGCTTTTTGCATCGCCATAGCACGTTTTGAAACCAATACTAACCCGTCTTCAAACGACAAAGCTTTAGCTGCTACCAATGCAGAAAATTCACCTAAAGAGTGACCAGCTACCATATCCGGTTTAAAAGCATCACCCATTACCAGCGCGGAAATAACAGAATGCAGAAAGATGGCCGGTTGGGTTACTTTTGTCTGCTTCAGGTCTTCGGGAGTTCCTTCGAACATCAGATCTGTAATGCGAAAACCAAGAATCTCATTTGCTTTTTCAAAATATTCACGGGCTAAATCGGATTGATCGTACAAATCCTTACCCATTCCTACAAATTGTGCTCCCTGACCGGGAAAAACATAAGCTTTCATTTATATTATAAATTTTAGTTCTATTAATTTTGAGTTGCAAAGATAATACATTATCAGGAAAACAAAAAAAAGCCACCTGCATACCTATACAAGTGGCTTTTTTTGTCGGGGTAGCGGGATTCGAACCCACGACCCCCTGCTCCCAAAGCAGGTGCGCTAACCGGACTGCGCTACACCCCGAAATGTTGTTCAAAACGGCTGCAAAGATACTGTTATTTTTTTATCTGGCAAATTAAAATCTAATTAATTCTAAGAACTATTCAATTTTTGTTTTACTTTTGTATTCTCAAAATTATTTAAACGTTGTAAATGAAAGAGATTTCGAAATATTTTAAAGATTTATCCGATGTTCAAATACATCAGTTTGAATCATTATATGAACTTTATACTGACTGGAACGCCAAAATCAATGTAATTTCCAGAAAGGATATAGAAAATTTGTATCTGCACCATGTTTTACATTCGTTAGCTATTGCTCAGGTTATCAGTTTCAAACCGGGCACAAAGATTTTGGATGTCGGCACCGGAGGAGGTTTTCCCGGAATTCCACTCGCTATTCTCTTTCCTGAATCTGAATTTACACTGATTGATTCAATTGGAAAGAAAATAAAGGTTGGACAGGAAGTTTCCAATGCTATTAAGTTGAATAACATAACCTTAAAACACATGAGGGTGCAGGAAGAAAAAAACAAATTTGATTTTGTTGTAAGTCGTGCCGTAATGCCATTGGACGATTTAGTTAAATTAGTTAGAAAAAACATTGTCAATGAACAAAAAAATGCATTGCCCAATGGACTGATTTGTCTGAAGGGAGGGGAGTTGCAGCATGAAATTTTACCCTTTAAGAATATTGCAAGCAGCTATGAAATAAGTGATTATTTCAATGAGGATTATTTTAAAACCAAGAAAGTAGTGTACGTTCCCATACAGGGAAAATAATATTGATTTCAAATCATAAAAAATTACTACTTTTGTGTCAATTTTTCAATCATAAATTGCATGTACAGAACTAAAAATTGTGGTGAACTCCGCATTCAGAACTCAGGAGAAAAAGTAACACTGGCGGGATGGGTACAAAAAACCCGTAAAATGGGTGGTATGACTTTCGTTGATATAAGAGACCGTTACGGGGTAACTCAACTTGTATTCAATCACGAGATTAACGCTGAACTTTGTGAAAAAGCAAATAAACTCGGTCGTGAATTTGTTATTCAGGTTACCGGCCTTGTTTCAGAACGAAGCAGCAAAAATGCTCATATCAATACAGGAGACATTGAAATTCTCGTCGACAAACTGGTTATCTTAAACGAAGCCATTACACCTCCGTTTACAATCGAGGAAAACACGGATGGCGGAGATGATATCCGTATGAAATATCGTTATCTTGATTTAAGAAGAAGTAATGTCAGAGAAAACCTGATTTTGCGTCATAAAATGACATTTGAAACACGCAGATTTCTGGATGAACAAAACTTTCTTGAAGTTGAAACACCAATATTAATAGGTTCTACACCTGAAGGTGCCAGGGATTTTGTTGTGCCATCCAGGATGAATCCGGGTCAGTTTTATGCCTTACCGCAATCACCACAATTATTCAAACAATTGTTGATGGTTTCAGGTTTCGACCGGTATTTTCAGATTGCAAAATGTTTCAGAGATGAAGATTTAAGGGCTGACCGACAACCTGAATTTACCCAAATAGACTGTGAAATGTCGTTTGTAGAGCAGGAAGATGTATTGAATATTTTTGAAGGATTGACCAAGCATCTTTTCAAAACTATCAAGAATATTGATATTCAGGGTGATTTTCCCAGAATGACGTATGCGGATGCGATTAAGTATTATGGTTCAGATAAGCCGGATATTCGTTTTGACATGCAGTTTGTTGAATTAAAAGATGCTGTTTCTGGAAAAGATTTTGTGGTATTTGATAGTGCTGCTTATGTGGGTGGTATCTGTGCAAAAAGGTGTGCATCTTATACCCGTAAACAGCTTGATGAATTGACAGATTTTGTAAAACGTCCTCAGATTGGAGCAAAAGGATTGGTATATATACGTTATGAGGCTGATGGTTCTTTAAAATCTTCGATTGATAAATTCTACACGCCGGATGATTTAAAATCAATTGCCGCTTTGTTTAATGCTGAGCCGGGCGATTTAATCCTGATATTGGCGGGTGACAAATCTAAAACGCAAAAAGCACTTAGCGAATTACGTCTTGAGATAGGTGCCAGGTTAGGACTTCGTGATAAAAACATCTACAAACCTTTATGGGTCGTTGATTTTCCACTATTTGAGTGGGATGAAGAATCAAAACGCTATTATGCTATGCATCATCCATTTACATCGCCAAAGCCAGAAGATATTGCATTGCTGGATACAGATCCCGGTCAGGTTCGTGCCAATGCCTACGATATGGTTGTAAACGGAGTAGAGCTGGGTGGGGGATCGATACGTATCCACGACAGCAAGCTGCAGAACCGCATGTTCGAATTACTCGGTTTTACACCGGAAAAAGCTGAAGCACAATTTGGCTTCCTGATGAGTGCATTCAAATATGGTGCGCCACCACATGGTGGATTGGCTTTTGGGTTGGATCGTTTTGTATCGTTATTTGCCGGATTGGATTCAATTCGTGATTGCATTGCATTTCCAAAAAACAATGCAGGTCGTGATGTAATGATTGATGCACCATCAGTAATTGATCAGTCACAATTAGATGAATTAAACCTTGCAATTACCATTAAATAATTTTTATAGACGAATGGGGAATATGAGATTTCATATTCCTCATTTGTTGATAAATTGTATTTTACATAATATAAATTATGCGATACAAATTAATATAATTTAAAACTGCTGATTTCAACTGCTAATTTATCCATATCTTTACATTGATTCTAATTGAGATACACAGAAAAAATTGTATCTTTGTCAATCTTAAAAATTTGTTTTTGAAATAACACACATTATACTAAAATGGGATTTAATGATATTCTGAAAAAGATTTTTGGTAACAAGGCTCAGCGTGACTTAAAAGAAATAGAACCTTATGTCATCAAAACAAAAAATGCGTATGAATCAGTTATTAAATTATCAAATGATGAATTGAGAGATTTATCGAATAATTTAAAACAACGTATTAAAGATTATGTCGCTGATGAAGTAAACCGGATTCAGGAGCTTAAAAATTCAGTAGAATCCACAGAAATAAATCTGCGGGAAAAAATCTACATCGAAATTGATAAACTTGAAAAAGAGATTATTTCTAAAAATGAAAAAATCTTAGAAGAAATTTTACCGGAAGCTTTTGCCGTTATTAAGGATACTGCTCGCAGACTAACTGAAAATCAGGAAATTACTGTTACGGCTACTCCATTTGACCGGGAATTAGCCGTTAAATACGATTTTGTTACTATTCAGGGCGACAAAGCCATCTATAAAAATGAATGGATGGCTGGCGGTAACATGATTAAATGGGACATGATTCACTATGATGTTCAGCTATTTGGTGGTACTGTACTGCACAAAGGAAAAATTGCTGAAATGGGTACTGGAGAAGGAAAAACCCTGGTTGCTACCCTACCCGTCTATTTAAATGCATTGACCGGACGGGGTGTTCATGTTGTAACAGTTAATGATTACCTCTCAAAACGTGACTCTGAATGGATGGGACCACTTTATATGTTCCATGGGTTGTCGGTAGATTGTATCGACAGGCATCGACCTAATTCGGAAGAGCGTCGTAAAGCCTATCTTGCTGATATTACTTTCGGAACAAATAACGAATTTGGCTTTGATTATCTGCGTGATAACATGGCTACCAACCCCGAAGATCTGGTTCAACGGAAACACAATTACGCCATCGTGGATGAGGTTGACTCGGTTTTGATTGATGATGCCCGTACGCCCCTGATTATTTCTGGTCCGGTTCCCCGTGGTGATGACCAGCTTTTTGAAGATTTACGTCCCAAGGTTGAAAAATTGGTTTCTGCTCAGAAAGCATTGGCTACCAAATATTTATCTGAAGCAAAAGAGCTGATGAAATCAGATGATGAGAAGAAACGCGAGGAAGGCGCATTGGCTTTGTTCCGTTCTTACAAAGGTTTACCAAAAAATAAACCACTCATCAAGTTTCTCAGCGAACAGGGAATTAAAGCTCAACTGCTTAAAACAGAAGAGTTTTACATGGAGCAGAACAATAAAAACATGCACATTGCAACTGATCCGCTTTATTTTGTAATTGATGAGAAAAATAAAGGCATTAACCTCACAGACAAAGGGATTGATCTTATAACAGGTAATTCCGAAGATCCTAAATTTTTCGTTTTACCTGATGTAGGCGGTGAAATTGCTGATTTAGAAAGAGATAAAACACTTTCTCCTGCTGAAAAGCAAAGTCGTAAAGACGAAATTCATCAACATTACGCAATCAAATCAGAACGTGTTCACACAATAAATCAATTATTGAAAGCCTATACTTTGTTTGAGAAAGACGTAGAATACGTAGTACTCGAGAATAAAGTAAAGATTGTAGATGAACAAACCGGTCGTATCATGGAAGGTCGTCGGTATTCCGATGGATTGCATCAAGCCATTGAAGCAAAAGAAAATGTTACGGTTGAAGCTGCCACACAGACCTTTGCTACCATTACCCTGCAAAATTATTTCAGGATGTACAGCAAACTGGCCGGTATGACCGGTACAGCAGAAACAGAAGCCGGTGAATTATGGGATATCTACAAACTTGATGTAGTGGTAATACCAACAAACCGGCCAATTTCACGTAATGATATGCAGGATCGTGTATATCGGACCAAACGGGAAAAATATACTGCTGTTATTGAAGAAATTGATGCGCTTGTCAATGCAGGTCGTCCGGTACTGGTTGGTACTACCTCTGTGGAAATATCGGAATTGCTCAGCAGGATGTTGACTGTAAGGAAGATTAAGCACAATGTCTTAAATGCTAAACTTCACCAGCGTGAAGCTGATATCGTTGCCGAAGCCGGTCGTAAAGGCACTGTGACCATCGCAACCAACATGGCAGGTCGTGGTACCGACATCAAACTTACTCCTGAAGTGAAAGCTGCCGGTGGTTTGGCCATCATTGGTACAGAACGCCATGAAAGCCGTCGGGTTGACAGACAGTTACGAGGTCGTGCCGGTCGTCAGGGTGACCCGGGTTCTTCTGTTTTCTTTGTTTCGCTGGAAGATGATTTGATGCGTTTGTTCGGTTCAGAACGAATCGCGTCTATTATGGACAGGCTTGGTTTCAAAGAAGGAGAAATGATTGAACATCAGATGATTTCAAACTCTATCGAACGAGCACAGAAGAAAGTTGAAGAGAATAACTTTGGTATTCGTAAAAGATTGCTGGAATACGATGATGTAATGAACTCCCAACGTGAGGTGGTGTACTCGAAACGTCGCCATGCATTGATGGGTGAAAGAATTGGTGTTGATATCACCAATATGATTTATGATCTGGCAGAAAACACTGTTGAAAATGCTAAAAACGCACAGGATTATGAATACTTTGAAGAGGAACTATTGAAAGTGTTCGCTATGGATGCTCCGGTTGCAGCAGAACAATTCTTATCAGGAAAAGTAAATGATTTATCAGAAAAAGTTGCTGAAGATGCTTTGGCTTCTTTTAAAAGGAAAATGGATAAACTGGCATCAGTAGCCTATCCAGTGATCAAACAAGTATATGAAAAACAAGGAAAGCAATACGAAAATATCCTTGTACCGGTGACTGATGGTAAACGTGTTTTCAATATTTCCACAAATCTTGAAACTGCGTATAATACTGAAGCCATAGAGATTGTCAGATCATTTGAAAAACAGATACTTTTATATGTCATTGATGATGAATGGAAAGAACACCTTCGTCAGTTGGATGAATTGCGTAATTCCGTACAAAATGCATCTTACGAACAAAAAGATCCTCTGTTAATATACAAACTCGAATCATTCGGACTTTTCAAGGAAATGATTGACTCGATGAACAGGAAGATTATTTCCATTCTGATGCGTGGACAGATTCCAATGAGAGAGCCGGAGCAGGTAAAAGAAGCACGACCTGTTCAACGCATGGATATGAGCCGTTATCGCACGCAAAAAGATGAAGTAAATTCTCGTTCCGCTCAAGATCCTACAAAACAGGATACGCGTGAAAACCAACGAGTTGAACCTGTTCATGTAGAGAAAAAACCGGGTAGAAATGAACTTTGTTACTGTGGTAGTGGCAAAAAATACAAACATTGTCACGGCAAATAATAATTACCGGTACAAATTTAAATCTGAGAAATTATGTTATTGAATTATATAACCTGGAATGTAGATCCTGAGATTTTCAGCATTGGAAGTTTGCACATCAGATGGTATGGTTTGCTTTGGGCGCTCGGAATCTGGTTGACATTAATGATTACACAGAAGATTTATAAACATGAAAAATTGCCGGAGAAATGGCTGGACAGTTTGTTTATTTACACTGTTTTAGGTACAATAATCGGGGCCAGAATCGGTCACTGTCTATTCTATAATCCAGCATATTATCTGGCTAATCCTATCGAGATATTATATATCTGGCAAGGTGGTTTGGCAAGCCATGGTGGAGCGATTGGAATATTGGTTTCTACCTATCTTTATAATAAAAAAGTATCAAAAAAAGGGTATATTTGGGTATTTGACCGATTAGTTATTGGTGTTGCAGTTGCAGGCGCTATGATTCGTTTGGGAAACTTGATGAATTCGGAGATTTACGGTGGGCCCACTACCCTGCCCTGGGGTTTCATTTTTGTACGTGACGGACAAACAGAACCGATGCATCCAACACAAATTTATGAAGCTTTATATTGTATTTTGACTTTTGCAGTTACGTATTGGTTATATTGGAAAAAAGAAGCGTATAAGAAAACCGGCTTAATTTTCGGTGTGTTTCTTATCGGAATCTTTTTTACAAGATTTTTGCTGGAATTTATAAAGAATAACCAGGAGTCCTTTGAAAACGATATGGTTTTAAATATGGGGCAGATATTGAGTATACCCTTCATAATTTGGGGAATTTGGCTGATTATCAATAGTAACAAAAAGAAAATTGCAACTGCCAAATGATTTCCGGGGAATTATTGAATGATCAGGTTAAGCCTTATGACCCAAATGAAGATAAGACAAAGCAACTAATTAGCTTGTTCGATAAAATCTCTGCTCATTACGACAGTTTTAATAATGTCATTTCCTGGGGTATGGCTCATAGTTGGAGGAAAGAGGCAGTAACTTTCTTAAAGCAGTTTTCTCCCAAAATAATACTGGATATCGCTACCGGCACTGCCGATATGATGGTTGTCATGGATAAACTACTCAAGCCTGATAAAATCACCGGAATAGATATTTCAGCCGGGATGATGGAAATAGGCAAACAGAAAGTAGCCAATAAGCATGTGCGTGCAAAAACCGATTTTATGGTAGAGGATGCTGCTGCCCTGAGTTTTGAAAATCAAAGTTTTGATGCTGTTACTATTTCATTCGGAATCAGGAACCTGGAAAAACTCTCACAATCACTTCGTGAAATCAACCGGGTACTCAAACCCGGAGGACATTTTCTGATCATTGAAGTAAATCAGCCGGACAAGGGTGTTATGTTGTTGCTCTACAAGCTGTATATCCGGATATATATGTTATTTGTAACCGGATTATTGGATAAATCCGATTACAAATACCTTACAAATTCGATGGGTGCTTTCCCCAGGGGGCAAAAACTGATTCAAATACTGCAATCTTTTGATTTTGAACTAATCAAGTACAAACGTTTTACATTTGACGTTTGCAGCGCGTATTTGCTCAGAAAAGTCAATTAAACATCAATCGACTGTATTTCAACCAATAACTCGTCTTTCATAACCGATTGACCCTGATTCACCCGTATTTTCTGAATAACACCGTTGCATTCGGCAGTTATCTCATTTTGCATCTTCATGGCTTCGAGTGTAAGAATAGGTTCACCCGCATTTACTAAATCCCCTTCATTCAGAAAGATATCGATAATTTTGCCCGGCATGGGTGCGAGAATATTATTAGCTGAATCTTTTTCTTCTCCCGTAGCAATCATGCCCCTGCGAACATAAGAAAAAATTGATTCCAGACTGAATTTATATTCTACACCGTTTACATTGACGGTTGCTTTATTTTGATCCCTCGAAACCAACTCACAATGAAATCTTTTTCCGTTTCGATCGAAGGTGTACTGGAAATCCTCCTGTTCTACAAAATCAATTTCCTGTTCATTGCCATTGATAACCGGATTCGATTCTCTGGGGATATAAATTTTATATCTTTTCCCGTTGTCACGCACCGCGATAAACAAACGCGAGGCATCCCTTTTATATTTATACGAAGTTCACATAAAATCAATAGTTTAATCTTTTGTTCAACACCCACACATTCAGTGCATCGTTCTCATAAGCAGGTATATCACCCTGCAACTGCAAGTATTCAGAAGCGTACATGATTGTTGCAGCCAGTGCACCAATCATCTCATCATCAGCATCCTCAAGCATTTCAGGAGCATAAACCTGATCCACCCAACGGGTTGTATAAGAGGCCTCAATAAAATGCGGATGTTGAAGTACAGTCCTGCAGAAAGGAACAGTTGTTTTCAACCCAATGATATTGAATTTATTCAGGGCTTCCAAAGTTTTGTTTATTACATCATTCCTGTTTTCTCCGTGCACGATAATCTTGGCAATCATAGAATCAAAGTATGGGGTAACCATGGAACCACTCAGGAAACCTGTTTCAATTCTGATATCTGGTTCCTGTGGAAAGTGAATTTTGTCGATAAAACCGGTTTGCGGACTGAATCTGTTTTGTGGATCCTCTGCATTGACCCTGCATTCAATTGCCCAACCTTTGATTTTGACATCTTCCTGTTTGATGTCTAAGACTTCATCTAATGCGACCCTGATTTGCCAATCCACCAAATCAACTCCGGTAATCATTTCTGTTACAGGATGTTCTACCTGAATACGGGTATTCATTTCCATGAAATAATAGGATCCATCTTCATCCATGATAAATTCTATGGTTCCGGCAGAATAGTAACCTATTTTTTGAGCAAAACGAACGGCCATAGCACCCATTTCTGCCCTCATAGCAGGGGTAACACTTGCCGATGGCGCTTCTTCAATGATTTTCTGATGTTTCCGTTGCAACGAACACTCTCTTTCTCCCAAATGAATCACATTTCCGTGTTTATCACCTAAGATTTGAAATTCCAGATGTTTGGGATTTTGCAGGTATTTTTCAATAAAGATATCTCCATTTCCAAATGCAGCAAGTGCTTCATCATAAGCCGATTTGAAATTTCTTTCAATTGTTTCAGGCTTTTCAACAATGCGCATCCCCCTGCCACCGCCTCCGGCAGAAGCCTTCAAAATAACCGGATATCCGATTTTATCGGCAAACTCACGCGCTGCTTGTGCATCGGTAACCGGACCATCTGTACCCGGAACCAAAGGCAATCCCGCTTCAATAGCCATTTTCTTTGCTACCGTCTTAAGTCCCATGTCTCGAATTAGTTCGGGTGACGGACCAATGAAGTTGATGTTATTGGCAATACAAAGTGCAGCAAAGTCAGGGTTTTCAGATAAAAAACCATAACCCGGATGTATCAGATCGACTTCGTGCTCCTTTGCTAAATCTACAATCTTTTGAGGATTAAGGAATATAGGTTTTTCATCATCGGCATCATTTGCATCAATAATTTCATCAGCAAACTTGAGATACAAGGCATCAGGTTCTTTATCGCTCTGAAATACGATTGCACACATGCCCTGTTTATGGGCAGAGCGGATGATACGAATAGCAATCTCACTCCTGTTGGCAATTAATAGTCTTTTCTTCATATTTAATACATTAATATTGATAACTTGATAGTAGCAGGTAGATTATGATTTGTACTGACCACTAACCACTATAAAGGAATGCTACCGTGTTTACGTTCCGGTTTGGAATATTGTTTATTGGATAAAATTTCGAAAGCAGTGATTAATACCTCCCTTGTTGTTTCAGGATTAATTACTTCATCAATCAATCCGATTTCTTCTGCCTTATATGGATTGGCTATTTCAGCTTTATATTTCTCGGTCAGCATTTTTTCCATTTCAGCCTTATCTTCCGCATTGGCTAATTCATGTTTATTTACAATCTTGATAGCACCAGCCGGACCCATAACGGCAATTTCGGCTGAAGGCCAGGCAAAATTGAAGTCACCGCCTGTGTTTTTACTACTCATCACGATGTAAGCACCTCCGTAGGCTTTTCGGGTAATAACCGTTATTTTAGGAACAGTAGCCTCACAAAAAGCGTAGAGTAATTTAGCTCCGTTTCGAATGATGCCATTGTGTTCCTGCTCAATACCAGGTAAGAATCCCGGAACATCTTCCAGAATAAGAAGAGGAATATTAAATGCATCACAGAACCGGACAAAGCGGGCGCCTTTGATGCTGGCGTTGATATCCAGTGTTCCGGCCATTACTTTGGGCTGGTTGGCTACAATACCGATGGTTTTACCATTTAAACGGGCAAAACCAACCAAAATGTTTTGTGCATACCCCTCATGGACTTCAAAGAAACTATCCTTATCGACCAGAATTTTGATAATTTCCTTCATGTCATAAGGACGGTTCGGATCATCCGGAATAATTTTATTCAGGTATTGCTGTCTGCTTTTATAATAGGAAATCTGGTTAGAAACAGGCAACGACTCGAAATTATTTGAAGGAATATAAGATAGGAGTTTACGTACCAATAATATTGTATGTTCCTCATCATCAGAGACGAAATGCGCAACTCCGCTTTTATTGGCATGCACATCTCCCCCACCCAATCCGTCTTTGTCAATGTCTTCGTTAAGCACTTCCTTCACCACATCCGGTCCGGTTACAAACATATAGGATGTGTTTTTAGTCATGAAGATAAAATCAGTAAGTGCTGGCGAATATACCGCACCACCAGCAGCAGGTCCCAGTATTACAGAGATTTGCGGCACAATACCCGATGAACGAACATTGTTGTTAAAGATGGTTGCGTAAGCTGAAAGACTTTTTACTCCTTCCTGAATCCGGGCACCTCCCGAGTCCATCAGTCCAACGATTGGCGCACCCAGTTTCAAGGCCATTTCCTGCACTTTGGCTATTTTCATGCCATGGGAGAAACCTAAGGACCCTCCTAAAACAGTAAAGTCCTGCGCATAAGCAAAAACGCTTTTTCCCTGCACAAGACCTCTTCCGACTACCACGCCATCGCCAAAATTCGATTGCCGGCTACTCATGGGTGTTTGAGATGGCGACACAAATGCATCAAACTCAAAGAAGGTTCCTTCGTCAAATAACACATTTAATCGCTCTCTTGCCGTTAACTTACCTTTTAAATGCTGCTTGTTTACAGCATTATCCTCCATTTCCTGTAAAGCTTTTATTCGCTTTTCGAATATCTCATTTTTGTTCATATTTCAATCGGGTTTAAAACTGCACAAAAATAATAAAATTGTGCAAATCTACGCAAATATCCAAAGTAATATAACAACAAACAATAATGACGGCAACATGTTCATTATCCTTAATTTTTTTATTTCTAAAATATTAATGCCTAAACCGATGAGTAAAATTCCTCCTATATTGGTGAGTCCGTGTATGATTTCTGGTGTAAAAAACTGCGATGCACCCATGGCCAATAGTGTTAATGAACCCTGAAACAGCAACAAGGGTATGGCCGATACTGCTACTCCAACACCAAAAGCTGAAGCCAGGATGATGGCCGAAAAGAAGTCCATCAGCGATTTGGTGAATAATAAATCGGATGAAACTCCTGTACCCTCCTGTATGGCGCCTAAGATGGTCATTGAACCTATGCAAAACAACAAAAAGGACGTAATTAATCCTTCAGTAAACTTCTCGCTGCCGATTTTTAGTTTTAATTTCAGATAATTACTCATCTTATCTGCTCCTGATTCAAGATTCAACCATTCACCGGTAAGTGAACCCAGCGCCAGACTTACAACCACGATCAGGATATGCTTCAGTTCCCACACCATAGAAATACCGATTGCCAATGTAAAAAGTCCAATTGCCTGAAAATAAATTGTTTTAATTCTTTCCGGCATACTTTTCTTTAGTAAAATACCAATCACTCCACCGCCAATCACGGCAATTGTATTAACTATCGTACCTGTCATGTAATAATCAATTAAAATATTTTTGTTTAAACCGCCCGCTAAGATATACATTTTTAATCAGACAGATTTCAAACGGATATTTTTTTCTTACATTTGCAACATCAACCATGACAACAGCATGAATTCATTTTTATACCGCATAGCAACAGCATATTATCATAATCACCGCCATGATTTGAATACTTTTACCTTCGTATTTCCGAATCGGCGGGCCGGATTATTCTTTCAGCAATACTTAGCTGAAATTACGGATATCCCTTTATTTTCTCCCGAAATTACAACCATTGACAACTGTTTTGTACAGGCTTCCGGTTTACAGCTTGCTGATAGACTGAGCATGTTGTTTCGTTTGTATCGTATTTACCAGTCAATCAGTCATGCTGAAGAAAGTTTTGATGCTTTTGTCTTTTGGGGCGAAACCTTGTTGTCCGATTTTAATGAAGTTGACAAATACAGGGTCGATGCGAAACAGCTTTTCACGAACATAACCGAATTAAAAGAAATCGATCAGTTGTTCGATGTTTTTTCTGAAAAGCAGATAGAAGCAATCCGCCATTTCTGGCAACATTTCGAACCGGTTGCCAACAGTAAAGCCCAGGAACATTTCATGGCAACCTGGGAAATCCTGTATCCGGTATATGCACAATTCAGAAAAGAATTGCTGGAAGAAAATACCGGGTATGAAGGCATGATTGCCCGTCAAGTAACCGAAAAATTGGTTCAAAATGAATCTGTTGAATGGTTTGATCATAAAAAGTTTGTTTTCATTGGATTTAACGCGCTGAATCCTTGTGAGAAAGCTCTTATGTCGGCTCTACAGAAACGTAATCAGGCTGATTTTTACTGGGATTACGAAGCCAGTGAACTCAGAGACCCCGACAATCCCGCATCCTTGTTTTATAAGGAAAACACCCTTCGGTTTCAGTCTGAATATGAGATACCTTCAGTAACAGAAAGACTTGAAGACAAAGCATTTGAACTGACTGAGATTCCCTCCAATATCGGACAGGCAAAGCAGATTTATCATATATTAAAGGATTTGTATCCCGAAGCACACGCACAAAGCTATTTGAAAACTGCTGTAATCATTCCGGATGAGAACCTTTTATTACCTGTGTTGCACTCAATTCCGGATACCATTGCCAAGATAAATGTAACAATGGGTTATCCATTGCAACTTACGCCGGTAGCCGGACTTATAGATCATATTTTCGAATTACATAAAAGAAAAAGAACGATAGACGGAACTTCAAAGTTCTATCACCTGAGTGTTGCCAATATCATTAATCATCAGTTTGTTGTGTTGATTTGTGGCGATGTGGTCGGCCTGATTCACGATGAAATGGTGAAAAAGAACCTGATTTATGTTGATGCCAAAACACTGAAACGAAATGAGTTATTAAACCTGATTTTTAATCCGGATGTTGATGCGGACAATTTACTGCCCTATTTACTTGAAATAATCAGGAAACTTTATAGTTCATGGAACAGGATACATGATAAAGCTGCTGATTATCAAATGGAGTCGGGATTTTTATATCAATATTATATCACGATTAACCGGATTTCGGGGATTCTAAAATCACAGGCTTCAGAAGTGAAAATGAAGCTGGAAACACTCATCAGCCTGATCAAACAACTCACCCAGGGCATCAGCATTCCCTTTGTAGGAGAACCGCTGGATGGGTTACAAATTATCGGGGCGTTAGAAACAAGGGGACTTGACTTCGAAAACATCATCATCAGTTCATTTAATGAAGGTATTTTCCCTAAAAAAGGTTATGCTAACAGTTTCATTCCTTATCATTTAAGAAAAGGATTTAATTTGCCGACTTACGAACATCAGGACGCGATTACATCGTATAATTTCTACAGATTGATTCACAGGGCCAGGAAAATACACCTGCTTTTTGATTCCCGCATCGACAATGGAAGTACGGGAGAAGTCAGCCGGTTTTATCAGCAACTGAAATACCATTACAACCTTAATATTAAAGAAAAAAAGATTACGTATGATGTAAGTATAAAAACACCTGAAGTTATTCGTATTGAAAAGGCAAATCAAATACTGGAAAAACTCAAACCTTTTTTTGATTTATCCGAAGCAGATACACATCTGTCCGCGAGCAGTATCAACACCTACATCAAATGCCCGTTGCAGTTTTATTTTACTTATATTGAACAGATTCAACCGGTTGATGAGGTTTCTGAAGACATGGAAATGAATGTTTTCGGGAGCATTTTTCATGAGGTCATGCATAAACTGTATGATCAATATGCCGGTCGTACTGTTACAACGGAAATTTTAGAAGCTTTAATAAAAAATGAAGTTCATATAAACAGGCTAATCAGTCAGGCGTTTGCTTATCATTATTACAAACAACCTAAAGGAAGTACAGTTGAACTGACTGGAAATAACCTGCTCATTGCAAGGGTTATATTGAAATATGTATGTGGAGTGCTGGAAAACGATAAGTTGAATACACCATTTGATTATATTGAAGGTGAAAGAAAATGTAAAGAACATCTGCCAACCAGGTTTGGTACCGTAAAAATAAAAGGCATCATCGACCGGGTTGATGCAAAAGATGGAGTTGTGAGAATTCTGGATTACAAGACAGGAGCCGGATCACTGGAATTCAGGTCCTGGAATGATTTATTTGCGCATCATCAGGATCCAAAGAAACAGGCATCGCATGTACTTCAAACCTTCCTGTATGGATTTTTATATAAAAAGGAGTCAAAACACGGTGTCATTATGCCCGGCATAGTTTATACCAAACAGATTTTCAACGAACAGTTTTCAAATCAGATACTTTATAAACCGGCAAAAAATACATCCATTCCGGTTGAAAATTATGCAGATTATGAAACTGAATTTATTTCCGGCTTAAGGACTTGTGTGGAAGAGCTATTTGACCCTGAAGTTCCTTTTGTACAGACAAATTCGATAGAGGCATGCACCTACTGTGATTTTAAAACGATATGTAACAGATAACAGATAAAATGAGGTCTAATTCAAATCAACCAGGAGGATAAAAAACAAATATTCATCCCTTATTTTGAAATTTCGTCCCAGATTAGGGTATAAAATCCCAGAATAAGCACAATATTCCCGTTTTTTTTCTTGCTAACGATATATTATTTTTCTTTGCATTCGATTTTTTAAAATCACAAACTAAAAACAGCCTGAAAATGTTATTATAATATGGCAAAATTCAAAGGAGCAATAGTTGTAAATACCGAAAGATGCAAGGGTTGTGATCTATGCGTGGTTGCATGTCCGACCGACGTGTTGGCCCTATCAAATGATGCAAACACCAAAGGATACAATTTTTCATTCATGGATAATCCGGACTCTTGTATTGGCTGTGCTGCCTGTGCACAGGTTTGTCCGGATGCATGTATAACGGTCTATAAAGTAAGATTATGACAAAGCATAAAGAAGAGGTCACCCTTATGAAAGGCAATGAAGCCATTGCCCATGCAGCCATACGGTGCGGATGTGATGCCTATTTTGGTTACCCGATAACACCACAGTCGGAAATACTGGAAACATTGATGGAGCAGGAACCCTGGGATACAACAGGCATGATTGTACTACAGGCTGAAAGTGAAGTTGCAGCCATTAACATGGTATATGGAGCTGCCGGTTGTGGTAAAAAAGCCATGACATCATCTTCCAGTCCGGGTGTAAGTTTGAAACAAGAAGGAATTTCGTATATGGCCGGAGCTGAATTGCCCGGTGTTATCGTGAATGTGATGCGTGGAGGTCCCGGTCTGGGAACCATTCAGCCCAGTCAGGCCGATTATTTTCAATCAGTTAAAGGCGGTGGACACGGAGATTATAAAATGCCGGTACTGGCGCCTGCCTCTGTACAGGAAATGGCAGATTTTACCGTGTTGGCATTCGAGCTTGCATTCAAATACCTGACTCCCGCGATGGTGTTGGCGGATGGCATTATCGGCCAGATGATGGAGAAGGTATTACTCCCACCCTTTCAGCCCAGGTTAACCGAGGAAGAAATTCGGGCCCGGTATCCCTGGTCAACTTTAGGGAAAACGAAAGACCGCAAGCCAAATTATATTTCTTCGTTAGAATTACAAAGTGAAGAGATGGAGCGGATAAACCAGCGCTTACAGGCACGATATCGTGACATGGAAGAAAACGAAGTCCGGTTTGAACAAATTGCGTGTGAAGATGCCGATTATGTATTTGTTGCATTCGGAACCATGGCGCGTGTTTGTCAGAAAGCCGTTGAATTAGCCCGTGCAGAAGGAATTAAAGCGGGCTTGATTCGTCCGATAACATTATTTCCTTTTCCCAAGAAGATTATTAAAGAGTTAGCAACCAGGGTTAAAGGCTTTATTTCCATTGAAATGAGCGCTGGTCAGATGGTTGAAGATGTCAGACTTGCCGTATCCGGAAAAGTACCGGTAGAATTTTACGGTCGTATGGGAGGAATCGTTCCTTCTCCGGATGAAGTTCTTCATGCACTAAAAACAAAACTATTATGAATGTATGTGATATCATAAACCCGGAAAATCTCGTATACGAGAAGACAACCGTCATGAATGATGTGCCGATGCACTATTGCCCGGGTTGCAGTCATGGTGTGGTACATAAAATTCTGGGTGAAATTATCCAGGAAATGGATATTCAGGATAAAACGATTGGTGTGGCTCCGGTTGGTTGTGCCGTTTTCGCCTATAAATATCTTGATATAGACTGGCAACAGGCCGCCCATGGAAGAGCGCCGGCGGTGGCAACAGCCATTAAAAGGCTACTTCCCGATCGTTATGTATTTACTTACCAGGGAGATGGAGATTTGGCTGCCATTGGCACCGCGGAAACCATACATGCCTGTAACCGGGGAGAAAATATCACCATCATCTACATCAACAATGGAATTTATGGTATGACTGGCGGACAAATGGCCCCCACTACCCTGATCGGCATGAAATCAACCACCTCTCCCAAGGGAAGAGAATTGCCGACTGGCGGTCACCCGCTCGACATGTCGAAACTGCTTGCCCAATTGGATGGCGTTTGCTATGTAACCCGACAAAGCGTGCATACCGTTGCTGCTGTAAGAAAAGCCAAAAAGGCCATTCAAAAAGCGTTGGAGAATTCCATGCAAAACAAGGGAACTTCCATCGTTGAAGTTGTATCGACCTGTAGTTCAGGATGGAGAATGACACCGGCAGAATCAAACGACTGGATGGTAGAAAATATGTTTCCAATGTATCCTTTGGGAGATTTGAAAGACGTTTAGTTAGTGGTTAGTGGATAGTGGTTAGTGGTTAGTGGTTAATTAACCGGTACCAACACAATTACAAATTAATTTAATGAAATTAAAATGACAGAAGAAATCATTATAGCCGGATTTGGCGGACAAGGTGTACTATCCATGGGAAAAATCCTGGCATATTCGGGATTGGTACAGGGAAAAGAAGTCAGCTGGATGCCCTCTTATGGTCCTGAACAGCGCGGAGGTACAGCCAATGTTACCGTGATTCTCAGCGACGAAAGAATCAGTTCGCCGGTACTAAATACTTACGACACCGCCATTGTCCTGAATCAGCCCTCTCTCGACAGGTTCGAAAAGCTTGTAAAACCGGGAGGAACATTGATTTTCGATGGAAACGGGATGAAAACATTCCCGGTCAGGAAAGACATCAATATTTACAGAATAGATGCTACCGAATATGCCTATGCCAATAATGCAACCAAAACCATCAACATGATTATTCTGGGTGGATTATTAAAAGTAAGGCCGATAGTTGAAATTCAAAACGTATTATCCGGACTAAAAAAGACATTGCCATCGCGGCACCATCATTTGTTACCCATGAATGAAAAAGCCATTCATGCCGGTATGGATTTGATTACCGCGTTTTAGTCATTTTTACAACCGCCCAGTTGTTTTTCTCTTTATAGGATTCCAGGGTAAAATGATACTTAGCAGCTTCCTGCTCAATTACCGGAATATCTTCGACATAGAAACCACTCATATACAACGCGTCGCTTGCCCCCAAACAGGCGGCGTATTTTTTTATGTCATTTAATAAGATATTGCGGTTGATATTGGCGATGATGATATGAAAAGATTTTCCCGATAAAGAATCCGCATCGCCAAGCAGTACTTCAATTTCAGGTACGTTGTTTTTATGAATATTCTCGATTGAATTTTCGACACACCAGGTATCAATATCGATTGCAGTCACATGCTTAGCCCCTTTCATAGCAGCCAGTATTGCCAATACAGCAGTACCACATCCCATGTCAAGAACCGTCTTCCCATGCAGGTCCATCTGCAGGATTTCACCAATCATCAGGCTGGTAGTTTCATGATGTCCTGTTCCAAATGACATTTTAGGATCAATCACGATATCGTACTTCGCGACAGGTAGATTCTTATGAAATGAGCTGTGAATCAAACATTCATCCCCAATAATAATCGGTTCGAAGAAATGTTTTTCCCATTCCTCGTTCCAGTTGACCTGTTCAATCTCACGGGTTTCAAACCGAATACGCTCAGCATATTCAAAACCATTCAGCAGATTTGAAAAATCAGTTTCATTGAAAGAACGCTGATCAATAAAGGCAGTAAGTCCCTCCTCTGTTCTTTCAAAACTTTCAAATCCGATTTTGCCCAGTTCGGCAGCCAATAAATCGGCAACATAGTCTTCATCAGGTAAAAAATTCAGTTTAAATTCGAGATAATTCATGGTTATTCCATTTAATTATTAGTTTTGCATACAAAAGTACGCTAATTTGTTTAATAAGTTTCTGGTAATAATATTTTTTGCGTTTAATAAGTTGCATTATTTTGCTAAGCCGCGCAGCGGCGAGATTATTCATAACCGTAGGTGTAGCGAAGCGTAACCTACGGAATAAAGACTATAAAAAATGGTGAGCAGCCCTGCAAGGGCTGGATTATTAATTGTAAGTCTATCACATCCCGCCCTTGCAGGGCTATAGCTTCAGGAGTGTAACTAATACCGTAAGCTGCGGCTAACGCCTTGCATACGGTTATGAATCATCTCGCCGCTGCGCGGCTTATTTGAAGAATTTAAGTACTGAATCGTATTTTACCAAACAACAATGTAGATAAATTCGAACAAACCAAATTTTAACGCATATTGGTATAATTATTGATATATTCTTTATGCTGAACAGTCAGCTTACAAACAGTAAAAAATAAGACATTCAAACTATAAGGGAGGGGAACATTATGAAAACAACTATTGCAATCTTCGTATTATTGATCAGCATGGTCATGTACCTGCCGGCTCAGGATATAGTTGACGATATTTACTTTAAGCCCAGTGATGCCAATAAGGTTCTGACAACTGAGAAAATCAAATCAGCAAAGCCTAATTACAAGAACGGGGCCAAAGAAATCATTTACATTGACACCAAAAAAAATAAATCGCTGATTATTGACAAAGACACCGTTTATCTGTTGTCAGAAATGAATGACAGCATTGCTTTAGCAGAAGAAACAGATTCAATTGCTGAAGACGGATATTATCTGAATGATTTCAATGGAGGTAAAACAGAATATGAATATGCCGAACGCATTCGCAGGTTCCACAACCCCAAATTCACCATTCATATTTCAGACCCTCAATACACTGATATTTACTTTTTGGATGACAATTACTGGAATGTTTACGTTGACGGATCTTATGCCTGGGTAACCCCAACGTGGACCAACCCATTCTGGGATAATTATTTCTGGAGACCCTACAGCTACAATAGCTGGTATTGGAGAAACAGTTGGTATGGAAGTCCCTATGCCTATTATAACAGCTGGAATTATGGTTCTCCCTGGAACTACGGATACTATGGAGGTTATTATGGTGGATATTACGGAGGATACTATGGTGGTTGGGGAAGTCACTATTATCCCGGTTATTACGGCGGTTGGGGATATCCCTATTATAGTGGATATCACCACTGGAATCATTATCCTTACTGGGGTAATACGGTTACAACATCCCGTAACCAAAACTACAACGAAGCGAACCGCAGAAAAGAATACTACAGCGGTGCCAGAGGAGGATCAGGTAGCAGCAGTATGAATACCCGGATTGCAGGGGGAAGTTACAGTCCGGCGGTCAGCAGAGGCGCTGTTGTAACTAACGAAAGACAAAGAATAGCAAGTGAATCCGGAGGTGCTGTAAACCGGGCAACCGATTCCAGAAGTGCAATCAGAAACACATCCAATGTCAATACCCTTACCCGGACAACCAACACGATTCGCAACAGCGGTATTGATACACGTACCAGAACAGTAAACAATGTTGATTTATATAGCAGAGACAGTAGAACGCCTGCAACCATCATCAGGGATAACAATTCAGTTTCACGAGGCAATACGGAGGCTGTTGTGAACAGAAGTACGCAAACAACAACACGTACAGCACCTGTAACGACAACGAACAGAAGTACACAAGCAACCACGGTTAACAGAAGCAGTTCCACTGTAAGAACCGGTACAGGTACATCCAAAACAACCAGAAGCACCTATACCCCATCGAGAAGTGAAAACTATTCATCTCCTTCTGTGTCGACACCGTCTGTACGTTCTTCATCCGGTTCATCCAGATCACAATCTTACAGTACGCCATCGTATAGTAGTCCAAGTACAACTACCCGTTCAAGTTCAAGCTCAGGATCCTCCTATTCAGGATCCAGCTCGTCGGGCGGTTCGAGAAGCTCCGGTGGCAGCAGTGGCGGAAGAAGATAAAGATTCGACCGGTTTAAGGTATAAAAAATTAGTAACTTATTCATATATTAAACATTATGAAACGGATATTATCAATCATTGCCGTAGCATTAACAACTACCGGCATCGCGATAGGACAATCGGAATTTGATGCACTCAAGTTCATACAACCCGAGATAAACGGGACGGCACGTTATACTTCCATGGCAGGAGCCTTTGGCGCATTGGGCGGAGATCCATCTGCTATAAAAGATAATCCGGCCGGTCTGGGTATTTACAGAAAATCAGAGTTGACGGCCACCCTGGGTATCAACACCCAGGAAACCACTTCAAACTGGAGAAACGGCAATACCACGATTGAAGGATTATACAGCCCAAGCTTCAATAATTTGTCTTATGTGTTAGCCATTCCGGTTTCATCCTACTCAGGTACAAATCTGGTACATTCCAATTTTTCATTTGCCTTTAACCGTTTAAAAAACTTTGACAGAAGTACCAGAATAAATGGAGGAAGCGGCTCATCATCTTCTCTGACAAATTATCTGGCTTATTTTTCAGAAGGAATTTCAGGCTATGATTTATATGAAGCAAGTGACTATAATCCATACAACAACATATATATACCCTGGATGTCGGTGATGGCAGCAAATGCCGGTTTAATCACTGAAGTTGACACCGTAAATAATATCTGGGAATCTGTTTTGTTACCGAATGAAACAGTTTCACCCTACTACACTTTACGCGAACAAGGATATATGAATGAATACGCGTTAAGTTGGTCAGGTAATTTTAACAACAGACTGTTTTTAGGAGCTACGCTTAACTTTTATGATCTCGAATATCGTTCAGAATCTGAATATAAAGAAACCTTCTCGTTGGATGGATATATGTCTTTACTAAATACATTCAGGTCGAATGGAACCGGTGTAGGATTCAAAGCAGGAACAATTTATGCTCCACTTGATCATTTACGTTTAGGATTATCGCTTGAATTACCTACTGTATTTGCCATAAAAGACTTACATTATGCTGATTTAAAATACGGTTATCAAACCAACAGCGGATTTATCAACGACAAAGAAATGTCACCGGAAGGCGATAACAATTATTTGTTACAGGGACCTTTCAAGTATAGCATAAGCGGGTCCTACATTTTTGGAAACAAAGGAGTTATTGGTATTGAATATAGTACCAGTTTAAATTCAGGATCCATGTTCATGGATATGCAGAACAACACAAACTATTACGGACTTGAAAACGACAGCATCAAAGCATTATTCAACAAACAGATGATGCTCAAAATTGGTGGTGAGTACAAGCTAACCGATCATTTTTCCCTGCGTGCCGGATATGCATTTGCAAGTCCCGCAACCTCCGACAAGTTAGGGAAAGAGTTCAATCCCAATACCATCAGAACCGATGTTGAATACTTTGTCCCCAGCGGAAACACCCAGTATTTAACAGCAGGATTGGGATACCGCGAGTCGAACTGGTATATTGATTTGGCAGTTATGAACAAAGTTTACGATGAAAAGTTCTATGCCTATAATTCCAATAAATTAGCACCCGGCCGGGCCAATGTAGCCGGAATGGTAACCACGAGCAATATAAATGTAATCGGGACTATCGGGTTGAGGTTTTAGCATTATTACATCGCTGATGTATTTATCTTACATCGCCGATGTACCAACCTTGCATGCCTGATGTACGAACACTACACCGCCGATGTATAACTACTACATCGGCGGTGTAATTTTAGTACAAGGTTGATTTATGGAGCAAAGTCAGGCGTCAATTTTTGAAAATCAGTCGGGAAGTAAGTCGAAATCAGTCGAGATGCGAGTTGAAATCAGTCGATACACAAGTCGAAATTAGTCGATACACAAGTCGAAATCAGTCGATATACAAGTCAAACTCAGTCGTAGAAAATTTTTAATTGGGCGGAGTTTAGGTTAAGTCTTGTTTATTTCAAATTTCATCGCGCAGGTATTTGGTGTGAAGATATGAAAGTACTCTTTTTCTGTCAAAATTGCGAATCTTTTCCGATTTTTCTCCTGCTTTTAACTCATTTACAAGTGTTTTTGTCTTTGAGAGAACAAGAAGTTTATTAGGTTCTATTTTATTTGAAATTTTGTGCATAAGATTCTTTTTCAATTCTCAATATTCTTGACCAACAACGAGGCTACCAATTTTTATTTGCTTATTACATCAGAATTGCGCCTTCCGGTAGCAATTGGGATTAACGAACCGCTGTATACGAGAACCGGTAGTTTACCCCGACAAAGGAGGGATACAGTGGTGTGAGAGGCTCTCCCCGTCAGTTATAGCTGGCGGGGCAGTCTACTCGATTAGGCGGTCGCCATTTTGTTTTTCAATAGTTTTTATCGTTTTAATAACCAATCAATTGCATTTAACTGTTTCACTCCATTATGGTTTCCCGTTTCGTAATCCATTGTAATAAGTAATCGTTCGTTGAAGTCCGGTATTTTATTAAATGGAGCGAGTTCCCGTTCAAGTGTTGTTTTCTCTTTAACTGTAAAGGCTACTTGAATATACTGTGTATAACCATCTTTATCACGTACAACAAAATCGACTTCAAGGTTATCTGTCTTTCCTATCCATATTTGATAATTCCGACGAAGTAGTTCAAGATAAATAATATTCTCTAATAAATGCCCGGCATCTGCTGAAAGCTCTTTTCCTATCAATGCATATCTTAAGCCTAAGTCCACCAAATAGTATTTTTCCTGAGTTGCCAAATGTTGTTTTCCTTTTATGTCGTAACGGTTTACTTTATAAAACAGATACGATTCAACGAGTGTGTCAATATACCTTGAAACTGTTTTATTGTCAATTTTTTTTCCGTTTGCAGTAAGAACTTTTGCAATATTTCTTGCAGAAACACTTGAACCTATACTGTCAATCAAAAAATGAACAACCTCATTATAGGAAATTTCGTAATATATTGTGTGTCGTTTTTGAATGTCATTTTCGTAAATGTTTCGAAAAACTGTTTTCAGATATTCGTACGCATAACTTTCACCTGATTCAATAAATCCAACTGCTTCGGGAAAACCACCTGTTCGCATATAATCAGCAAAAGCACGGTCCGAATTCGTTGTTTTCCCTGTATATTCTAAATATTCGGCAAACGAGAATGGTAAAACATTGATCTCATACGCCCTTCCAGTAAGTATAGTTGCTAATTCGCTGGATAAAAGATAAGCGTTAGAACCTGTAACATACAAATCTATGTTTGGGGTAACATATAATCCTTCAAGCAGTTTCTCGAACCCTGGAATATTCTGAACTTCGTCAATGAAAACATAATTCGTTACAGTTTCTTGCAACAAAGTTTTGATATAGTCGTAAATTTCTTTCCAGTTTCTTTCAGCAAGAAAACGAAATTCGGGTAAATCCATATTTATGGAAATTATCGACACATTCGAATTTTTTGCCTTTAGCAGTTCTTGAAATTGTTGAAGCAATGTAGATTTACCTGCGCGGCGAACACCCGTTACAACTTTAATGAAATTTTTGTCTTTGAGAACCAGAAGTTTGTCAAGTTCTATTTTTCTTGAGATTTTGAGCATAAGATTATTTTCAAATTTATACTACAAAGATAACGAAATTCCCCAAATATCACATTTTCTCCATCTTTGAGGAATTTTAAACTGCAACGTTGTCTTTTTTTTATTGTGACGCCTAACGGTTTGCAGCTATGAAGCGGCGCAAAGCGCTGATTTATAGCTGCTGTGTGCGCCCTGCATGGGCAGTGCGCACCTGCTGCAAAGCAAGTGAAAAAATGCAAAAATATAAATATTTTTGGTTAAACAATGCTTAAAGCAGGTGTATTTTTCCAGAGGGTGCAAGTCCCTTATGCGCGGGGTCGTGCCCGAAGCATTAGTAAGTCGCAAGGTGGTTTACCGTGAGGTATGCACTGAAGGAAGCGAGACTGCAAAAACGAGGTTACCAATCTTTGTTTGCTTATTACATCAGAATTGCACCTCCCGATAGCAATCGGGATTAACGAACCGCTGTATACGAGTACAGGTAGTTTATCCCGACAAAGGAGGGATACAGTGGTGTGAGAGGCTCTCCCCGTCAGTTAATGCTGGCGGGGCGGTCTACTCGATTAGCGGGCGTTAATTTCTTATAAGAAGGTCAATCCTATCTTTCGATTCAAACCTTTTTCAAATATCCGAATCAAAGTCGATAGTTGTATATTTCCTTTAGCATTCTCAACTTTTGAAATATAACTCTTTTTTGTCCCGGCTTTTTCCGCCAATTCTTCCTGAGTTAAATTTGCTTGTTTTCTTGCCTCTTTTAGCATTTCACTCACTATAAACATTTGAGCACGTTCCTCGTATTCATTGCGACTTTCTGTTCCTATTTTTCCGTGCTCGAAGTCAATCAGATCGTCAAAATTCGAGATATTTTTGTATTCCTTCATTTTCTTTCTTTTTTAGTTTGAAAATACGCTGTCTTTAATCGCATTGCCCGTTCAATTTCTACTTTTGGAGTTTTTTGGGTTTTCTTCTGAAATCCATTGAAGAGTACCACCAATTGTCCCTGATCAAAACAACAGAAAATCCGGTAGATATTTGATTGATACTCAACACGAATCTCAAATAACCCATCAGAACCTGTCATTGGTGCTAAAAACTTCTCCGGAACTCTATCAACCTGTTTTATCATTTCTAATACATACTTGACCTTTTCTTTGACTTTGTTATCCAATGTCTTATAAAACTCAATGAAGTATTCCTCGTAAAATATAATTGTTCTTGCCATTGTCTTTTGTTAACCGCAAAGATAACTATAATTTTTCAAAGTTATCTCTTAAATGAACTTTTTTCTTTCATTATGCCCCATAACAAGAGGCACTATGTGTTAGCCCGCATGGGTTACACTTAGTGTGTATTAGCACCATACCTTTTTTATTTTGTAAGCCCCCGATAAACTACACGTTTTATGGTTTGAAAATTATCTTGACCTTTGCTGGCAAATTTACAATTATGAATCCAGTCAGCAAAGAAGAATTCAAGGCGATTTTGGATCGCCAGCAGCAAAGCGGATTAAGCATCCGTGATTTTTGTTCCAATGAAGCGTATACCGTTTCGAGTTTCCATTACTGGAAAAGCAAGTTTGGGTTTGCAAGGCCCTACCGATCGCGCAGTCGTGAAGAGTCAGCTCCTCCGGGTATCGCACCGGTTAGTTTTAGATCGGCACTTCCTGGTTCTGTTTGTTCATCACAACCTCATGAGGTCACTCCGGGTGAAATTAACATCAAGTTTCCCGGTGGTGTGGAAGTGAGTTTTTCAGGTCACAGGCAAACGGAGATTGCCCTACAGA
>JAEWUM010000008.1 GCA_023459355.1 Bacteroidota bacterium | reverse complement strand
CAATTATAAATGGAAAGATAGTGCGACGGTATTTGACCTTACTGAATCGTTGTCATCCCGAACGGAAGTGAGGGATCTAAGGGAACGTATTGAGGGATCTAATTTTCAACTCCTGATTCGCATAATTAATAAACCATATAAGACATATAAGAAAATATAAGTTTTTTTCAACTCATATTTTCTTATATGTCTTATATGGTTTTATAAAAAACCCTGCCAGTTATACCCGTATTCCAAAAATGTTTTATACATTTGTCCCACATCTCATTCATAATGAGGGCAAATCCGACAAGCCTTAGTGTAGGATCACCTTAAATCGAATCATTATGCTGGTAAAACTATGTTTAATTGCAGCATCATTACCCCTGCTGGGTTTCCTGAGAAGTTCCATTGATGGTAAGAAACCGGATTATTTATTGAAGGTTCAAACCGTTGTAAAAAAATGGCATGACGAGAATAACTGGGCAGCTCGTTTTTCTCCTTTCTTCTCCCTCTTTCTTTTCCTTTTCAATTTTATAGCCTGGGGCGTGCATGGTTTCAGCTCTGTTTTTGAGTTCATCGGGTTTGTTGTTCAAAAAATCTGGTGGCTGATTCTGTGGGTGTGGAATGAAGTGCTGCACCCGACTATCTTTGCCCTGGTTAAATACTTGTGGCATTACTTAGTGGTTTTCAGTTGGAAATTCTTTGCCTTTGCTTTCTCGAAAATACCGGAGGCTTTCCAAAAGGAGAAAATGTTATTTGCGTTCAAAAAACTCCTGTTTCTGGGAGGTGTTTCAGGCTTACTCGGATTGGCCTGTCTGCTTACCGGCCACATCGTGGTCATCGTAGTGTCCGCGTTGATTGTGTTTTATCTTTTTCAATACACGGTTTTTGCATCTGTTTCTTTTTATCGTACTGAAAAATTCCCAAAAATAAGTATCTTTCCCGGGCTGAAATTGTCTGTGTTGTGGTTGGCCATGTCTGCTGTTTCAACCGCGATATTAGTGGCGCTAACGCAGTTCGCCGATGTATATATAGTTGCCGGACTGAGCGTGCTGTTGGTGCAGGTGTTGTTGCCTTTCGCGGTGTTGTTCGGATTGGCATTTATGGCTACAACCCTGTATTTGCCGGCTTACATAAGCGAAGTGGGTGAGGATGTGGATATGTTGCAGTTCCTGAAAGCCTTATTGTTCAGGGCTCCCAAGCTAATCGCATCACAATCTTTTCAGCAAATTGGTATCGCAATTTTGAGTGTGATTCCGGCTGTTATTTTTTTGTTGTTGAACGCAGGAATTAAACAGGTGACTGAAAAAGACCTGCAAGGGTGGGGAGAGCAGGTGATTCAAATTAACTATCACATTCCTGCTGTTGCAGATAATAACAAGGCGGTCAAATCCCTTGAAGCAGAAATGATTACTTCACAAAATAAGAGAGATTCGGTGGAAGAAGCCTTCACGAGAAAAATAGGTTCCGCCAGAAATCAATTGGCTGAAGCTGTCAATCTGAAGAACAAAATCGAAGACAGGAAAATTCATACCCTTGAGCGGAACGTGTATGTAGGGGAGAATCAGGGTTTCAGTATGCCGGAAATCCCCGGTTGTACACAATATGAATGGGTTGTTACCAATGCAACAACAAAGCGGGAGTTGAAAAGAGTCAATGCTTCAACCGCTCAAAAACCGGGCTCACTGGTGATGTATCATAAATGGACAGCACCGGGTAAATATAATATAGCCATTCGAACAAAAGCGCCCTGTAATGATGGTGTCGATCAGTCGATTTTGGTTGATGTTGTGAATCTGCCTGAGAATGTTACGTTAAATGAGTTGCCGGAAGATAAATATTTTGTGTCACGAGAAGCGGCTGATTACGCGATTGACTTGACTAACAAACAAATTCAGGAAAATCAGCAGTTGAAAAATGGTCGATTGGATGAACTTGATAAAGAGCTCCGGATATTGGCTGACAGGGTAGATTACCTGCAATTCAGTACAAAAGAACACATCGAAATGCTGATTTCAAAAATGCTGGCTTATTTCGGACTGGTACTGTTGTTGGTTTTATACCTTTCGGCAATTTGGACTTATTGGGTGACCTATCATTACGATATATTTGGTTTCGAACAGGAAGGAAAGCATTACTGGGTGATACAGCTGGAAGCAATGAGAGCAAAGAACCCGAATCAGCCTTTGCTGGGGATATTTGTATTGATAATGCTGATTGCTGTTTTGCTCGGATTATCGCAAACCTGTGATTCTATTTGTCATCTCTTTTGATGACTTTTTCCTGATTTTTTGCCACGAAATCCTTCCAGCCTCGATAAGCCTTCACCGATTCAGGTTTACCGAGCTGGAGGAAATGGCAATAGGCAGCGGCCAATCCATCGGTCGCATCCAATTGTGGCAACATTTGATTGGCAGGGATATTCAGGTAGCGACGCAGCATGTCGGCGACCTGTTCTTTCGAAGCGTTTCCGTTTCCGGTGATGGCCATCTTGATTTTCAGGGGGGCATACTCGGTAATGGGAATTTGCCGGTATAGTGCAGCCGACATGGCCACACCCTGTGCACGACCCAGTTTTAGCATGGATTGCACGTTCTTTCCGAAAAAGGGAGCTTCAATAGCCAGATAATCCGGCTTGAATTCATCAATCAGCGACAGCGTCCGGTTGAATATCTTTCCCAGTTTTTCATAATGATCCTTATATTTCTTCAGGTCCAGTACCCCCATGGCCATCATCGTGGTTTTATTACCTGATACTTTCAGTAAACCGTACCCCATGATGGTAGTACCCGGGTCGATGCCTAAAATGATTTTCTCCTGATTGTTGATCATTTGATCATCTCCAATATGGTTGAAAATATAAACACATCTTCTCCAAAAGCCAAAGCACAATCTCGTTCCATACCCGCATTGAATTTCTGCTGCCAGGCTTCCAGCATTTGCATATTTTCAATAAAATATTGAACAGCATAAGAAGTGTCTTTCAAGCCATTATCGCTTATTACCTTTACCAAACGAGGTTCGGTGAAATAACCCGACGAAATCATTTGCGGAATATGTGTTTCATTAACCCATTGTAACCATTTGTCATCAACTCCTTCAGCAACGATGAAAGTAATATTTAAAATCAGCATATGGCGGTATATAATTTAAAAAATTTCCACAAATGTAGGTAAAATTTCCAAAACTTGCTTATCTTTGCACCGCAATTTCAAAATCAAAAGCGGGGGTTTAGCTCATCTGGCTAGAGCGCGACACTGGCAGTGTCGAGGTGACCGGTTCGAGTCC
>JAEWUM010000007.1 GCA_023459355.1 Bacteroidota bacterium | reverse complement strand
GATCGTTTCAGATGTCACAAGTTTGGTTTCGACGACTTGGTCATGGAACTTGCTTGTGGACTCCATAATTTGAGAGTTTCGCTGAATTACAGCGATATATAATATTAATCGAAATAATGTCTATTATCATTACTTAAAAACCAATTTTACATGAATCCCATCGTCATCAGCAGCCACGCAGATTTTGAACAATATGTAGGTAAAGAAATCGGAGTATCAGACTACATCAAAATAACCCAGGACCAGATTAACATGTTTGCTGATGCCACTTTAGATCACCAGTGGATTCATGTAGACGAAGAACGGTGTAAAAATGAAAGTCCATTCAAGACCACAATTGCACACGGTTATCTGAATCTTTCGGTACTCCCTCACCTGTGGGAACAAATAGTCGATGTTCAAAACTCGAAGCTCACGGTTAACTACGGCATTGAGAAACTCAGATTCGGTCAGGCAGTCACCGTTAACAGCGAAGTAAGGGTACGCTGCAAATTGCTTTCACTTGTAAACCTCCGGGGAATTTCGAAAGCAGAAATACAGGCGGTTCTTGAGATAAAAGACAGTAAAAAACCTGCATTCGACGGCACCATCGTATTTCTGTATCATTTCATATAATATCTTTTAATTCGACAAATAAGAACAGACAGGAATTCACGTTCCTGTCTTTTTTTTGCATTTCCGTGTCATATTATCTGCAATATTGTCAGTTTAATTGCATTTTCCCCCGGTGGCATACGCTTTGTAAAAACACCTGCGTCGACATCAGACGAATAAATTAAAAAACTAACATATTATACATTCAGACAATGGGAAAAATTATTGGAATTGACTTGGGAACCACAAACTCTTGTGTTTCCGTAATGGAAGGTAACGAACCAATCGTTATCACAAACAACGAAGGAAAACGCACAACTCCTTCCGTGATCGGCTTTGTCGATGGCGGAGAACGCAAGGTAGGTGATCCGGCTAAACGTCAGGCCATTACCAATCCGACGAAGACTGTTTTCTCCATCAAACGTTTTATGGGTGAAACATACGACAGACTTGCAAAAGAAATTGCCCGCGTACCCTACAAAGTAGCAAAAGGCGATAACAACACACCCCGTGTGGATATTGACGGCAGACTGTACACGCCACAGGAGATCTCAGCCATCATTCTTCAGAAAATGAAAAAAACAGCTGAAGAATACCTGGGACAGGAAGTTTCTGAAGCGGTAATCACCGTGCCGGCTTACTTCAACGACTCACAACGTCAGGCTACGAAAGAGGCCGGTGAAATTGCCGGTCTGAACGTTCGCCGTATCATCAACGAGCCGACTGCCGCCGCATTGGCTTATGGTTTGGACAAAACCAGCAAAGACATGAAAATCGCCGTGTTCGACTGCGGTGGTGGTACACATGACGTATCAGTTCTCGAATTGGGCGATGGTGTGTTTGAGGTTAAATCGACAGACGGAGATACTCACTTAGGAGGAGATGACTTTGACCACAGAATCATTGACTGGTTGGTACAGGAATTTAAGAACGAAAATGGCGGCATCGATTTAAGCAAAGATCCGATGGCGTTACAGCGTTTGAAAGAAGCTGCCGAAAAAGCGAAAATTGAACTTTCGAATACCACTTCTTCAGAAATCAACCTGCCGTATATCATGCCGGTAGATGGTATTCCACGTCACCTGGTGCGTACCCTGACCCGTGCCAAATTCGAACAATTGATTGATGACTTGATTCAACGTACCATCGAACCTTGTCGCACTGCATTGAAAAATGCCGGTCTGTCGACCAAAGATATTGATGAAGTGATTCTGGTAGGTGGATCAACCCGGATCCCGGCTATTCAGGCTGCTGTTGAGAAATTCTTCGGAAAAGCTCCTTCCAAAGGGGTGAACCCCGATGAAGTAGTGGCCATTGGTGCTGCTATCCAGGGTGGTGTACTTTCAGGAGATGTGAAAGATGTATTGTTACTCGACGTAACTCCACTCTCACTCGGTATCGAAACCATGGGTGGCGTGATGACTAAACTTATCGAGTCCAACACAACCATTCCGAGCAAGAAATCTGAAACATTCTCTACTGCTGCCGATAATCAACCTTCTGTTGAGATTCACGTGCTGCAGGGCGAACGCCCGATGGCGAACCAGAACAAATCACTGGGACGTTTCCACCTGGATGGCATCATGCCGGCCCGTCGTGGTGAACCGCAAATCGAAGTTACTTTCGACATCGACGCCAACGGTATCCTGCACGTATCGGCCAAAGATAAAGCAACTGGTAAAGAGCAAAGCATCCGCATCGAAGCTTCATCTGGCTTGAGTGACGCTGAAATCAAACGCATGAAAGACGAAGCAGCTGCCAACGCAGAAGCCGATGCCAAGGAAAAGGAAAAAATCGACAAACTAAACCATGCCGACAGCCTGATTTTCCAGACTGAAAAACAGCTGAATGAAATTGGCGATAAAATTCCGGCAGACAAGAGAGGTCCGATTGATGCCGCGTTGGCCAAGCTGAAAGAAGCCCACAAATCGCAGGACATCGCAGCCATCGATGCTGCTACCAACGAACTGAACACGGCTTTCCAGGCTGCCAGTCAGGACATGTACAACGCCCAAAACGCCCAACAAGGCGGTCAGGCCGGTCCACAAGACTTCGGCGGACAGCAATCGCAGGGCGGTGGCAAGCAGGAAGGTGATGTGACGGATGTGGATTTTGAAGAAGTGAAGTAATTCTTTAAACCATATAAGGCATATAAGAAAACATATAAGTTAAAAGGCCAATCTGAGTAAAATCAGATTGGCCTTTTTTGTTTTGCGAACTTAACCCTTTTCGTCGTTGCGGACCTCATTCTTTTCGTCATTGCGAACCTCATTCATTGCGTCATTGCGGACCTCATTCTTTGCGTCATTGCGAACCCCATTCTTTGCGTCATTGCGGACCTCGTTCTTTGCGTCATTGCGGGCTTGACCCGCAATCTCCTCATAATACGCTCGTATCGACTCTATAAATTCTTTCGTTACCCCTATTTCTTCAGACAAGTCATTCCATACTGGATTTTCTTTGTTTACCAATACATTTTTCCATTCTCTTTTCCAATTCTTTAATTGTTTTTCACGAGCAATGGCATCAATTACTAAATCGTAGGCTTCAAAATAAACCAGCTTATCGCAATTGTATTTGTAGGTAAAACCCTTATTGATTTTTAATTTATGTTCTGCTACACGGCGTAACAGATTGTTGGTAACCCCAATATAAAGTACGTTGTTATGCGTATTGCTAATAAAATAAACAAAGGCAGTTTTTTTCATGTTATGTTTTTCTTATTGTTAAGGAGATTGCGGGTCAAGCCCGCAATGACGTTCGAACAGACGGTCAAGCCTGCAATGATGAAAAGGATGAGGCCCCACAATACGAAACGAATGAGACCTGTAGTGGCTAACTGAAAAATCATATAAAAAAGCAGCCTCTCTCTCAAGTGACTGCTTTCCTTTTTTTTCGTGGAGATTACCGGACTCGAACCGGTCACCTCGACACTGCCAGTGTCGCGCTCTAGCCAGATGAGCTAAACCCCCGCTTTTGATTTTGAAATTGCGGTGCAAAGATAAGCAAGTTTTGGAAATTTTACCTACATTTGTG
>JAEWUM010000006.1 GCA_023459355.1 Bacteroidota bacterium | reverse complement strand
CCACTAACCACTAACCACTAACCACTAACCACTAACCACTAACCACTAACCACTAACCACTAACCACTAACCACTAACCACTATTTAGACGCACGGCCGTGCGTCTCTACTGCCATCCTGTCTGTTCACAAGAATACTGCCAAAACAATTTAACCCTTGTTTTGGCAGTATCAGGCTGAAATTTTGTCAGATAATCAGTTATTCTCTTTCGAGCCAGCGGATGAAATTGTCCGGATTTTCATCGAAAGTGAACGGACTGCTCAACGGAATTCCGTTGTTGTCGAGCATCACGTAATAAGGTTGTGCATTGGCACCGAATTTTATCCGTTGCAGGTAGCTCCATTTATCTCCGATTGTTCGTATATTCCTTGTTTTACCATTTTCTTCAATCGTATATGGATTATCCAATGGTGTTTTATCATCAACAAATAGGGTAATCAATACATAATCGTTCTCCAACAACTCTTTTACCCGCGGGTGAGTCCAGACTGAAGCCTCCATTTTACGACAATTGACACAACCATATCCGGAGAAGTCAACCACGACCGGTTTGCCCTTTTCAGCCGCGTATTTCATTCCGGCTTCATAATCCGAAAACTCGGCGTGTACTTCATAATCATACAAATTGAAGTCCTGTGTGGTTAACGGCGGTGTAAAAGCACTGATGGCCTTCAGGGGCGCTCCCCACAGGCCGGGAATCATGTACAACGCGAAAGAAAGAGAGATGATAGCTAAGAAAGTCCCCAAAACAGAGGTGTGCTTGCTTTCACTGTCGTGAGGAAACCTGATTTTCCCCAGCAGGTAAAAGCCCAGCAAGGCAAAAATGACGATCCACAGTGAAATAAATACTTCCCGGTCAAGGATCCTCCAACCGTAAGCCAAATCGGCAACCGATAAAAATTTGAGGGCTAACGCCAGTTCTAAGAAAGCCAGTACAACTTTTACCTTATTAAGCCAGCCACCCGACTTCGGCATCGATTTCAGCAGGGAAGGGAAGAAGGCAAAAAAGGTAAACGGAATGGCCAGTGCGACCGCGAACCCAAGCATGCCGATTGCAGGCGCGAGGATGGTACCAGAGCTTGCTACTTCAACCAACAAAGTGCCTATGATTGGTCCTGTACAGGAAAAGGAAACCAGTACCAGGGTAAAAGCCATGAATAAAATGCTGAGAATGCCTGCGGTCGAATCAGCTTTCGCGTCCAGTTTAGTCGACCAGGAAGCCGGCAGTGTAATTTCAAACGCACCAAAGAAAGAAATGGCGAATACCACCAGTAGTGCAAAAAAGAGCAGATTAAATACAGCATTGGTTGACATGCTGTTTAATGCACTTGCACCAAATATAACAGTGATTAGTACCCCGAGGGTTACGTAAATGAGAATGATTGATAGTCCGTATAAGATAGCATCCCGTCGTCCTTTGGCTTTTTTCTCCGACCTTTTCAGAAAGAAGCTTACTGTCATGGGAATGATAGGCCAAACGCAAGGCGTGAATAGCGCCAGAAAACCACCGGCTAATCCCGCCAAAAAGATCAACCAAAGCGAGATGTCACCCGAACTGCCCAACTGATTGCCAAAAACACGCAATTCATCAATTACCGGCTTCCAATAGTCCGTTGTTGCAGCATTTAGTTCTTTTTCCGGTATGTTAACGGGAGAAATCGCGGCACTATCCTTACTTATTTTCTTGTCTTCAACAGTTGATTTCAGTTCAATCGGTTTTGTAGCGACCGGTTCCTTTGTCGCATTTGCTGCTTGAGTAACTTTGGCGTTTCCAAGGGAGAACTCATCCTGCACCGGTGGAAGACAACGTTCATCGTCACAAGCCATGTATTCAACATAACCTTGAATTTTCACCTGAGTGGCGTCCTTGAATTTGACTTTCTGTACGAAAATTGCTTCTTTGGCATACCACGACAGTTTCATATCGAAGCTCTTGTCGAATACTTCCAATAATTTTGATTTGGCAACGATGTCTCCATCTTTCTTGGCATTCGTCATAGTTTCATACACAATGCGTGTGGGGCGGGGACCGTTTTTGGGAATATTCATCCCGTACAAGTGCCATTTGTCCTCGATGGTTGCTTTGTGAATCACTTCGCCGGTAGTTTTACCGGTAATGTTCAGCTCGTGTGACCAGGTAACAGGCTCAAAGATTTGTCCGGGTACAGCAAAAGTAACCAGGGCAAATAATATCAGTAAATGAATTTTTTTAAGCATAATCTTCAAATTTTCCGCAAATCTAACCAATTAAATGAATGTATGAATAAGTGTTCATTTGTATTTTTATTTTCTTAACAAGAAAAAGAAGAATTTAAAAAGAAATCAGGATTTTGCTAATGCAGACAAAATTAATAAAAATATCAACAAGTAGAATTTTGTAGTAAATATTCAACTGTGAAACCAGTCTGTATCATTAAATATTGCAGGCAATGTGTTGTAAATATTTAAGATGGATAGTTTTTTCAATCAAACTTCATTCCTAACTTGATTATAACAACTACTTAAGTGAAAAAAGCACCTACGATTATATTTCGTAAGTGCTTTCTCCAGTTTGCTCTCCCTCTTGGACTTGAACCAAGGACCCTCTGATTAACAGTCAGATGCTCTAACCGACTGAGCTAAGGAAGAATTAACCACATTTTTGTCAAATGCGATGCAAAAGTAATAGGTTTTTCTGAATTATGCAATATCTTTGCAAAAAAAAGCAATTTTAAAAAAGATATTAAATGATGAAGAAAATATTGGGCATGGGTAATGCTCTGACAGACATTTTGTTGCAGATAGAGAATGATGATTTATTAAAAAAGCTGAATTTGCTAAAAGGTGGAATGCAATTGATAAATTCAGAAAAAGTAACAGAAATACAGGGAAATTTTAATATGTCCGGTGCAAAAATGGCTACCGGAGGTTCAGCTTCCAATACGGTAAATGGAATTACCCGTCTGGGGGGACAAGCCGGTTTTTTTGGAAAAACAGGCCGGGATGAAGTAGGGGAGTTTTTCTTGCAGGATACTTTACATAACGGAGTTGTTCCGCATTTAATTTATAGCGAGCAAAAATCGGGTACCTGTACAGTGTTGGTTTCCGATGATGGGGAGCGGACGCTTTGTACATTCCTGGGTGCTGCCTGTGAATTGGAACCGGCTGATTTGAAACCGGAAATGTTTACAGGTTACGATATTTTTCACATCGAAGGGTATTTGGTTCAGAATCATGATCTGATACACACTGCCATCAAAATGGCAAAAGAAGCAGGGTTGCTCGTCTCGATTGATTTGGCCAGTTATAATGTGGTGGAAGCAAACCTGGAGTTTCTTAAGTCGATAGTTGCTGATTATGTAGATGTTGTTTTTGCCAATGAGGAAGAGGCAAAAGCTTTTACGGGCAAAGAGCCGGAAGAGGCGCTGATACACATTGCTGAGCATGCGTATATAGCTGTTGTCAAGATCGGTAAGGACGGTTCTTTTGTTCGGTCCGGTGATGACCAACACATAATTAAGCCTTATTTGGCAGCCTGTATCGATACCACCGGTGCGGGTGACTTATATGCCGCAGGATTCCTGTATGGCATGGCTCGTGGTTTAACCCTTGATAAATGCGGCCTTATTGGCTCTTTTGTGTCTTCGCAGGTGGTAGAAGTGCTGGGTGCTAAAATGGATGACGATACCTGGGAAAAAATCAACCGGCAAGTGGAAACAATAGTCGCAGGTCTTGAATCTTAATTTAATCCATTTATGTTCCAACACATCAAAATGTATGGTGCTATTGTACTGGCGATGATTTTCTGGGCTTTTTCGTTTGTTTGGACCAAGATAGCCATTGAATCCTTTCAGCCGGTTACTTTGGTGACCTTGCGTTTGGTCATTGCTGTTTTGTTATTGTATGCCTATGCAAAAGCAACCAAAAAGTTTCAATACATAAAACGCGCTGATTTGAGGTGGTTTGTTTTGCTGGCATTTTTCGAACCTTATATGTATTATATGGGCGAAACTTACAGTCTGACGATGCTGAATCCGACACTGGTCGCTGTTATTGTTGCGACAATTCCGCTCTTTGCTCCGGTTTTTGCTTTTTTATTCCTGAAAGAAAAAATCAGCCCGGTAAATATTCTGGGGATAATTGTCTCTTTGTTAGGAGTATTGATGGTGATTTATGAACCTCAGTCCGGAATGGAAGCTGGATTTTGGGGAGTTGTACTTGTTTTTGTGGCAGTTTTCTCTGCAGTCTTTTATGCCATCATCCTGCGAAAAATTTCGTCGCATTATAAAACGGTGAATGTTATCCTCTATCAGAGCATTATAGGCCTGTTTTTCTTCGTTCCGACATTCTTTATTACCGATTATGCAACTATAACTGACATAAAAATAACTTATAAATCCTTGGAAGCTTTGTTAATGTTAGCTATATTTGCTTCCGTTTTAGCTTTTGTGCTGTTTGCCGGTGTGGTAAGAAAAATTGGAATTGCTAAAACCAATGTATTTGTGAACCTGATACCTGTTTTTACAGCCGTATTTTCCTGGTTGTTGCTTGGGCAGCAACTTGGATTTAATCAGTGGATGGGTATTGCTGTGGTCGTTTCCGGCCTTTTTGTCAGTCAGTTATCCGGGAAAAGGAAAATTCCTGCAAAAATCGAAGAAATTACGCAGGTAACTGAATATTAATTGATGCTCATTGTGGCAAAGTGTATACTATATGAAAATCAATCCGTTTTATTTTCTTTATCAGTATTTAATCGCCTGGCCGGTAATCCTGGTGCTGACGGTTTTAACTGCTTTGGCCACCATCATACTGGCACCGTTATTTCCCAATAGCCCCGTGTCTAATTTTCCTGCCAAATGGTGGAGCAGGTTGATTTGCTATTTGTTGTTTATCCGGGTCAGAGTCACGGGAATTGAAAAATTAAAAGTTACAGATTCATATATAGTCGCAGCCAATCATCAGTCGATTTTTGATGTTTTCGCGATGTACGGATGGTTACCAAATATTTTTAAGTGGATTATGAAAGCTGAACTACGGAAGATTCCCCTGGTAGGTAAGGCCTGTGAATCTGCCGGTCATATTTTTATTGATCGTTCTAATCCCATCGCAGCTCAAAAGAGTCTGAAAAGGGCGGAGAAACAGTTGATAAACGGAGTTTCAGTTGTAATTTTTCCTGAAGGTACCAGAACCAAAACCGGCTTGATGTCCAAATTTAAAAAGGGTGCTTTTCGCATTGCAACCGATTTGTTACTCCCGATTGTACCGGTAACCATCAGGGGGAGTTTCGAGCGTTTGCCCCGTAACACCATGTACGTCAGCCCGGGTACCATTGAAATGATTTTTCATGACCCGATTGATGTGAAACTTTATGATGCGGAACAAACGCCGCAATTAATACAGGATACCTGGTATGTAATCAATAATGACCTTTAGTAAATCTGAGTTGAAACCTGAAATTTGATGAGCATCCTCTCTTTTTCTCTATACTAAAACCTTGTTGATTGTTATAAAAAATGTTAATTTATTGGTGTCTTTGAATGACTTAAGTGTCATGATATCAATTGTATAAATAGTTTGTTGATAAAATAATTGTAAATTATATAGTACTATGTATTGCAAGGTACTATATGGTTATGTACTTTTGTAACGTTTTTACAACTATATCCCTATGATAAAACTTTCAGGCATTAATAAAACGTATTATACAGAGGCAACTTCGCTGCATGTGTTGAAAGGTGTTGATTTGCATATTGAATCGGGTGACTATGTTTCCATCATGGGGGCGTCCGGTTCGGGGAAGTCAACGCTTTTGAATATCCTGGGGATGCTCGATAATTATGATACCGGCGATTATTATTTGAATAACATCCTGATTAAAAACTTATCGGAACGCCAGGCTGCTAAGTACCGGAACGAAATGATAGGTTTTGTTTTTCAGTCGTTTAATCTGATTAATTTTAAAAATGCGTTGGAAAATGTAGCCTTACCGTTGTATTACCGGAAAATCAACCGGAAGAAAAGAAATATCATCGCGATGGAATATCTGGACAAGATGGGATTGAAGGATTGGGCTTATCATTTACCCAGTGAAATGTCGGGGGGACAGAAACAACGGGTGGCCATTGCGCGTGCTATTATTTCAGAACCCAAGATCTTACTGGCTGATGAACCAACGGGTGCACTCGATAGTAAAACAACGGAAGAAGTAATGCAACTGCTTACAGATCTGAATAAAGGTGGTATTACCACCATTATCGTGACACACGAGAAATCGGTAGCAGATGCAACCAAAAAGGTGATACATATCAAAGACGGCATGATTGAATCCATCGAATCAAACAATAACAATTTACTAACCACTAACCACTAACCACTTCATAATGGACATTCTGCAGGAAATATGGTCGGGTCTGAAACGTAATAAGTTACGGACTGTTCTTACAGGACTCTCTGTTTCGTGGGGAATATTCATCCTGATTATCCTGATGGGTGCAGGCAATGGATTGAGAAACGGGGTAACGTCCAATTTCAGTGACAGATCAACCAATACCGTACAGCTTTGGCCGGGCAGGACATCTTTACCCTACAAAGGATATCAGTCGGGCCGGAATTTGAGTTTTACGGAAAAAGAACTCAATAAGGTAAAACTGGAGGTTGCAGAAGCTGTCAATGAAACCCCGATAGTTGACAAAAATCTCAATATCAGTTATAAAAACGAATATGGTTCTTACCCGGTAAAAGGAGTTTTGCCACATTACGAAAATATTTTCAATTTAGAGTTTGATGCTGACGGAGGCAGGTTTATCAATGAAGCGGACATCAGAGGTACCAGAAAAGTAATTGTGATTGATAAAAAAATTCAGGAGGTGCTTTTTAAAGAAGAAGCTCCGATGGGGAAATTCGTAAAAGTCGACCAGGTTATGTTTCAGGTAGTTGGTGTGAATAGTAAAAAAGAAAGATGGGGCGACGGCAATGCTTATATTCCCTATTCTACTGCACAAATGGTTTTCAACCCCAGTAAGAAGTTTTACAGCATGGCGATGGTGGTGGAAGGACTGGAAACCAAAGAGGCAAATGAAGAGTTTAATGATCGTCTGAAAGAAAATGTTTCACAAACGATGTTATTCGATCCCAAAGATGCGCAGGCCTTGTGGATTAATAATTCACAACAGGATTACCTGCAAACCATGAATATATTTAATGGGATCAGTTTCTTTGTGCTTGTCATTGGAATTTTTACTCTGATTGCCGGTGTGGTGAGTGTGAGTAATATTATGTTGGTGACGGTAAAGGAAAGGACCCGTGAGATTGGCATCAGAAAAGCCATTGGTGCTCCTCCGGCCCAGATACTTTTTACGATTATTCTGGAATCTATTCTGATTACAGCATTATTCGGTTATATGGGTATGATGGCGGGAATCGGTATTACAGAGGTGGTTAATATGGTTTTGGAACAATCTGCAGCCGCTAATCCTTCAGGTATGTCGGTATTTAAGAACCCAACGGTTAATCTGAATTATGTGTATTTTTCGACCATGATTATGATTGTTGCAGGCATTATTGCCGGTTATATGCCCGCCAGGAAAGCAGTGAAAATCAAGCCGATTGAAGCGATGAGGGACGAAAATTAAAACGGAAAGCGGAAAACGATTATTCCCGGGTTTTAACCCGGGAAATTAAAAGAATAACCAATTATCAATAGCCCCGGGTTTTAACCCGGGGGATATAATAAGGGTTTTAACCCGGGGGATAAAATAAGAATAACCAATATTAATAACCGGGTTTTAACCCGGGGAAACGAAAAGAAATGTTCGATTTAGATAAATTTCAGGAAATATGGATTACCATCACGCACAACAAATCACGTAGTGTGATGACGGCCTTTGGAATTTTCTGGGGGATGTTTATGTTGGTTGTGATGGTAGGAGCCGGTGTTGCGTTGGAGCGGGGAATAACGTCTCAGATTGAAGGTTTTGCAACCAATTCCTGTTTCATTTGGACCGACAGGACCTCACTACCCTATAAAGGATTCAGAAAAGGAAGGCAATGGAACATGGAAAATAAAGATTTGCAGATACTGAAATCGACTGTACCAGAGATTCAATACATGGCGCCGATGATTTTCGCGGGTAATACCAATAATAATGTAACCCGAAACGATAAAGCAGGCTCCTATCATATCAAAGGTAATTTGCCTGCTTATAACCTGATTGATAATCAAAAACTGATTTTTGGCAGGTACATAAATGATGTGGATATAGCTGAAAAAAGAAAAGTGTGTGTGATTGGTGAACGTGTTTATGAAGTGCTCTTTCCACATGGAGAAGACCCCATCGGTAAAAGCATTCAGGTGAGGGGTATTTATTTTCAAGTCATCGGGGTAACCCGAAGCAATGCCAATATCAACATTGGGGGCGATAGTATGGAATCGGTTATTTTGCCTTTTTCAACCATGCAACAGGTGTTTAACATGGGAAACAGCATCCATTTCATGGCCATTACGGCTCAGCCGGGGGTAAAGGTAAGCGAGGTGGAAAAGAAAGTATATGCAACCCTGAAAACAGCCAATAATATCTCGCCCGATGATCCGACAGCAGTCGGGGGGATGAATATGGAAGATCAGTTTACCATGTTTCTATACCTGGGAATCGGAATTTCTTCCCTGATATGGATTGTTGGATTAGGAACCTTGTTTGCCGGGGCAGTAGGGGTAAGTAATATTATGCTGGTTACTGTGCGGGAACGAACCCGTGAAATTGGTATCAGGAGAGCCTTGGGTGCTACGCCACGTGTGATTGTGAGCCAGATTTTAACTGAGAGCGTTGTGTTAACACTCATGGCTGGTACAGCGGGCTTGATGTTTGGTGTCGGCATATTATCATTAGCCGGAAAATTACTCGAAAATTCAACAGGAATCCTTAAAGATCCTCAGATTGGATTTGGAGTTGGAATCGGGGCCCTGTTAATATTGTTGGTTATCGGAACACTGGCAGGATTTATTCCGGCCAACCGGGCCATGAAAATAAAACCAATCGAAGCAATAAGAGAAGAATAATAAACGACGACTGTCATCTGCCTCCAGTCATCAGACTGGTGTCCGGAGACCGGTGACTGGAGACAATAATAAAAAGTATATGAAAAAAGTTTTCAGATTTGTCATAATTGCTGTACTGGCAATAGGTGTTATCGGCACTTTTATATTTTTATGGAAAAAATCGCAGCCTAAAGTCATCAGATATGAGGTTGTTGAAGTAACTCAGGGTAAAATTGAAAAGAAAACCGTTGCAACCGGTAAGGTAGAGCCACGCAACGAAATTCTGATTAAACCACAGTTATCAGGGATTATTTCAGAGATTTACAAAGAAGCCGGTGACGCTGTTAAAGCCGGTGATGTGATTGCAAAAATCAAGCTTATACCCGATATGGTTACGCTCAACAGCGCCGAATCGAGGGTGGTGAAAGCACAACTTGCATTTGATCAGAGTAATAGTAATTTTGAACGGGACAAAAAATTATTTCAGGAAAAGGTAATCTCTCGTGAGGAATTTGAAAAAAGTCAGTTGCAATATCACAACGATAAAGCCGAATTGAAGGCTGCGCAGGATAACCTGAGTCTTACGCGCGACGGGATTACCGGGGATAAAACCTTGTTGAGTAACACCCTGGTTCGTTCAACTATCAACGGAACTATCCTGGATATTCCGGTAAAAGTTGGAAATTCGGTGATTCAGTCGAATAACTTCAATGACGGAACAACTATTGCGTCGGTTGCCAATATGAATGATATGCTTTTCGTCGGCAAACTCGACGAAACGGAAGTGGGCCGTATTAAACAAGGCATGCCGATGGAAATTACCATTGGAGCCATTCAGGATGTGAGATTAAATGCTGTGTTGGAATACATTGCCCCGAAAGGTGTTGAAAGCAATGGCGCCATCATGTTCGATATGAAAGCTGCTGTGAAAGTTCCCGATGATGTGTTCATACGGGCCGGTTACAGCGCCAATGCTGAAATAATTTTCGATCGTGCAGAACAGATATTTATTGTGCCTGAAAGTTGTCTGGAATTCAGTCAGGATACCACCTTCGTGCATGTACTCAAAACAGAAGAACCTCAGACATTTGAAAAGAAACAGGTTGTGACAGGATTGTCCGATGGTATCAATATCGAAATAAAAAGTGGCCTGAAGTTAAAAGATAAAATACGCGGAGCTGAAATTATAGAAAAGAAGCCGGCTGCTGTAAATTAATTCCTCAGCTTAAGAAGCATTAAATAAATTAATTAATAAGGATGAAAAAGCTATTATACATAGGTGTCCTCATGTTCCTGACAACACTGAATCTGTCTGCTAAGAAGATATATACCTTACAGCAATGTGTTGACACAGCACTGCAAAACAACAGGAATGTGAAGCAGCAGGGCATTAACCGTCAGTCAAAAGCAATTGATTATGAGCAGGCCCGTATGGATTTATTACCCAATCTCAATGCATCGGCGGGACAAAGTTTTATGCTCGGTCGTTCTTTGGTAGCCGATAATACTTACAGGAATGTAAATTCATCTCAGACATCATTTAATATTTCCAGCGGTATTACCTTGTTCGATGGGATGAAAATGAAGTATAATATTGATGCCCGGAAGGCAGAGATGAAAGCCTCTGAAGCCGATCTGGAGAAAATCAAGTTGGATATTGAACTGAATGTGACGGTCGCGTTTTTGCAGGTGCTGTTGTATAAGGAAAATTTGCAAACACTGGAAGCACAGCTTGAACTGACTAAACAAAAAATTGAACAGAAAACAGCACTTGTTAATGCAGGAAAACAGCCCGAAGGTGAACTGTACGAGTTAAAAGCGCAGTTAGCCAAGGAAGAACTAAATCTGACACAGGCAGAAAATAATCACAAGCTTGCATTGTTGGATCTGGCTCAGATTATCGAACTCGATAATTTTGAGGATTTTGATGTGGAAATTTCCGGATATATGACAATAGCAGCCTATCAACTCTTATCAGCTGAAGAGGTGTATCGGACTGCTGTTCAAAGTCGGCCGGAGATTAAAGGAGCCGAGTACAGGCTTCAGGGCAATATGAAAAATGCGGATATCGCGCGGTCTGCTTTTTTTCCCTCACTGAGTTTTGGTGCTCAGGTGGGTACGGGTTATTATAATTTAAGTGGAATACCTAATGATTCTTTTAATAAACAATTAAATGATAACCTCAGTACCAATGTTGGTTTTAGTCTTCAGATACCTATTTTTAACCGTTTTGAAGTTAAAAACCGGGTGTCGGCTTCGAAGTTAGCCATCGAAAGCAGTAAGTTGGATATTGAAAATGTAAAACTGGAGCTTCGTAAAACCATTCAGCAGGCATATCAGAATGCACTGGCAGCACAAGCCAGGTATGCAGCTGCTCAGAAATCGGAAATTGCTTCGAAAGAAGCATACCGGTATGCTGAACAAAAATACGAAGCAGGCAGGGCATCGGTATATGAATTATATCAGGCAAAATCAAATCTGACACAAGTGTTATCGGAGCTTTCTCAATCGAAGTATGAGTATGTATTGAGAATTAAAGTGTTAGAATTATTAAAATGAACGCAGATAATATAAAATCCCAGATGCGAAAGGGCTATTTGGAATATTGCATCCTGCTTATTCTGAAAAAGAAAGCCTCTTACGCGTCCGATATCATTTCCGAACTGAAGGATGCGAAAATGATTGTAGTGGAAGGAACTTTATATCCTTTACTGACGCGCTTAAAAAATGCGGATTTGCTCGACTACCGCTGGGAGGAATCTTCACAGGGACCTCCGCGGAAGTATTATGAAATGACAGAGAAAGGTAAACTGGCTCTGGAAGAACTTGAAAATGCCTGGGAAGAAGTTAACCAGGTTATCAGTAAATTAAAAGCATAAAAGAAAAGTAAAATTAAAACGTATGAAAAAAACTTTGACGATAAACCTGAACAATACGGTTTATCATATTGATAATGATGCTTATGAACTGCTACAGCAATACCTGAATGAGGTTGAAGAGCGTTTGTCGCCTGACGAAAAGCAGGAGGTAATGGCCGACATTGAGAGTCGTATCTCTGAACTTTTCAGTGAGAAACTTCAGAAGGGTAAAAATGTAATTAATATTCAGGATGTTGAAGAAGTAATTAACATTCTGGGTAAACCCAATCAGTTCAGCGAAGAAGAAGAAACTGAAAAAGAAACAAAACAATCGGCCAGAACGGAAGGTGGCAGATTTAAAAGAAAATTTTACCGTGATCCTGATAATGGCGTTTTGGGTGGGGTTGCCGCCGGTTTAGCTGTTTTTATAGGTTGGGATGTCGTGCTGGTAAGGGTATTGATGATACTCATCCTCCTCTTTGGATGGGGGACTATTATTCCTATTTATTTGGTTTTATGGTTGATCGTACCTGCTGCCAAAACGATCTCACAAAAACTTGAAATGCAGGGAGAGGATGTGACCGCTGAAAGAATTAAGTCGGAAATCAATAACCTGAAAAATTATGTTGAGAGTGATAAGTTTAAAGAATCAGCAACAGGAATCGGCAATAAACTGGGTGAAGTTATCCGTGCTGTGTTTAAAGTATTACTTGGCTTCATCGGCGCCATCATGGGATTTGTAGGATTTATTCTACTTGGCGTATTGCTGTTGTTACTTTCATTTCTCATTTTTGATCCGTCAATCTTTACCGGTATTGTTCCTGAGTTGAATATATTTTCACCTGATCGGGCAGTATTGATGGTTATTTCCTTGTTGTTGATTATTGGTATACCCATATTCATGCTGATATACTGGGCAATCAGAATTATAACCGGAAGGGGAAGAAGTTCAGGCGCTTTCAGCTGGGTGATGGTAATCCTGTGGTTTGTCGGCATCTTTATGTTTGCAGGGCTTAGTGCAAAAACCATTGTAAACTTAGGAAATGCAGACTTTGATAAGTTTGAAATCTACTGGTCAAACGATGAAGAGGACTTCGTGGATGAGATGCGCACGGTGGCTGCTTTCAACGGGTTGGAAATATCGGGTAATATCGAGGTAGAATTAACGCAGGATTCTGTACAATCTGTCAGGGTAAGCAGCAGACCATCTTTATTACCTTATCTGATTACCGAAGTGGATGACAGGGGAATCCTGAAATTATACACCAGGAAATTACATGTAAACAGTCCGGCTAAAGTTCGTATTGCAGCCGGAAATATTGCTGAAGTTGTGGCCAGCGGAGCTTGTAAGGTTAATTCTTTTGGCAAAATTACTGCTGAAAATATGAAAGTTGAACTGTCTGGTGTAAGTCAGGCAAACCTGGATGTACGTGTGGCACAGGATTTAAAAGTGTATTTATCAGGAGTTTCCAAGGCTGAAATAGACGGACATGCCTATAAATTATATGCTGATGTGTCTGGCGCATCTCAACTTGAAGCAGATGATTTACTGGTGAAAAATGCAAAAGTATTCGGCGTGTCGGCCAGTCAAATCGAAGCCAATGTATCGGATTCACTGATTGTGGATGTGAGCGGTGCCAGTCATTTCAAGGCAGGTAGAAAACCGTTCTATGTAAAGCAATATAAATCAGGAGGCTCTTCTATCAGTATCAATTGATAGACAAATTAATATTTGTTCTTCCATAAAGCCCGGAGCCAGTCTCCGAGCTTTTTTTCTGCCTGATTTTCCTGTACTTTCCAAATACTTTCTTTGGTGATTTCATCCGGAAGAAATTGCTGAGCTACAAAATGATTGGGATAATCGTGTGAGTATTTGTAGTTTGTGCCGTAATTCAGTTCCTTCATCAGTTTGGTCGGAGCATTACGTAGATGCAAGGGAACCGGAAGATTACCTGTTCTCTCAACCAAAGCAAGCGCTTCATCAATGGCCAGATAGGCTGAGTTGCTTTTAGGAGATGAAGCCAGATAAATCGTGGTTTCAGCCAATATGATTCTACCTTCGGGCCAGCCGATTTTTTGTAAAGCATCGAAACAGGCATTTGCGAGTAGCAGGGCATTGGGATTTGCAAGTCCGATATCCTCGGCAGCAGATATTAATAAACGTCTTGCAATGAATTTGGGATCTTCTCCCCCCGCAATCATACGTGCTAACCAGTAAATAGCGGCATCAGGATCGCTTCCCCGAATAGATTTGATATAAGCGGAAATAATATCGTAGTGAATCTCTCCGTTTTTATCGTAAGCCATCGGATTTTGCTGTAGCTTGTCGGTTACAACCTGGTTGTTGATGTGTATTTCTCCTTCCAGTTCAGCTGAACATACCAGTTCGATGATGTTAAGCAGTTTTCGTGCATCGCCACCGGCAAAACGTAAAATAGCTTCTGTTTCGTCCACGCAAATCGTCAACTTCCTGAGTTCCGGATCACTTGTGATGGCCCTGTTAAGTAATTCAAGCAGATCTTCATTGGTCAGCGATTTCAGTACATATACCTGACAACGGGAAAGTAAAGGTGTAATAACTTCAAAAGAAGGATTTTCAGTTGTGGCGCCGATTAGGGTTACCGTACCGTTTTCAACAGCGCCAAGTAATGAATCCTGCTGGGATTTACTGAAACGATGAATCTCGTCAATAAATAAAACCGGACTTTTACCCTGGGTAAACAAGCGGTTCGATTTGGCTTTCTCGATCACATCACGTACATCTTTTACCCCTGATGTAACAGCGCTCAGGGTGTAAAACGGACGATCGAGCTGATTGGCTATAATTCGGGCAAGGGTTGTTTTACCCACACCGGGAGGCCCCCACAAAATGAATGAAGCGATATGTCCCGATTCTATCATTTGGCGTAAAATAGCCTTATCACCAACCAGGTGTTTCTGGCCAATGTACTCATCTAATGTTGTCGGACGTAACCGTTCAGCAAGGGGTTGCATGTGGATTTGTAAATTAAATTTATTGTATGATTCACAAAATTACAATAATTATTCAATACAAGATTTAGTTTTTGAAGATTGGAAAACCAAATATTCTTTAAAATGTCAGAAAATCTACTATTTATAAGCTGCTTTTTATCCTTGTAATTTAAAAAATTTATAATTTTGCAGGAAATATTTAGGTATAAAGTCAATTACAGGCGCATTCAGGTGATGACTTGCACGTGAATGTACTGGTACAGAGTGAAAAAAGAGTTTTGCGGAATCAAGAATTATTCCGATATTTGCAAGTTCAATAAAATACATATATAATTTAGTTAACACAATGACAAACAATGAGAATTGGCAGGGTAGCCCGAGGAGGTCGGGTGCCAGTGCCGGCCGTGATGGTAAACCGTATGAAAAACGCGATGTGAAGTCAATACTGAAAGGTACACGGGGTGGAGCAAAGTATACACCGAATCAGTCGAGAGACAATGATTACCCATCATTTAAACCAAATTTCGAGAAAAGAGAAGAAAACAGAAATTCTTACGAAAAAAGAAGTTTTGAAAACAGGGATAATTCCTTTCAAAAAGAAGGAAGACCTTATGAAAGAAGTGGCAACAGACCGTATTCTTCGGATAGAGGTGGCAACAGGCCATATTCTTCAGACAGAAATGAGAACAGACCTTATTCTTCAGACAGGAATGACAACAGACCATATTCTTCAGAAAGAAGTGAAGGTGGTCGTCCCAGGTTTAAACCAACCGGTGGTCGTCCCAGATTTTCTGTGAAAAAAGAAGGAGACACTTCCACTCAGGGTAACTATATTGAAACGAGATTTGATAATCAGGATAATAACCGTCGTCCGAGAATCAGAACATCCGACTATAATCCGAATGCTAAATACAGCAAGAAGAAACAACTGGAATACCGCAGAAACGAAATTGATTACACCAAACCAGTGCGTTTGAATAAGTTTCTCGCGAATGCAGGTATTTGTTCCCGTCGTGAAGCTGATGAGTTTATCAAGGCTGGTGTAATTACCGTGAACGGAGAAGTGGTTTCAGAAATGGGTGTAAAAGTAATGCACTCGGATAAGGTGATGTTTCACAATCAATTGGTTCGTTCTGAAAGAAAAGTGTATCTGTTGTTAAACAAGCCGAAAGATACGGTTACAACTGCCGAGGATACACACGAACGTAGAACTGTACTCGATTTGGTTAAGAATGCCTGTAGCGAAAGAATTTATCCGGTTGGTCGTCTCGACAGAAACACAACGGGTGTTTTGCTTCTTACCAATGATGGTGACCTGGCATCCCGCCTGACACACCCGAAATATGATAAAAAGAAAATCTATCATGTAACATTGGATAAACCTCTTGAAATACCTGATTTTGAGTCAGTTTTAGCAGGTGTGATGCTGGATGACGAGAAAATAGCTGCTGATGCTCTCAATTTTATCAAGGATGATGATTTCAGACAAATTGGTATTGAGATTCACTCCGGACAAAACAGGGTGGTTCGCCGGATTTTCGAAAAGTTAGGTTATAAGGTCGTTCGGTTGGATCGTGTATTCTTTGCTGGTCTTACTAAAAAGAATTTGCCCAGGGGTAAATACCGTTTCCTGACTGAGAGAGAAGTGAATATGCTTAAAATGGGAGCATACGAGTAATGACTTCCGGTGCAAAATTAATAAGGCTCCTTTGCTATCCGGCAAAGGAGTTTTTTAATATCTTTTTTATCTGAAATGCTTTTTATTTAACAAAAATGAAAGGTAAACGTTATACAAGTTAGTAGCATTTTATGTTTTTACTTAGATAAAATAGCAGTTATCCGCTTATGAGAGGAAATTTTTGGAGAAAGTTTTGGCGTTTCATACGCAATATCATCATATTATTCTTTGTTATTTCAATTGGTTGGACAATTGTGCTTCGTTTTGTACCTGTCTACCTGACTCCATTGATGCTTATTCGTTCGGTAGAAGCAATAGCAGATGGAGAGATGCCTAAGAACAGCAAGAGATGGATACCTCTTGAGAAGATATCTCCAAACATGATACAGGCTGTTGTTGCGTCTGAGGATAACTTATTTATGGAGCATAACGGTTTTTCATTCGAAGATATTAAAAAAGCATGGAAAAATAACCAGAAAGGCAGAAGAATAAAAGGAGGAAGTACTATTTCCCAACAAACAGCCAAGAATGTTTTTTTATGGAATAAACGCTCTTACCTCCGTAAAGGATTAGAGGCTTACTTTACCGTCTTGATTGAAATATTCTGGTCGAAAGAACGAATTATGGAGGTTTATCTCAATGTAATTGAAACCGGTGATGGGATCTATGGTGTTGAAGCGGCTGCATTGGAGTATTTTGGGAAAAATGCATCTGAATTAAGTAAGTCACAATCAGCTCTGATTGCTGTTTGTCTACCTAATCCCCGCAGGTTCAGTCCGGTTCGTCCTTCTTCCTATATACAACGCAGAAAAGGACAGATAATGGGCTTGATGAATAAAATTCCACGGGTTGATTTTGATAAATCAGACAACTAATTAAAAGGATAAAAAGGATTAAAAGAAAAAATGAATAAAATAATTAAACCGGTTGATTGGGGTTTAATAGAATACAATCAGGCCTGGAAAGAGCAGGAATCAATTTTTGCGGAAACCATATCCCGCAAGATTCAGGAACTTGAAACAGAGAATTACCTGATTTTTTGTGAGCATCCACATGTATATACCCTTGGTAAAAGTGGAGACGAACAAAATCTATTGCTGAATTACATTCAGTTACAAGCCAATAATGCACAATTTGTGCACACCAATCGGGGAGGTGATATAACTTATCATGGTCCTGGACAGATTGTGGGATATCCCATTTTCGACCTCGCTAATTTTGGAATCGGATTAAAAGAATACATCCACAGGATTGAAGCGAGCATCATTGAATTGTTGCAACAATATAATATCAGGTCGGAGCGACTGGAGGGTGCAACCGGTGTATGGCTGGATACCGGCACTAAACGGGCAAGAAAAATTTGTGCCATCGGAGTCAGAAGTTCCCGATATGTAACCATGCATGGATTTGCGCTGAACATAAATACGGATTTAACCTACTTCGGACACATTAATCCATGTGGCTTTACCGACAAAGGAGTAACCTCGCTTGAGCAAGAGTTAGGCGAAAAGCAGGATATGAACAAGGTTAAAATAGCCTTATTGGAAATTTTTCAAAAAAAGTTTTCAATCTAAGTGTTCACATTATCAGAACTATAATATTCAGGGTTAATTTTTCTTTGTCAAATTTTCAAATATTATTTGGCAGATTCAAATAAACCGACTAATTTTGCAGTCCATTTCGAGAGGAAATGTGCAACAAGAATAACGATCTTTGAAATGATTAAACAATGACAAGACGAAAAGTAGTATAATAAAGAAAAGGGAAAGAAACATTATACCACGTCAATTCATATTTTTTGAGAAATCAGGGAAATACGAGCGTAATAAAGAAGGAATAAAAAAAGGAACATCATCCGAGCAAAAAACAAGATACAACGAAGAGTTTGATCCTGGCTCAGGATGAACGCTAGCGACAGGCC
>JAEWUM010000005.1 GCA_023459355.1 Bacteroidota bacterium | reverse complement strand
CCTGATGTATGGAGACAAGCGAAATCATACAAAAAGTCAGGAAGATTGAGATAAAAACACGTGGTTTGTCCAATCATATTTTCGCGGGAGAATACCATTCTGCCTTCAAGGGCAGGGGTATGACTTTCTCGGAAGTTCGTGAATATCAGTATGGTGACGATGTGCGTTCGATTGACTGGAACGTGACAGCACGCTTTGGTCATCCTTATATCAAAATTTTTGAAGAAGAAAGGGAATTGACCGTGATGCTGCTGGTCGATGTGTCCGGTAGTCGGGTTTTTGGTACCGTTTCCCAGCTGAAAATGGATATCTTCACAGAAGTGGCGGCAACGCTTGCCTTTTCAACCATTCAGAATAATGATAAGATCGGGGTGATTTTCTTCTCAGATAAAATTGAAAAGTTTATTCCTCCGAAGAAAGGGAAAAAGCACGTGTTACACATCATCCGTGAAATGATTGATTTCAAGCCGGAAAGTACACGGACGAATATAGCTGAGGCCTTGCGTTATTTTACCAATGCCATTAAAAAACGATCGGTGGCTTTTATCATCTCTGACTTTATTGATCAGAATTTTGAGAAAGAGTTGACCATCGCCAATAGAAAGCACGACGTGGTTGCGTTGCAGGTATATGACATCAGGGAAACCGATTTGCCGGATGTGGGACTCCTGAAGTTGAAGGATGCTGAAACCGGTAACCGTATCTGGGTGGATACTTCAGATAAAAGATTGAGGACAACTTACCGGCATGCCTGGGGTGAGAGTCAGCTTGAATTGCAGAAAACATTTACAAAATCAGGTGTCGATTCTGTATCGATGAGTACTTCGGAAGATTATGTGAAGACCCTGAAAAAACTCTTTAAAATGAGGGCCTGATCGCTTGAATTTACCTTTTGCACGGATGTAAAAAGAAATGAAGATGAGAAAAAGGATTACGATTTTTATACTGTTCATGACCCTGTTGTGCAAGACAGGTCTCATTGCGCAACAGGTTACGGTAAATGCAAGTATCGATTCTGTTCAAATATGGATTGGGCAGCAGACACAGCTACGTTTTGTGTACAGTCAGCAGCCGGACCAGTTTGTACAAACTCCCATTTTTTCAGATGCTATAGTTAAGGGCCTCGAAATTGTTGATCGTTTGAAGAGCGATACCGTGAAAGCTGCTGATGGTCATATCGATATCACGCAGACTTATGTTGTGACTTCGTTTGAAGATACCCTGCTGCTGATTCCCCCTTTCCCATTCATTTCAGGAGAAGATACAATCTGGTCGAAAGATTTGTCGCTGAAAATTATCCAGCCATTTGTGATTGATACGACTGATATTCAGGTTGCCGACATCAAAGATGTATTCAAACCTCAATTCAGCCTGAAATATTTTCTGAAGAAGTTATTACCCTGGTTGATTGGTGCAGTATTGCTGGCGGCGCTGATATACCTGATCGTAATTTTATTGAAGAGACGAAAAGTGGCGACGCCGGAAGAGGTAAAACCCAATATTCCGCCTTATGAGTTGGCTATCAGTAAGCTCGAGAAAATCAGGCAGGAGAAGCTATGGCAACAGAACAGGCATAAAGAATATCATTCCGAACTGACGGATGTGTTGCGGGAATATATCGAAGAAGTATTCGAGATTCCGGCTATGGAAATGACTTCGGATGAGATTCTGACACAATTAAACTTCCTGAGAATAGAAAAGAAAGCGGTTTATCAGAAACTGCAACAAATTTTGCATTTGGCTGACTTAATCAAATTTGCCAAATGGAATGTGGGTCCCGATGAACATGAACTGAGTCTGAGCAATGCTTTCGTGTTTGTGAATGAAACCAAAATTGAGGAAGAGCAAGAACCTAAAACAGAAGAGGAGATAAAGGAAGATGACATTTCATAACCCCGAATATTTATTTGCACTGTTGATTCTCATACCGGTTATATACTGGTATATCAGAGAATTATATAAGTCGGATGCCAGTTTGCAGATATCTTCGCACCGGAACCTGACAAGCACACCCAAGAGCATGCGGTTGAGGTTGCTGCATTTGCCTTTTGTGTTGCGGGTACTGGCTGTTATCCTGATTGTGATTGCAGTGGCGCGTCCGCAGGCTTCCAATTCGTGGCGGACTGAAAATACAGAAGGTATAGACATTATCATCGCACTTGACATTTCGGGCTCTATGTTGGCGGAAGATTTTCGTCCCAACCGGCTCGAAGCCTCTAAGTCGGTTGCTAATGAATTTATTTTATCGCGCCCCAATGATAACATCGGTCTGGTGCTTTTTGCCGGAAAGAGTTTTACCCAATGTCCGCTCACTACCGATCATGCCGTGTTGGTGAATCTGTTTAACAGTATTGAGTACGGGATGATTGAGGACGGAACGGCGATAGGGATGGGACTTGCAAATGCGGTAAACAGGTTGAAAGACAGTGAAGCCAAGTCGAAAGTTGTGATATTGCTGACTGATGGTGATAACAACAGGGGAGACATTGCTCCCGTCTCGGCCGGAGAGCTGGCCCAGGCTTTCGGTATCCGCGTATATACAATCGGTGTCGGTTCGTACGGGATGGTCAACATCCCTATACAAACACCGCTGGGCAGACAATATCAGCAGATTGAGTCGGCTTTTGATGAAAAACCTTTGGAGGAGATAGCCTCGATGACCGGAGGGAAATACTTCAGGGCTACGAATAATGACAAACTGAGAAGTATTTACCAGGAGATTGATCAAATGGAGAAAACCCGGATCAGTGTCAGGGAGTACAATAAAAAATACGAGGAATATTTTATTTTTGCCCTGGCAGGTTTTGTGCTGCTGGTGATTGAGATATTGCTCAGAAACGCGTATTTGCGTAAAATACCGTAAAAAGCTGAAAGCGGAAAACGGAAAACGGAAAACGGAAAATGGAAAATGGAAAACGTAGAGACGCCCTAATAGGGCGTCTCTACCGGAACAAAACACAATTTTTATATGTTTAGATTTGCAGAACCGGAATATTTATATTTGTTGTTAGTAGTACCCTTGCTGACACTGATTTTTGTATTCTACAAAATCAGGAAACGCAAGAATATTGCTGCATTCGGAGATCCCTCCTTGCTGAAGGAGTTGATGCCGAACGTATCCACGGTCAGACCAACCGCAAAATTTATCATGCAGATGGTAGTCCTGATGCTGTTGGTGGTTGTACTTGCCCGTCCGCAATTCGGGACCAAAGCCGAAGAAGTGAAACGTCAGGGTATCGAAGTCATGATTGTACTTGATATTTCAAACTCCATGATGGCCACGGATGTCGCGCCGAACAGATTAGCCAAATCGAAACAGATACTCTCACAATTAATCGATAACATGAGTAATGATAAGGTAGGATTGGTGGTTTTTGCCGGAGATGCCTTTACCCAGTTGCCGATTACTGCCGATTACGTGTCGGCCAAGATGTTTCTCAGTACTATTTCACCTAAACTGATTGCCCGTCAGGGTACGGCTATCGGCTCTGCTGTTGATTTAGCCATCAAGTCTTTTAATCCGAAGAGTCCGGCTTCCAAGGCCATTATCCTGATTACAGATGGAGAGAATCATGAGGATAATGCAGTAGAAGCTGCGCGCCTGGCACAGAAAGAAGGCATCGTGGTGCACGTAATCGGTATGGGACGACCCGAAGGCGCTCCCATTCCTGTTGACGGAACGATGAGTTTCTGGAAAGACAAGGACGGAAATGTGGTGGTGTCGAAATTAAATGAAGCCATGTGCAATGATATTGCAAGTGCAGGTCAGGGCCTGTATGTGCGGGCTGATAATACCAATGCAGCCTTGCGGGCAGTGTCGAAGGAACTGGACCAACTGGCTAAAACGGAATTGACTACAACCACTTTTTCGAATTATAATGAACAATTTCAGTCATTCGCTATCATCGCACTGGTATTGTTACTGATGGATATTTTTGTCCTGGAAAGAATTAATAAACGTTTCAGCAGGTTGAAAATATTTGATTTAAAAGAGAAGTTATAAGGGGCGTATGGAAACAAAAAAGATGATATTATTCATGGTTATTTCGTGCATGACCTTTCCGGTTATTGCACAGGAAGAGAATGCATATATCCGCGAAGGCAACCGGCATTACAAGTCGAACAAGTTTACCGAGGCTGAAATTGCTTACCGGAAAGGATTGCTGAAAAACTCGAAATCCCTGGAGGCAACCTATAACCTGGGTAATGCCTTGTTCAAGCAGGAGAAATATGCCGAGGCACTGGAGCAATATCAGAAGATTGTTCCGACGGATAAAATACCGAAAGAGAAACTGGCTGCAGCCCTTCATAACACGGGAAATGCCCTGTTGATGCAACAAAAAGTGGCTGAAAGCATAGAAGCCTATAAGAATTCTCTGAAACTGAATCCGAAAGATGATGAAACACGTTATAACCTGGCGTTGGCACAGTATCTGTTGAAAAATCAGGAGAACAACAAGGATCAGAATAAAAAGGAAGAAGAAAAAGAACAACCAGAAGAGGATAAAAAAGAAAAACAAAATAAACCCGACGAATCAAAGCCACAGGAACAGAATCAGCCGAGAGATATGTCGAAAGACAAAGCAGAGCAGATTTTGCAGGCTTTGATGCAGGACGAGGACGAAACGATGGAAAAGGCTAAAAAGATGCCGCAAAGTTCCAGGCGTTCTGTTGAAAAAGATTGGTAATTAATGACCTGAAAAGCAAACTTGTATGGATGTTATGCGAAAAATAGGGAATAAAATACTGCTTGTAACGGTTTTCATGCTGGCTGCATGCAGTCTGGCTGCCAATGATGAAGCCAGGCTTACCGCATCGGCTCCCGGTACCGTTATCATGGGCCGACCCTTTCAGATTACCTACTCGGCCAATGCCAAAGTGACGGATTTCCGGGCTCCTGCCATCACCAATTTTGATATCCTGGCCGGCCCCTTTAAGTCGGAAAGCTACAGTTCGCAGATTATCAACGGGAACATGACCTCATCGGTTTCGATTACCTTCACTTATACATTGCAGGCACAGAAAACCGGAACGTTCACCATTCCTTCGGCGACAGTTACAATCGACGGACAAAAAGTGACTTCCAATGGGTTGAGTATCAAGGTGCTTCCGGAAGATGATAAAAGTTCCTCTTCCTCTTCTTCTTCGTCGTCTTCTTCACAATCTGCAGCTGCCGGGTCTTCCATATCAGCGTCCAATCTGTTTATCAGACCCATCATATCGCGTACCAATGTGTTTGAACAGGAAGCTGTAAAACTTACTTATAAATTATACACGACCTACGATGTCATTCAGTTCAGCAATAAGAGTATGCCTGATTTCAAAGGATTCCTGAAGCAGGAGTTCGAACAGACAGGAAACACCCAGCTGGCTTATGAAAGTTACAATGGTCGCAATTTTCTGACGGCTATACTGTATGAGGTAATCCTTTACCCGCAGACATCCGGTGAACTGGTTATCGATAAAGCGACTTTTGAAGCCATCATCCGTGTACAGAGTAAACAACCGGTACGAAGCATATTTGACGATTTTTTCGAGTCGTATTCGAATGTTGCCCGCAGTATTGAAGTCCCGGCTACGAAAATACGTGTAAAACCACTCCCGCAGGGTAAACCTGTGTCGTTCTACGGGGTGGTGGGACAGTTCAGCCTGACTTCTTCCATGTCGGCAAACCAGGTTAAAGTGAATGATGCGGTAACTCTGAAAATCAACATCGGAGGAAGTGGTAATATGAAATTGCTGAAAAATCCGGACATCAAATTTCCGGATGCTTTTGAAGTGTATGACCCGAAAGTTACCAATAATTTCAAGACATCCGCAGCCGGATTGACGGGGAATAAAATCGTCGAAATCATGTTTATCCCGCGGCATGCAGGATCTTTTGAGATTCCTTCGACGGAAATTGCCTATTTCGATCCGAAGGAAAATCAGTACAAAACCATGCGGACGCCAAACTATAGCATTCAGGTCTTGAAGAGTGATGGTACAGTGGAAGAAAATCCGGTTGTCAGTAATTTTACCAACAAAGAAGATGTTAAACAGATTGGAAACGATATCCGCCATATCTACACCGGAAATATCAAATTGCAAAAGGGAGAAATCTATGTTTTTGAGCAGTTTGTGTGGTGGCTCTTGTTTGCCATTCCGCTGCTGATTTCGCTTGTGTTGTATCTGTTGTTCAGGAAACAGGTCAAAGATAATGCCGACCTGAATATGGTAAAGAACAGAAAAGCCAACCGGATTGCCCGCAAGCGTCTCAAATTTGCTCAGAAACTGCTGGGTGAAGGTAATAAGGATAAATTCTACGAAGAAGTGATGAAAGCAGTGTGGAGTTACCTCAGCGATAAGCTGATCATTCCTGTGGCGGCGATTAACAAGGAAATGGTGATAGAAAGATTAACCGGGAATCAGGTCAGCGACGAGTTGATCAGCCGCTTGAAGAATATTCTGAATACCTGTGAATATGCCCGTTTCGCACCGAACTCGGGACAACAGGAAATGGGCAATCTCTATGAAGAAACAATAGAAGTCATCAGTCAATTAGAAGATGTCATTAAAAAGTAAACGGTATATGAGAAGAATAATAATATCATCCATGTTGATGCTTTTGATTGCCGGGTTTGTCCGAGCCGAAGCAACTGCCGTAGAAGAAGCAAACAAGTTATATGCAGAGAAAAAATACGCCGAAGCTGCCCTGAAATACGAAGCTATCCTGATAAATCAGGGAGTTGCTCCGGAGCTCTATTACAACCTGGGGAATGCTTATTTCAGGATGAATGAACTGGGCAAAGCCATTTTAAATTACGAACGCGCCCTGCGTCTTGCGCCACGTTATGCCGATGCACGGTTTAATCTGGAATTTGCGAACCAGAAGGTAATTGACAATATTGAACTGTCAGATACTTTTTTCCTTAAAAAATGGATTGGAGCCATCATGAGACTGATGACTTCGAACGGATGGTTTTATTTTGCAGCGATTTTATTTATCCCGGCACTGGCAGCTTTGTTGTTATTTGTCTTTGGAAATACAAAAGTTGTTCGTAAAGCATCCTTCTATATTGGTTCTGTTCTCATGATTATCAGCATGGTATCTCTCGTTTTCTCAGGTATCAGAAAGAATCAGATGGTGAGTCATGAAGCCGGAATTGTCATGACGGGTGCCGTTGTTATCAAAGGTTCTCCGGACCGGAGCGGGACTGATTTGTTTCAGTTACACGAAGGAACGAGGGTTGATGTTGTAAGCACTTTAGGCGATTGGTTTGAAGTGAAACTGGCAAGTGGGAGTATAGGTTGGGTAGAAAGTAAATACGTAGAGAAAATATGAGTTTTGTAGATTGGTTATTGTTGCAGGATACGAAAGTGTTTTTATTTCTGAATGGATTGCATACGCCTCTGTTGGATGGGTTTATGTACATCATCAGTAAAGTTTGGGTTTGGATACCGTTGTATCTGGCTGTGGTTGCTTTTATCATTAAAAAATGGAAAATGGAAGCAATCTGGATTATCCTGTCGATCGTTCTTTGTGTGGTGTTGACGGATCAGCTGACAAACCTGACGAAGGCCTTTTTTGAAAGGTTACGTCCCTCACATGAGCCGGCACTGAAAGGACTGGTGCACCATGTGAATGGTTATTTAAGCGGGAATTTCAGTTTTGTGTCGGGGCATTCCTCCAACGTGTTTGGCTTTGCCTTGCTGAGTTCACTTATATTGAAACAAAAGGTTTATACCTGGGCGATTTTCTTTTGGGCTGCCATGGTTGCCTATTCGCGCATATACTTAGGTGTGCACTATCCGCTGGATATATTCGGTGGCATGGTGTTGGGTATGGGTATCGCGCTTATCATTTACACGATTCTTCGTGGATTTCAGAAAAAATTATTAGCTGAAATAAAATCCCGGTTCTTTTAAAACCTTATACCTTATTTATTATTAAATATATTTTTGCATTTATACCATTTTTTCAATCACAAATAAGATAATAAGGTTAGATATAGTAGGGTGTACATTGCTACTAAGGTAGTTCTGCAAGAAAATAAGGTTTAAACAATGACAGTAAGCTTCTCAAAGATTTTACCAACTATTTTTGGCATATATACCTATTATTTTCGTTTTTATCTCACAATAATACCTTTTTCTTTCAAAAACACTTTCAACTCAGGAATACCAATTTCTTTGTAGTGAAAAATACTGGCTGCCAGAGCAGCATCGGCTTTACCTTCCGTGAAAACGTCCACAAAATGTTCCATTTTGCCGGCGCCACCACTGGCGATTACCGGCACATTTACAGCCTCCGAGACTGCACGGGTGATGTCTAATGCAAATCCATCTTTTGTGCCATCGTGGTTCATCGAGGTTAGCAGGATCTCGCCAGCACCTAATGCAACCGCTTCTTTTGCCCATTCAATGGTCTTTATTTCGGTTGGAATCCTGCCCCCGTTTAGAAAAACATACCATTCGCCGTCGATACATTTGGTGTCGATGGCCAATACCACACACTGACTGCCAAACTGACCTGCCAGATCTTTTATCAGTTGCGGGTTGCGTACTGCTGCGGTATTAACTGATATTTTATCCGCACCACAGGAAAGTAAATAAGATACATCTTCCACGCTCGAAATGCCTCCGCCCACGGTAAAGGGAATATTGATATGTTTCGCGATGCGGGTCACCAGTTCCGAAAGTGTTTTGCGCTTCTCGTTGGTGGCCGTGATGTCTAAGAATACCAGTTCATCTGCTCCCATAGCGGCGTATAATGAACCCAACTCCACGGGGTCGCCCACATCTTTGATGTCGAGAAAATTGATGCCTTTTACTGTTTTTCCGTCTTTGATATCCAGACAGGGGATGATTCGTTTTGCTAACATGATGTTTAATTGTGTGATGGTAGAGACGCCCTATTAGGGCGTCTCTACGGTTTGATTAATATCGCGTTCCTACGGTTTGATTAATATCGCGTTTCCATCCACATTCCAATCCCCTAATTGCACCATTTCCACCGTATTAACGCGGTTGCGGTCGGTTGGTTGTTCAACGCGGATGTAATTGGAAGTGAAACCTACCATGTTTTCGCCATGATTGCGGCTTTCCCATAATACGGGATAGGTTTTACCCTGATGCTTTTCGTAGAACGCTTTTGTCTTTTTCTCTGAAAGCAAATGCAGGATGTCGCTCCTTCTTTTCTTCTCGGTGACTGAGTTGTGATGTTCGATTTCCAGCATTTTGGTGCCGGCTCTTTCCGAATAGGTAAACACGTGCAACTGAGAAATATCTAACGAATCGATAAAACGACAGGATTCTTCAAACAGTTCAGCTGTTTCACCATGAACCCCCACAATCACATCCACACCAATGAAAGCGTCCGGCAACACAGACTTGATTTTCTCCACCCGGTGGGCAAAGAGTTCCCGGTCATACTTCCTTTTCATCAGTTTCAGCACCTCATTTGTCCCCGATTGTAGCGGGATATGGAAATGCGGCATGATTCTTTTGCTTTGCGACACAAAGGTAATAATTTCATCCGAAAGGAGATTGGGCTCGATGGAAGAAATCCGGAAACGGACATCAGCCTCGATATTATCCAGCGCTTTGACCAGATCGAAGAAACTTTCACCCGTACTTCTGCCAAAATCACCGATATTCACACCCGTAAGTACAATTTCCTTTGCACCTTCGCGGATGGCTTCTTTAGCCATTTCAACCGTTTCGGCTACCGAAGCACTGCGACTTCTTCCCCTGGCCATCGGGATGGTGCAATAGGTACAGAAATAATCGCAACCATCCTGTACTTTCAGGAAGTAGCGGGTACGATCGTCACGGGAACAGGAGGGTTTGAATTCCCTCACCTTTTTCACGGAACCGTGGTGGATAACAGCCGAATCGTCTTTGTTTAAATTACGCAGGTGTTCGAGGATGCTGAACTTTTCGTTTGCTCCCAGTACCAGGTTTACTCCTTCGATTTTGGCAATTTCTTCCGGCTTAAGCTGGGCATAACAGCCTGTTACTACCATCAGGGCATTCGGATGCTGACGGTGCAATTTACCAATTGCCTGGCGGCATTTACGGTCAGCCACATCGGTTACCGAGCAGGTATTGATAACGCAAACATCAGCTTGTTCGCCGGATTTTGCTTTGACAAAGCCCTCTTCGCGCATCTTTTTTCCGATGGCAGAGGTCTCGGCAAAGTTCAGTTTGCATCCAAGTGTGTGAAAGACAACCTTTTTATTGTTGAATACAGAATGATCGATCATGAAGTGAAGAAATGAGCCGCAAAGTTACGTTATTTTATTGAAATTAACTCCCTCGTTTTGCTCAGGATGACACACTGCAATGAAACGTGTCCTCCTAAGTGAAGCGGGGATTAATAATATTATAAGAATTCAAACAAATCCTGCGTGCTTTTTCTTACTTTCGGCAGGCGTGCGTTGTAGTCTGTTTCATCATTACGGTAACCGATGGCGAGCATGCAGACAGAACTTAAGTTTCGTTCATGTAAATTCAGGAGTTTGTCCAATGCTTCAGGACTAAAACCTTCGATGGGTACAGAATCCACCTCCTGTTCAGCGGCTACAGCCAGTCCGAACCCAAGGGCAATGTATGCCTGACGGGCAGCCCACTGGAAATTAGCTTCAGCCGGTGCGCCTACCAGTCCATTCATCATGTTGCGGTAAGCTACCACTTTTTCTTTTGCCAGCATCGGTCTGGTTTTGTTAATCAGTTCGAAATAGCTGTCTAAGATTTCATCTGTTACCTTTCTGTAGCAGGCAAAAATAAGTACCTGGGAGGCATTTGGAATTTGAGGTTGTCCGGGGGCTGCAACTTCAAAGATCTTGTTTTTTAATTCCTGTGATTCAGCCACTAAAATTTTAAAAGGCTGCAATCCCATCGAAGTAGGGGCTAAGCGGATGGCTTCGAGTATATTGTCAACTTTGTCCTGCGGTAACTTTTTACCGTTCATTTGTTTGCTTGCGTAACGCTTGCTGAGTTTTGTTATCAATGTCATTTGGGTTTTAAAAAATAAAGAAATTATTCAGTAATCATAAACACAAAAGTAGGCCTTTTGTTTAAGAAATACATCATTTTTTTGTACTTTTGCATCGCTTTAATATTTTGAAACAAGAATACAGATAAAGATACAATATGTTTGAATCGTTAAGTGAAAGATTAGACCGGTCGTTTAAGATACTGAAGGGCGAAGGCAGAATTACCGAAATCAACGTGGCGGAAACGCTGAAAGATGTGCGGAAAGCGCTGTTGGATGCTGACGTGAACTTCAAAATTGCCAAGACTTTTACGGATACCGTGAAGGAAAAAGCGCTGGGTCAGAATGTACTCACCTCAGTGAAACCATCTCAGTTGATGGTGAAAATCGTACACGATGAACTGGCAGAGCTGATGGGTGGTCAGAGTGTGGATATTAACCTGAAGGGTAATCCGTCTATCATCCTGATGTCGGGTTTGCAGGGTTCCGGTAAAACGACTTTCTCCGGGAAATTGGCCAATCTGCTGAAAAACAAAAGGGGTAAACGTCCGTTGTTGGTTGCGTGTGACGTATATCGTCCCGCTGCCATTGAGCAGTTGAAGGTGCTTGGCGAACAACTGCAGGTGCCGGTATATTCCGAGCCTGAAAGCAAAAATCCCGTAGCCATTGCAGAAGCTGCCATCAAATACGCGAAACAGCATTACCATGATGTGGTGATTGTCGATACAGCCGGTCGTCTGGCTATCGATGAGATGATGATGACCGAGATTGCAGCGATCAAAAAAGCCCTGCAACCACAGGAAATTTTGTTCGTGGTCGACTCCATGACTGGTCAGGATGCCGTGAATACAGCCAAAGAATTTAATGATCGACTTGACTTCGACGGTGTTATCCTGACGAAGTTAGATGGTGATACCCGTGGTGGTGCAGCCCTTTCGATTCGTTCGGTGGTAAACAAACCCATCAAATTTGTCGGAACCGGTGAGAAAATGGATGCGTTGGATGTATTCCATCCCGAACGTATGGCCGATCGTATCCTGGGGATGGGTGACATAGTATCGCTTGTAGAGCGTGCGCAGGAGCAATACGACGAAGAAGAAGCCCGTCGCCTGCACAAGAAAATCGCGAAGAACCAATTCGACTTCAACGACTTCATCTCGCAGATACAGCAAATCAAGAAGATGGGTAATATCAAGGACTTGGCAGCCATGATTCCCGGCATGGGGAAAGCGCTGAAAGATGTGGACATTGACGAGAACGCCTTCAAAGGCATTGAAGCGATCATCCATTCGATGACCCCCAAAGAAAGAGAAAATCCGTCGCTGCTGAATGGCAGCCGAAAACAACGCATCGCCAAAGGTAGCGGTACCACCATCGTGGAAGTAAACCGCCTCCTCAAGCAATTCGAGCAAACCAGCAAAATGATGCGCATGGCCACCACCATGAAACCCGGCAAGGTGAAGGCGGGGAAACGACGTTAAATTTGGTCATCAGACACCAGACGCCAGTCACCAGTCGCCCGGCTGAAGACTGGAGTCTGGAGACTGGAGACCGCAGACATAATAACATGACCAATTACCAAATCATCGACGGCAAAGCAATTTCCGACCAAATCAAGCAGGAGATTGCAGCAGAAGTACAACAAATCATCGCCAATGGCGGAAAACGCCCCCATCTGGCGGTTATCATTGTGGGACACGACGGCGGTAGCGAGACCTACGTAGCACATAAGGTAAAATCCTGCGAGCAGGTCGGTTTCAAGTCTACCCGCATTGCTTTCGAGGCTGATGTGACAGAAGCGCAATTGCTAGCGGAAATCGATAAACTGAATAATGATGCTGATGTAGATGGATTCATCGTGCAGTTGCCCTTGCCAAAACACATTTCAGAGGAAAAAGTCATTGAAGCCATCGATTACAGAAAAGATGTGGACGGCTTTCATCCGGTGAACGTGGGACGCATGGTGATCGGACTGCCCTGTTTTGTTTCAGCCACCCCCGCCGGCATCATGGAGTTGCTCAAAAGATACGATATTCCGACATCCGGTAAAAACTGCGTGGTGATTGGACGTTCGAACATCGTAGGTAAACCCGTGGCTTCGCTGATGATGCAAAAAGCCAATCCCGGCGATGCCACCGTAACCGTTTGTCACAGTCGCACCAAAAACCTGAAGGAAATGTGCCTGCAGGCTGACATCATCATCGCTGCCCTCGGGATGCCTGAGTTCCTGAAAGGCGACATGGTGAAAGAAGGCGCCGTGATTATCGATGTGGGTACAACCCGTGTAGCTTCCACCGAAACCAAATCAGGATTCAGACTGAAAGGAGATGTAGCTTTTGATGAAGTAGCGCCCAAAGCCTCCTACATCACACCCGTTCCCGGTGGCGTAGGGCCGATGACGATAATTTCGTTGCTGAAAAATACGCTGTTAGCAGCGAAGAAAGAAGTTTATTAAATAGTGGATAATTGTTAGTGGTCAGTGGTCAATTGAATACGAGCAACACTGGTTGTTTTCTCTTAACTAACCACTAACCATTAACCACAATCCACTAACCACTAAAAAATGCACATCTTCTACGTCCCAAATATCGCTACCTCTCTTCTTTCCGAAGAAGAATCCCTGCACGCGGTCAAGGTATTGCGGTTGCAGTCAGGGGATGATATTGTGGTTGTGGATGGGACAGGCGGGTATCACCAGGCCAGGATAACCCTGCCACATCCGAAGCATTGTGCCTTTGAGATTACCGAAACCATTCACGAATATGGCAAGCGCAATTACCGGTTGCACATCGCCATAGCTCCCACCAAAAACATCGAGCGTTTCGAGTGGTTCCTGGAAAAGGCCGTAGAGATAGGCATCGACACCATCACACCCGTGTTGTGCCGCTATTCCGAACGCAAAATCATCAAGAACGAGCGCCTCGAAAAAATAATCGTTTCAGCAGCCAAGCAATCCATCAAGGCCTATTTCCCGGTTTTGAACCCGCTTTGCACTTTTGACGAACTACTCAAAAAACACGAAGCGAAAGCCAAATTCATCGCCCATTGCTATCCCGGCGACAAAGCCCTTTTGAAAGACCTGTTGCCCGGTCAGGATGACATCCTCCTCCTCATCGGTCCCGAAGGCGATTTCAGTCCTCAAGAAGTCGAAAAAGCCTTCCAACACGGTTTCCAACCAGTATCCCTGGGCGAAAGCCGCCTGAGAACAGAGACCGCAGGAGTGGTGGCTTGTGCTATGGCGGGTGTAGTGTTGGGGTGATTGCGGGTCAAGCCCGCAATGACGGCGTTGAATAGCCAAGTGCAGGTGTAAGGGGGTTGCTTCGCTTCGCTCGCAATGACGGCGTTAAATAAACCAGGTGCAGGTGTAAGTGGGGTTGCTTCGCTTCGCTCGCAATGACGGCGTGTTGGTACGTCGATGACAGGGTTGCCGGTGCGTCACATGCAGGGTTGCTGGTTCGTCACCCGAATCGTAAGAGAATCAGTGTAAGATATCGCAGAACCGGATTTACGTAAACTTGATTTCTAACATGATTATTACCTCAGACTTCAGTGATATGCGAATAACCTTATTAGCAATAACTTGATTTCCAACTTGATTGCAACCATCAACTTCAGTGAGATGAGTCTGCACAATCCACCTACCCCAACTTGATTCTCAACTTGATTGCAACAATCAACTTTAGTGATAATGCGAATAATCTCACTTCTCATAACTTGATTTATAACTTGATTGTCACAAAAAACCTCCACGATTTGTTAATTATTTAAAAATTAGTTTTTATCTTTGGACTGAAAAAATCACAAATACACCTCAATTTGTATTAGTTCCAATTTTTCTGTATGTAATATAGTAAACTTGCATAAAATGAAAAAATCACTTTTAATCTTATTCTCCACATTCTTCTTTATCAGCTGTGAAATGGGCAACATCGCTGAACATACCGATTACATCGGTGTATGGACCAATGTCAATGGAAATTTAACACGCACATTAGAAGTAAATCGCAGCGGAGAAAGCTTTTATGAAGAGCGAACAAAATCCGGGAATTCGTATTCAGCAGTGAGCCATAAAGGATTCTTCGTTTTAAACGATTCAATCCTGAAAATCGGTTTTAAAAAGCTGATTATTAATGAAGCACCAACGATGACGGGAAGTACATGGTATCTCGTGATGGATAATCGGGAATATACAAAAAAGTAGATTGAATGAAAGTGGTTGTATAAATGCGCCATTTTTTATAATTTCACTGCCGGAATTTTTGTTTGTTTACAATTACCTGTTTTTACTGCTAAATCCTAAACCCAATCATGCTTTCATGATGAAAAACGAAATTATTTTATACCGTCCTGATGAACTTAGTGAACACATTGAAGTGTTAATTGATGAGGAAACTGTTTGGTTAAACCGCCAGCAAATATCCAGTCTTTTTAAAAGGGATGTTAAAACTATTGGTAAGCACATTAAAAATGTTTTTTTTGAAGGAGAATTAGAAAAAGATGCAACTGTCGCAAATTTTGCGACAGTTCAAAAAGAAGGCGACAGAATGGTTGAACGACTGGTGGAATACTTTAACCTCGATGTAATCATTTCTTTTGGATATCGTGTTAAATCAAAACAAGGTACCCAATTTCGCATTTGGGCAAACAAAATCCTGAAAGATTACCTGCTGAAAGGTTACGCGATTAATGACCGGATAAACCGTATCGAAGATAATGTACAAGCCCTCTCGAAAAAAATTGTAAATTCAATTAGTAAATGCAACTTTGACGGGAGGATAGTATAGATTATTTTTTCAGAGCAAGAGAGGAAGGACTCCCCCCCTTTGCTCCGATGGAAAAAAATGACTATAATTGTTCTCCGCCTAAAGTTCACATTTATGAGTCATTTAACCAGGGAACAAAGATATACTATTGCATCGATGTTGCAAAACGGCTATAATCAA
>JAEWUM010000004.1 GCA_023459355.1 Bacteroidota bacterium | reverse complement strand
GGTGGTTATAGCACCGGGGTTCCACCTCTTCCCATTCCGAACAGAGAAGTTAAGCCCGGTCACGTCGATGGTACTGCGTAAAAGTGGGAGAGTAGATAGCCGCCGTTTTTTAAATCCCGGTCACTGAGATATGTGATCGGGATTTTTTGTGCACGAAACTCTCGGGTGAAAAGCATGTTGAGGAAAGCATGTTGGTCGTCAAGTCACCTTTCTTTAGCTACTAATTAAGCCAAATCAACAGTTTAATACGTTAATTCCAACGCAACAATACAAAGAGAAATGAAAATGCCCTGTAACAGTTTGATACAGGGCATAAAATAAATAGGGTTATTAGAAAAAATAACTTACAGAGCCAATAATCCTGTGGTTATTAACTGTGTAGTTTTGTGTAGTTTTCCCATTAGTTTGAATCGTACCGTATGTAACACCTGTCAGGTTGTATTCAACCCCAAAACTGAAATTGGACAGATTATAAATAAGAGTTGGCGAAACCCTGAACATGCTGTTAATCATTTCCTGTGTTTCGATGTAGAATCCTCTGCTGTAAATGGTTATTCGTCCGTTATCATTATGCAGTGGCATGCTGCTACCTAAATTCTGAGCATACCCTCCAAATAAACTGATTTGCCATTTTTTACCGTAAACAAGATTTACCCAGCTTGATAAAATATTCTGGTTGGTGTATCCGTATGCTCCTGTTGAACTGTTGTATGTCTTACCGTATCCGTTTGCAAGTAGTTGATCACTTAGGTTTTGTCCCACAGTTAACCTCGCTTTTGCAGTAAATTTGTCTTGTGTAAACTGGGAATATGCTATTGCAGCGATTGAAGAAAGATTTTTATCGTCCGGTTTGATTACTTTCATGTCAACTCCGGCTCCGGTAACCCAATGTTCACCTCTATATTCAAATCCACCGAAAAGTTCTGGTATCAATGAGTTTCTTAAATAATTGGGCGAAAAACCTTTTGGACCGGAGGATGTATATTGCATTTGGTAAACAGCAGCTCCAGTCAAAGCGAAATTTTCTTTGAGATTATGTGTAATACGAAGTTGAGGACTTCTGTTGAAGGGTTGAAAAGGCATTCCTGCATTCAAAGAAACCGTGACGGGGATAACCGATCCCCACATGGGATGCCAGTTCTGGCCGATTTGCAGTGTTGATTTTTCCCATTTTAATTGCATATACGCATGACGTATCCTGACAACATAATTTGCAACTCCATATCCGGCAAAGTCGGCTTCTACTTTTGCAGATGATTGTGCGCCTAAGATGGGTTGTCCCTTGATGTTGAGTCCGATCCGGGTGGCAATACTAAGCATGTTGGCTTGTGGAACAGCATTCTCATCTTGACCTGAATTATCTAATCTGATGGGTTTAGGGTAAAAATGAAAAACTCCATCAATGCCTTCTTCGCATTGTCGTGAATTATAATAGAAATCATTTCTTACAAAACCGTATAGTTCTAAAGTTGCTTTTGTGTTTTGTGCCGACAGACTATTTATTACTATCACAAAAAGTATTAGTAAATAATTTTTTCTCATGTGTGAAAATAATAAAGGGGAGCGTCAGATTGATAATCTTCAACTCCCCCTTCGTTTTAGATGATTTATAATAGCATGGATTTGACCTGATTGTATACGTTTTGACCCGTAAAACCAAGCTTCTCGTCGAGCACTTTATAGGGGGCAGAGAACCCGAACGATTCCAGACCAAAAACTTTGCCGTTAGCGCCAACCAATCCTTCCAAATTTACTGGTAAACCGGCTGTCAGTCCAAATATCCTGATGCCGGAGGGTAACACGCTTTGCTGATATGCTACGGGTTGAGCCCTGAATAAACCTTCAGATGGAACTGAAACTAAACGCACTTTAATGCCTTCAGCGCGCAACAAAGCAGCACCTTCATTCAAGGTCGATACTTCTGATCCGGAAGCTAAAAGTATTACATCGGGATTGCCATCACAATTCACCACATAAGCTCCTTTTTCAGCTTGTTTGGCTTCATCTTTACGTGAGTTAACAGCCGGAAGGTCATTGATATTTTGTCGTGAAAGGATTAAACCGGTAGGTGTATGGGTATTTTCTATGGCCATTCTCCAGGCCACAGTAGTTTCCTCAACATCAGCGGGACGAAGTACCAGCATTGAATTTTGACCGTTGTGGTTCTTTAATTTCTCCATTAAACGGATCTGAGCTTCCTGTTCTACCGGCTCGTGGGTTGGACCGTCTTCTCCTACCCTGAATGCATCATGTGTCCAGATAAACTTTACAGGTTGTTCCATCAGCGCTGCCATGCGTATGGCAGGTTTCATATAATCTGAAAATACGAAGAATGTTGCACAAGCTGGTATTACTCCTCCATGTAAACTCATCCCGATACATAAACAGGCCATTGTTAATTCAGCAACGCCTGCTTGTAAAAATGCACCGCTGAAATCACCCCTTGTGAATGCTGTAGTTTTTTTCAAAAATCCATCTGTTTTGTCAGAATTGGATAAATCGGCAGAGGCGACAATCATATTTTCTACCTGTACTGCCAATTCGGAAAGCACTGTTGCTGATGCAGCCCTGGTCGACTGATTGGGCTTTTGAGCAATCGCTTCCCAGTTTATATTGGTTTTACCGGAGAAGAACAAGGCCAATTTCTCGGCTAAAGCAGGATTTGATTTAGCCCATTTTTCTTCTTCTGCATATTTTTCAGCCATAATCACGGCTAATTCTTCGGCTCGTTTTGCATATAGGGCTTTGGTTTCTTCAAAAAATACAAATGGATTCTCAGGATTTCCCCCGAGATTCCTGATACTTGCTTCAAATGATGCACCGGCTTCTCCAAGTGGCATGCCATGAGTTGCACACATACGCTCATAACTTGATCCGTCAGCTTTCCTTGCTCCTTTGCCCATGATCGTCTTGCCAATGATGAGGGTTGGACGCGAGTTTTCGGCTCTTGCTTCGGTCAGGGCTTTTCTGATTTGTTCTGCATTATTCCCATCGATTTCGATTACATGCCAGTTCCAGGCTTTGTATTTCATCGCGACATCTTCACTTGTAACTGCATCAGTATTAGTTGATAGCTGGATGTCGTTCGAATCATAAAACATGATCAGGTTGTCGAGTCCGAGGTGACCGGCAATTCGTCCTGTTCCCTGAGAAATCTCTTCCTGAATACCTCCGTCTGAGATGAAAGCGTATATGGTTTGTCCCATCACGTCTCCGAAACGTGCTTTTAAAAATTTAGCCGCAATAGCAGCTCCAACCGCATAGGCATGTCCCTGACCAAGCGGACCGGAAGTGTTTTCAACTCCACGTTTTACATCTACCTCAGGATGACCCGGAGTCGGAGATCCCCACTGACGGAATTGTGCTAACTCATCCAGGTTGTATTTTCCGGTACAAGCCAATGCTGAGTACAACATAGGTGACATGTGTCCCGGGTCCAGAAAAAACCGGTCACGACCAGCCCAGGTTGGATTCTCAGGATCATATACCAAAAATTCGGAATATAACACATTGATAAAGTCTGCTCCTCCCATAGCGCCACCGGGGTGACCCGATTTTGCTTTTTCAACCATGGATGCAGCGAGTATGCGTATGTTATCTGCTGCCCGATTTAAAGTTGCAATTGAATTCATTATTATTTATTTTTGATTAAAATTTATATCCTAACATGTAATTAAATGCCCACACAGATCCATCACCGTTGATGCCGAATCCGGGAATATAAAAGGGTTTATATTCTCCCGGGTCAGGTTTGTTTATCAGGTTTTTGATGCGTGCTGTCCACCCGATATATACTCTTTTATAGATTTCGACCCTGATACCTGCTGTTATTTCAAACCATAAATTTAAAGATTCTCCCCGGAAATCTTTTTGAAAATTAGTATCCCAATATTCATTCTCAAAGGTAATATTCTGCAGATTATAATCAAAGTTCGTATGACCTAACCGGGCACCTATCAGAAAATAATTCGTAAACTTATTTTCAATCGTTTGATTTTTTATCAGATTAAAATCCATTCCTAACCGATAAAAAAGTGCATTCCCCTGATAGTTTATTCCTGATGTTGTAAGTTTGTCAGCCCCGGCATAACCAATTTCAAAGACCGGATAAAACCGCTTGTTGATTTCAGCCTGAATAGCACCTTCGTATTGATAAACATCACCTCGATTCAGAAACGTGGTGATAACAGGAGACATGTCAACTTCAACCCGTAAGCTATTAAGTTCAAACTTCCTAATACTGTCGTTTATTTCTGTATTTACCTTTTGCCCGGTTAATGTTGTTACACAACACACGAACACCAGACTAAAGCAATATCTGTAAATGTTGTACATCTGTTGTGTTTATATCGCGATTTACAATTTTATAACCTTTTATCATGTGATTGGTACTTATAACCGTATCAACATGATGCGTAATAACCATCCCACAGGAATAAGAAATAAAATACTCTTTGTTTGAATACTGAATATTTAGTGTGTCGTGTATTCCATTTATATTCAAAACAAAAATGCTCTCTTCTGTCGAATTGTTCAAAGGTAAAGCTATTTTATTGATATTTTTGACATTTTTATATAATGAATCCACCTCAATTGAATTATCATTCAGACCAAATACGGTAATACTATCAACATTCAGGCTGTTACCTGTTCCCAAAGTGTATAACCCGGTTCTGAATAATACCTGTTTATTTTCCCTGCAAGCTTCTTCTTGTGTGCAAGAGAAAAAAAACAATAACATGAAAGTTAGTGATGTAATGAATATTTTCATGGATATTTACCTGAGAAACTGATTTCTTACTTCTGTTTTTAAAATTCCGATGGCAATTTGTGTCGGATTGTCATCTGTCTCAGCATATATGCGGATAATTTGCTCTGCCAGTTGAGTGGCAGGTTCATCAACTTTAAAACGGATTGCGGTTGTGTTTATCAGTTTAATCAGATTATCCTGCGTGTTTTTTATGGCCGCCCACAGTTCATCACTAACATATAATTGTTGGGCATAATTGTGCTCAAATTCTTTTCTTACATGATCGGTCAACTGAGATTGAAATTCCATGCAGGACATCCCGGGTTTGATAATCTGAAGCACCATATTAGCCGGGTTACTGCGTTCGAGCAACAGCATCAATCGTTCGTAAGCCCTGAGTTGTAAAGGAACGAAAGAGGCACGGTCTTTTTTTGTGAGCTCAAATTTTCTTCTTTTTTCCTCGTTGGATAACATTTTGTCAAACAGTAAATAAGCTGTCATCATCACGATAAATGCCGGTAATATGTATTTGAAAATTTCCATATGCCGAATGTTTGTTTAGTTATGTCAAATGTCAAAAGTCTACAGTTGTCATACTATTTAACTGTTTACTATTTAACTCTTATATTCTCAATTCTCAGTTCAAGCATTATCCACTAACCACTAACCACTTTTTAACTCCCTGTCGAATCAGATTTCTTTTTCAATTTTGTAATTATTTCTTTCGGTTGAATTTCTGGCCACAATTTCACCCAGAAATCCGGTCAAGAACAACTGAGTGCCTAAGATCATAGCAACCAGCGCGATGTAAAAATAGGGGCTGTCGGTTATCAGGGCAGCTCTCGTTTGATTGATGATCGCATGTAGTTTAACAGCCCCAACTACCACGACTGAGATTAAACCAAGTAAGAACATCAAACTGCCATATAATCCAAAGAAATGCATCGGCTTTTTACCGAACTTTGACAGAAACCAGAGTGTCATCAAATCCAGGTAACCATTCACGAAACGGCTTAAGCCGAATTTAGTGGTGCCGAATTCACGTTTTCTGTGCGTTACAACTTTTTCTCCGATTCTGGTAAAACCTGCATTCTTTGCAAGAAAAGGAATGTAACGATGCATTTCTCCATATACTTCGATGTTTTTAATGACCTCATTCCGATAAGCTTTTAAACCACAATTCATGTCGTGGAGTTTCAATCCGGTTACTTTTCTCGCTGTGGCATTGTAAATTTTTGAAGGTAGGTTTTTGGCCAGTTTGGAATCATAACGTTTCTTTTTCCACCCGGAAACCAGATCGTATTCTTCTTCTGTTATCATCCTGTATAATTCAGGAATTTCATCGGGACTGTCCTGTAAATCAGCATCCATGGTGATAACCACATCTCCCTGCGCTGCCTGAAATCCGCAATACAAGGCCGGTGATTTTCCATAATTGTTGCGAAATTTAATGCCCCTGACATTCGGAAATTGAGCTTGCAGCTGTTCAATTACCTGCCAGGAACGATCTGTACTTCCATCGTTTACAAAAATTATTTCGTAAGTAAATTGGTTCTCTTGCATAACCCTCTCGATCCACTCATGGAGTTTGGGTAATGATTCTTCTTCGTTATAAAGGGGTACAACTATGGATATGTTCATGGAATTGGTAATTATAATTTTTGTTCTTCATTGGGTGTCTCTTCCTCAAAAATTCCTTTTTGCTTTTTCACGAAACCAGCCAGTACCAACCCTAAAATTGCTCCCAAAAAGACATTTATCCAAATGGTTTGAATAGAGTAGTTGATAGGTTTCATCTGTCTTTCAAGCTCTTCGTAGTATTTATCGTCTAATGGCAGGTTCAGCTTTTCAAAAATTCCACGATTTTGTTCTACCTGTCGCATACTTTCTTCAAAAAGTGCCGGAAGAAAATCAGGGTTGATGTATTTGGTGTATATGATTTTAAAAGCTGTCGAAATAATCCCTGCAAACAAAAAAGTCAGTACAACATAATTAAAAACCCGCCAGTACCCGATGTATCCTCCGCATTCGGAGTCCCGGTATCGTTTGGCCATCCGGTACATCAAAACAATAATGAAAGCTATTATTACATAGGACAACAATACTAATGGAATCGTTTTTGAACTGGTAAACAAAAAGTTAACGGAGAAAAGTACGCCCAGTATGAGCCCGTTGAACATGGTGGATTTGAATATGTTTTCCTGCATAAATACCTGAATTTTGATGCTTGCAAAAGTACAAAATAAATACTGAATATCATCATATAATGGGACTGAAAAGGCGAGCAAATGACTCCTTCAGTTTTTGACTTCTCTTCCGGTTATGCCAGTCATCGAGTGTAATCTCCCTACAATTTTGCATGTCGTTCTCAAATAATTTTTTGAGCTCAAGAGCAGTTTTCTTTTCGTAGATAAAAGCATTTGCCTCAAAGTTCTGATTAAAACTTCTTTCATCCAGATTGGCCGATCCCACAATTGAAATGAAATCATCAATAACAATTGCTTTGCTGTGCAGGAAACCTTCTTCGTATTGATACACCTTTACGCCAGCTTCGAGTATTTCGCCCAGATAACTGAAAGTACAGGCATCTGAAAATTTTGAATCAGATTCTTTGGGGATCATCAGTTTTATGTTAACTCCACTCAGGGCAGCAATAATTACAGCATTCAATATTACATCATTGGGTACAAAATAAGGTGTATGGAGGTAAACATAATCATGAGCTGCCATGATTCCCGATGCAATGCCCTGCATGATACATTCCCAGTCGGAATCGGGTCCGCTACTGACAATCTGAATGAGATTCTGATCGTATTTTTTCGGCTTCGGATAGTATTTGATATCCGTAATCAGCTTGCGTTCAACAAAGTACCAGTCTGTGAGAAAAAGCGATTGCAATCCGTGTACAGCAGCTCCTTCAAAACGGACAAATGTGTCACGCCATTTTCCCAGCGTATTTCCAAAAATATACCGGTCGGCGAAATTCAATCCGCCTGTAAAGCCGTACTTTCCGTCCACAATCAAAATTTTCCGGTGATTCCTGAAGTTAATTTTACTTCTTCTGAGCCTGAGTCTTAATGGCAAAAATGGTCTCACATAAACACCTGCCTCTTTAAGTGTTCGCAAGTATTTCCGTGACAGGTCGAAACTACCCAGGTAATCGTAAATCATCCTGACCCTGACTCCGGCTTTTGCTTTTTCTATGAGCAATTCTCTCAGATAGTTTGAAATCCGGTCGTCTTCAAAAATAAAAAATTCGATGTGAATATGGTTTTCTGCGTTTTTGATGGCTTCAAACATTGCCGAGAAGGTGGATTCCCCGTCGGCCAGTACATCAATTTTATTGTAAGCATAAACAGATGCATCACTGTTTTTGTACAATAAATTAATCATATTCAGTTGATTGGGGCTTGTGATAAATCCTGTGAAAGCATCAGGTTTGAGTTCTTTATAAGGCAACTTGGTTTCATGTTTGATGCTTTTCTTGGAAATTATTTTTTGTTTTCTGTAATTCTGACCTATCAAAAAATACAGCAATATACCAATTACGGGTAGCAAAACCAGCACCAGCACCCAGGATAAGGATCTTACAGGGTTACGGTTTTCTAACAACAACACCGAAATGGCGCTGACAATCATATAGAAATAAAATACAACCAATATGATGAACAGCAGGTTATTCATGAGAGAATTTTTTGTTTCTGTTATAATATATAAAATACAAATGCTTGTTAATCATGCTTACATGTTCTGCTGCAGTATCCGTTCCCGGAGCTGGGACTCCGTTTCCGATTATTGTATCCGAAACTTCCGTACGCGCTTCATCCCACAATCCACTTGCAATGAAATTGTTCAATAAACTGGAACCTCCTTCAACCAAAACGGAATGTATACCGTGTGAGGCGATTATTTTCAGCATATTATGAAGCATCATGTTGTCAAAATGCAGAAATATATAGGTGACTTTATCTGTGTTCTCACGCGGATTCTCAGTAAACACAAGAGTTTTAACTGACTGATCGAAAATAGCATAATGCAAAGGTATCCTGCCGGTTCGGTCCAGCATGATACGTGTCGGATTTTTTCCCGGCCAGTTTCTGACCGTTAAGGAAGGATTATCAAGAAAAACGGTATTGGTACTAACCATGATTGCCTGATTCTCTGATCTGACTTTGTGGGTTAGCTGTCCGGTGATGCTATCTGAAATCTGTAAAGGAGGCGTGTCTGCATTCGTTCTGATCTTATCAATGAAACCATCCCTGGTTTGTGCCCATTTTAACAGAACGTAAGGCCTTTTTTCTTTTTGCCAGATGAAAAAACGTTTATTTAATTCCTTGCTGGCATCATCCAAGACTCCTGTTATAACTTCTACACCAGCGTTCCGGAGTATTTCTATTCCTTTTCCCGAAACCTTTGGATTTGGGTCCAACGTTCCGATTACAACCCGTGGAATGCCTTTTTCTACAATAAGATTAGCACAGGGTGGTGTTTTGCCGAAATGGGAACAGGGCTCCAGATTGACATAGAGTGTAGATTCTTTTAGCAAAGATGTGTCTTTTATGCTATGTATGGCATTTGGCTCGGCATGCGACTCTCCGAACCGGTGATGAAAACCTTCACCGATAATGCGGTCATTGTGAACCAACACGGCACCAACCATCGGATTGGGAGCAACATGGCCGGCACCATAAGTTGCCAGTTGCAAACAACGATACATGTATTTTTCTTCGTAATTCATTTTTCCTATCTTTGCATGCATGCAAAATGCCATTAATCACATCCGGTCCGAATTATCAGCTTATTATACAGAAAATGAGCTACAATCGGTCGTCCGGCTACTCATATCGAAAATCACCGGATTCAGTTTTACGGAAATTTTAGTTAACAAAAATACAATTTTTTCTGCATATCAGTGGGATTTATTGAATTTTTATATTGAAAAGCTTAAAACCGGTATGCCTGTACAGTATGTATTGGGTGAAACTGAGTTTTGCGGGTTGATTTTCAGGGTAGATCAGTCGGTATTGATTCCACGTCCCGAAACGGAGGAGTTGGTTGAATGGATTGTAAAAGAATCTGCGGAGAATAGTGTGATTTTAGATATAGGTACTGGTAGTGGCTGTATTGCCATCGCCCTTAAATATTTTATGCCACAGGCAGATGTGTATGCTTGTGATGTGTCGTTGGAAAGTTTGCAAACTGCCCGCAAAAACGCAGAACTTAATCAAAATCAGGTTAATTTCTTTTATATGGATGTTTTAGAAGAGCATAATACTGATAACCGGTATGATGTAATAGTAAGCAATCCACCCTATATTCCCTATGCCGAACGAACTGAAATTTCGGACCATGTAAAGAATTTTGAGCCGGAAGCTGCTTTGTTTGTCCCGGATGACGATCCTTTGATTTTCTACCGGGAAATAGCTGAATTTGCAAAACATCATCTTCATGCAGGAGGAAAATTGTTTTTTGAAGTTCATCGTGATTTTGGGCAAGCATGTTTATTGATGTTGCACGAAATGAACTTTCAACAGCTTGAAATTAAAAAAGATATTGCAGACAATAACAGGATGATTAAGGGAATTATTCCGTGATTAATTGAAGTATGATTAAACTTTTTAAAAACAATATAGTCTAAGCAATCTGATGTGACTTAAAATGCATAAATGGCAGATATAGAAGAGTATAATATTTTGAGCCAATTGGTCAATCCGAAGACAAATGCACAAGCTTTTTCCAAACTGGTGTGTTTGTATCAGGAGCGTTTGTATTGGCACATCAGAAAGATGGTTTTATCGCACGAGGATGCCAATGATGTGCTGCAGAACACATTTATGAAAGCCTGGAACGGCCTCGCCGGTTTCAGAGGAGAATCGCAAATATCAACCTGGTTGTATCGCATTGCTACAAATGAAACCTTGACTTTCCTGGCCAACAAAAGAATGCGTAATATCTCCGGAATTGATGATGTGGAAGGTTTGTTGATTGGTCATTTACAGGCTGATACCTATTTTTCGGGTAATGAAGCTGAAATGAAACTTCAGCAAGCAATTCTTACACTGCCGGAAAAACAAAGACTGGTGTTTAATATGAAATATTTTGATGACCTCACTTATGAAGAAATGGAAAATATTCTCGAAACATCAGTAGGTGCATTGAAAGCATCGTATCATCATGCCGTAAAAAAAATAGAGAAATACCTGACAGAAGAGAAAGTTACTTAAACAATTATCCGGCAGATGAATCACTTTAACGTTTCAGAAATTAAACCTTTTGATATATTAAAAGTCTAAATGTACGTATTAAAATTATGATGGATAAAGAATTACATAAAATATTGAAAGAAACCGGCAACAGAACTCCCTTTACAGTGCCGGAAAACTATTTCGAAAGTTTTGCTGCTGAAATAGACACGAAGATTGGTAAAGACAGACTTTCAGCGAAAAAGTTGTTGAAGCCCTGGTTCTATCTGGCAGCCATGTTCGTCGGCTTGTTTCTCATGGGAAATGTGTTCTATGCTGTTTATCAAAATAACAGGAAGATGGATGCTGATTTGTATGAAATGTATGTGATGTCTCAGATAGACCAAACAGTCGTGTTGGACTACTATCCGGTTGAGTCGGATGGAATAGAATAATCTGAGTTAAAAAATTATGCGTATGGAAAGAAAATTAACATTGATATGTGTATTGTTTCTGATGATCGGAACATCAGTGGCTCAACAAAGGGGACCACGCTTATCAAAGGATGAAGTCATCAGTAGAAAATGGATGTTTGTTTCTGAAAAGGCAGGGTTGACACCTCCTGATATGCAGAAAGTTGAACCTGTATTTATGGAAACAGAACTTGAATTATGGAATTTGCTTGAAAAAAACAGGGAAGTATTCCGAAATAATCGCCGTAAAGGGGATAAATCAGCTGTAAATTATGAAGCAATTAATGATGCCATGGTGAATTTCGAGCTGGAAAATGCCCGTATTCAACAGAAATACTACCAGAAACTCAAGAAAATACTACCGGCACAAACAATCAATCGTTTGCTGATGGCAGAAAAATCGTACAAAAGGGAGCTGATGCAAAAGATGCCCGGTCAGCAGCGGGGACAGGTACGACAGGAATAATAATTTTGATATGATTAAATTAGTTCATCGGGAGTTTCATACGACAACTGAAAAATAAAATTTAAACGCATGAAGTATTATAATGCCGGTATTGATTCTGAATTCATTACCGGCATTATTGTTGTTTTACCTCCCCGTAAAAGGTCAAACAGCGTATTTTCCTATTTGTCACATAAAAAAAATACATTATCTTTGCAAACCAAAAACAAAGGGTACTTTGGCCGAGTGGTTAGGCACCGGTCTGCAAAACCGTCTACGGCGGTTCGAATCCGCCAAGTACCTCAAAAGAAGGATGTCTATTAAGTCGCAGGCTTTTAGACATCCTTTATCATTTAAAATGATGTTTTTAAAGCAAACGTTTTCGGATGTTTCAGTGGTTTCTGGTTTACATACATGTCAATATGCCTGTTATTTTAGTAACTTTGCCGGCATAATAAACAGTATAACATGTTAATAACATTCAACATACATTTTGTAACCCAATGGGGTGGTAAGATTCAATTACTGCTGAAAGAAACAGGTGAATCAGGAGAGATACGTGTTGTTTCCCATGAAATGCATTGCAATCAGCATTTTTACTGGAAAAAGGAACTGACTTTTGATGACCGGATTACCTCCCTTCATTATCAATACGAACTACTGGATACTTCCGGTAAATTTATCCGTGAATCGGGTGAGATGCGGGAAGTTCACTTGCCTTCAGGACAAAAACAGGTGTTTTTACATGATTCCTGGCGGGATTCATTCGGAGAAAGTCCTTTTTCCACCACAGTATTCAGGGATTGTTATTTTAAACGCGAACTCCTAAAGTCAGATCAGCCTGAAGGGGGCAATTTTCGTTTGCAGCTATTTTGTCAACAGATGGAACCGGGGAGACATTTTGCCATTGTTGGAAATCAGGATTTTCTGGGGAACTGGGATGTAAACAGAAAAGTCAGACTTGATGAGTCAAATTATCCGGTTTGGTCGGTTTATATGGAAACGGGCAAGATAAAGTTCCCGTTAGAATACAAATACCTGATTGTTGATACAGCTACGGATGAAGTCTTAGCATGGGGTGGGGGACCAAACCGGAAAGTTGACAAACTTCCGGGAGAAGGTCTTCATATTGTGACCGATGAAAATTTTATGCGTACCATTCCTTCCTGGAGAGGAGCCGGGGTGGCTATCCCGGTTTTTTCGCTGAGAAGTAAAAAAAGTTTCGGAACCGGTGAGTTTTATGATCTGAAACTGATGATTGACTGGGCAAAACTGACTGGCCAGCAAATGATACAAACGCTTCCCATCAACGATACCATCCTGTATCACAGTAATTATGATTCTTATCCTTATAATGCGGTTTCGGTGTATGCCTTGCATCCCATTTATTTGCATCTGGATGCTGTTGGGAAAATAAAGGATCCGGTTCGCAAGGCTTATTATGCTGAACAAAAGAAAGCGCTGAATGCCAAATCCTTTTCGGATTATCAGAATGTGATGAATGTGAAATGGGAATTCTGTAAAGAAGTTTATCAGGATTCATCTAAAAAGCTTTTTAATTCGGAAGAATACAAACTCTTTTTTCAGCAAAATAAATCCTGGCTTGTTCCGTATGCCGTTTTTTCTTATCTGAGAGATAAATACGGAACTCCTGAGTTCTCTAAATGGCCCGAAAAGAGTCAATACAATGCGGCTGAAATTGAAGAGTTGGCTGCTCCCGGGAGTGATTTTTATGACGAAATTGCCCTGTTTTATTTTGTTCAGTTTCATCTCAATAAACAACTGACTGAAGTACATGATTATGCGCGCAGTCAGGGGATCACCATTAAAGGTGATATCCCGATTGGTGTGAGTCCGCGCAGCGTAGACGCCTGGATGGAGCCGGAAATGTTCAATACCAGTATGCAGGCCGGAGCTCCGCCGGATGATTTTTCGGAAACCGGTCAGAACTGGGGTTTCCCTACCTATAACTGGGAACTCATGGAAAAAGATAATTACCGCTGGTGGATTAAACGTTTTCAGAAACTGGCGGAATATTTTGATGCTTACCGGATTGACCATATACTCGGATTTTTCAGGATATGGGAAATACCTCAACAGGATGTATGGGGATTGACGGGCAGTTTCAGTCCTTCTCTTCCGTTTACGGTGGAAGAGTTACAGCAGAAGGGGTTGTACTGGGACGAAAATCGTTTTCTGAAGCCTTACCTGAGAGAACATGTGTTGCATGCAACTTTCGGAAAATATACAGCCGATGTCCTTCGGGAGTATTTTGATCAGGACGGCTGGCAAAGCTACAAATTCAAACCGGCATTTGACACCCAGAAAAAGGTTGAAGCCTATTTTGCTTCACTGGGTTATAATTTCGGGACCAAAGAGGTGATGATCAGGGATGGTTTGTATATGTTGCATTGTGAAGTTCTTTTCATACGGGATACCCGGCAGCCGGATAAATTCCATCCGCGGATATCCATGCATAGTTCGGCCACTTTCCGTGATTTACCCGACGAAACCCGTCGTCTGCTGGATGGTATTTATGTTGATTATTATTACCACCGGCACAATGCTTTCTGGAAAGAACAGGCAATGAAAAAATTACCGGCATTGATTGCTTCAACCGATATGTTGGTCTGTGGGGAAGATTTGGGTATGGTGCCTGATTCTGTGGCAGATGTGATGAACAAACTGGAAATTCTGAGCCTGGAAATTCAACGTATGCCTAAAAAGCCGCACCACGAATTTGCCATGCCTCAGGACGCTCCTTACCGGTCGGTTTGCACGACTTCGACACACGACATGAATCCAATCAGGGCCTGGTGGCTGGAAGATAGAAACATAACGCAGCGTTTTTATAACAAAGCCCTCGGAATACAGGGTGTCGCCCCCGAACAATGTGAACCCTGGATTGCAGAGAGAATCATCAATCAGCATTTAGAGTCCAATGCCATGCTGGTAATTTTACCGTGGCAGGATTGGTTGGCTATTGATGGGAGATATGCCCATGAGAATCCTGAAGCAGAACGGATTAATGTGCCTGCGAACCCCCGGAACTTCTGGTGTTATCGCATGCACATCAGTCTGGAGGATTTATTGAAACTTAATTCGTTAAATGAAAGAATCAGGAAGATGATTGAAGATGGTGGAAGAGGGAAACAAGCGGAGAACTGAAAGCTGAAAGCTGAGAGCTGAGAGCTGATAAATTGGTAGTTCAACGAATAAATATTTGTTTTTTCTTTTGCCTCCTTTTGTGCCTTTTGTGGTTTAAAATTATTAAATAATTATATATGAGTGATCAAAGATATAATCAGCGTGGAGTTTCGGCATCGAAAGAAGATGTACACAATGCAATCAAAAACATTGATAAAGGACTTTATCCTAAGGCTTTCTGCAAGATTGTCCCTGATTTTTTGGGTAATGATCCTGAATATTGCAATATCATGCATGCCGACGGCGCCGGTACGAAATCTTCATTAGCCTACATCTATTGGAAAGAAACGGGCGATTTGAGTGTGTGGAAGGGCATTGCACAGGATGCGCTGATTATGAACATTGATGATTTGCTTTGTGTAGGAGCCACGGATAATATTCTGCTCTCATCGACCATTGGTCGTAATAAAAACCTGATTCCGGGAGAAGTGATATCTGCCATTATCAACGGAACCAATGAATTGGTAGATGAACTTGCCACCATGGGTGTAAATATCTATCCCACCGGAGGTGAAACGGCCGATGTGGGCGATTTGGTGCGTACCATCATTGTGGACAGCACCGTGACTTGTCGCATGAAACGTGCTGATGTGATTGACAACGCGAATATTCGTCCGGGTGACGTGATTGTCGGTTTATCTTCATCGGGACAAGCAACTTATGAAAAGGAATACAACGGGGGGATGGGGAGCAACGGATTGACCTCGGCCCGTCACGATGTATTCGCCAATTACCTGGCTGAAAAATACCCGGAGAGCTACAATCCTGATATTCCAGTAGATTTAGCGTATTCAGGTTCGTGTAAACTAACTGATATGATTGCTGAAACCGGTTTGGATGCGGGTAAATTAGTGCTTTCGCCTACACGCACCTATGCGCCGGTCATCAAAAAAATACTGGCCGAATTACGTCCGTTTATTCATGGTATGGTACATTGTTCTGGAGGAGCGCAAACTAAAATTCTGCATTTTGTCGATCAACTCAGGGTCGTGAAAAACAATCTCTTTCCTGTTTCGCCTTTGTTCCAGCTAATTCAGCAGGAATCCAAAACCGACTGGAAAGAGATGTATAAAGTGTTCAATATGGGACATCGCATGGAAATTTACCTGCCAGCGGAACAGGCAAACCAGGTCATCGAAATCTCCCGTTCATTCAATATCGAAGCTCAAATTGTCGGATACGTAGAGCAATCCGGACAAAAAGAGCTGATCATCGAAAGTCCGTTTGGAACATTCCACTATTGAAGCAGGTGATTTAAATTTGTGGTAAACAGTTTTACTGCGATTGCCAACAGGATGATACCGAAGAATTTACGTAGAATGTAAATGCCGGCCTCTCCGAATAATCTTTCAATGCGATTGGTCGATTTTAGCACCAGGTACACGAAGGCTAAGTTCAAAACCAAGGCAACAATAATATTTTCAATCTGATATTCGGCACGTAGTGACAGCAAGGTAGTAAATGACCCCGGGCCCGCAATCAACGGAAAAGCCAACGGAATAAAAGAAGAAGTGTTTTTGGGCCCGTTGTTGCGGAAAATTTCGATATCTAAAATCATTTCAATGGCGAAGATGAATATGATCAACGCTCCTGCAACAGCGAATGACTGGATATCAACACTGAACAATTTCAGGATACCTTCTCCGGTGAATAAAAACAAAATTAAAATAACGAGGGCGATTAAACTGGCCCAGAATGCATAAATGTTTTTATCTTTCTTTTTGATATTCAGAATAATGGGGATTGAACCCAAAATGTCGATAATGGCAAAGAGTACCATGAAAGCACTTGTAATTTCTACAAAACTGAAGTTCATAAGTTGTATTTTTTAATGTATTGCTGATTGATTTCTTTTCTTTGTTTATCAAAAATCCATCCCCATTTGTTGAAATATTTCGTCAAATTCCAACTATGAACAAGCATCATGTAAAGACTTTTATAAGATTCCTGCGCATGATGATGAACGACTGAAACCCGGGGATAAAAAACGGTTCTGTAATGAATTCCAATCCTACGTGTTAAATCGATATCTTCCGGATACAGGAAAAAACGTTCATCAAATAAACCGGCCTTTTTAAGGGCTTCTGTTCTGAGCAGCATGAAACAACCCGAAAGATAAGGCACATCCATGATTTTATCGTATCCTGTATTACGCATTTCGAATCGGTACATGCGTTTTTCAGTCCACTTCTTTGGGAGAAACCTTCTGAAAATCAAATCTGAAGGAGCCGGGATAAGTTTGCATAAGTATTGTGTTTCGCCCGAGGGATAAACAATTTTTGGCATCAGGTGGCCGATGTCCGTGTTTTGTTCCAGGTATTCCACCATTTCTTTCAGGATATGCGCATCCATGGTAATATCGGGATTTACAACCAAATGATAGGGAACGCCGGCAGCTATCGTTTTTCGTAGCGCGATGTTATGTGCCGCACCATAGCCGATATTTTTTCCTGTGAAGATATAGGTGAGTCCCTCCTGCTTAAAATCACAGGAAGGAACAGGTGAGTTGTCGATGATGTAGATTTTTTCAACAACTTCCGATTCCCGTAAAACATGAATCAGCGATTCAGTTTCGCTGTACAGATGTTTATATATGACGATAGAAACATGCAGCATGGTAAGCAGCTTAGATGTAATCAGATATCGTATTTTTCCATTTTATCCTCGATACATACATTAGTTTTTGCACTCTGGATTTTCAGGTAAGTCATCAGGCTGTCTGCTCCAGCGGCATAGCAAGCTTCCTGCGCTTTTTTTACCACTTCCATGATTTCATCATAACTTCCTTCCATCACGGTTTCAAAAGGCGTTACGCGGTATTTCAATCCGGAGTTTTCGATGATGCTGATGGCTTCATCCACAAGGGTGTACGGGTGTTTATCTTTGGATGCCGGCAGGATCTGCAGGGCGATGTTGACGGTGTTTTGCATTTTATATGAATAAAAATAATGTACAAATGTACGAAAAAATTATTAAAAGAATCGATGTATTTATCAGGTGGTAAACAAATACATAATTCCGGCGGCAATGCCTGTCAGGATGACGATTGCCAGAAATCCCCATAAGACTTTCTTCTGTAAATCCATCCGTTGTCCGGAGAAAAAATAGATGTAAAACATGGAAACGGCTGTATTGCTGAGCATGGCCAATAAAACTGCAATAACCACTATTTGCCTTGGTATTTCTGCAACGTTCTGTAATAAGTTAAGTACGAAAGGCGTAATGTCGCTTAGTCCGCTTAATAATGATAATATCGTTAACCCGCTGTTTCCTGTATATCGAATCGTGTATGTGGTTATTATCGTGAAGAACACAAATAACGCCGCGAATATTAGTGCCACTTTAAATTCCAATGGATTTTTGTAATCCTTATCGTCATGTTCATCTTCAGTGGCTTTTTCCTCCTTGTTAAGGGATTTACGGTAAATGAGCCAAGAGATGAAGGCAGATGCCAACGTTAAAAAAATGAGATATGGGTAAATTAGCGTGAAAATTTCTTTACTGAAGATATAAATTAAAAACATGAATTTAAGGAACATCATGCTTTTCGCAACGATCATGGATCCGGCATATTTTGATAATTTAGCTTCAGGGGCTGTTTTGGCATCTTTAGCTAAAAGTGTGATGGTGGCAGTACTACTGTATAAACCTCCAATCAGTCCTGAAATGAATATTCCCGATGATTTAAAAACATATCTTTTAAGCAGGTATGAAGCGTAGGAAATGCCAGAGACAACAACTGTAGCTAACCAGATTGAATAAGGAGTAAGTTTTGTGCCTTCAATTAAAATATTGTCAGGTAGTATTGGCAAGATAATGCCACTGATAGCAAGGAACTTGGCAAGTATGATTAATTCATCGTTTCTCATTTTATTGGCGAAACGTTTGAAAGTAGGTTTCATCTCTGTCAGCATAAGAATCAGCACCACAATAGTCAGCGAGAACCACAGGGGTTGAGTTATGATGATGGGAGCTAAGCAATAGGTAATGAGGGCGATGGAGATGGTAGTCATGCCAAAATCCTCATGTTTCCATGCCTTCGTAACATAGTTTAATCCTAATAATACAATCAAAGCAAGTCCACCACCAATAAACAAAGTAAAACCCGTTGGCTCAAGCATATAAAGTATGTAGCCCAGAATTCCGATGAAAGTAAAAGTCCGGTCGGTACCGAACGATGTAACGCCTCCTTTGTCCTCATCGTGTTTAAGCTGAAATTTCAGTTGGGATAATCCTATCAGTAGAGAAAAAAGAGTGGTGAGAACAAATGTTACCAGCTCTTCAGGCAGTATTTTGATCAATTCGTCCATGATGATGAGAAATAAGATTTTGAATTAACTTCATCGAAATTATTTCCGGCAAATTTACAGGATAGTTTTGATAAAACAAAACAGGCCAACTTCCAGCTTAAGTCCGGAAATTGACCTGTTTTGATAATTATAATTGAAATTTATTCTGCAGCCGGAGCTTCTTTTTCTTCTATCGGAGCTTCAACTTCAGCCGGAGCCTCAGCCTGTGCAGCTTCTACTTGTGCTTCAGCTTCAGCAGCCTTCGCATCAGCTAATTTCTTGGCAAGTTCAGCGGCTTTAGCTTTGTTTACCTCTACCTCAGCGGCAAGACGGGCTTTAGCAGCTGCAGCTTTCTCAGCAGCAATTTGTTCTTTTGTTTTGTTTACTTTGCTTTCTTTGCTTGTTTGCCATGCAGCAAAACGTTTTTCGGCTTCTGCTTCATCGAAAGCACCTTTTTTTACACCTTCCAACAAGTGTTTTTTCATGAGTACCCCTTCAGCAGAAAGGATATTACGGGTTGTGTCCGTAGGTTGAGCGCCTACCTGCATCCAATACAAAGCTCTGTCGAACTTCAGGTTTACTGTAGCAGGATCGGTGTTCGGGTTGTATGAACCGATTCGTTCAATGAATTTGCCATCACGTGGCGCACGACTGTCGGCAATTACGATATGATAATAAGCATATCCTTTGCGACCATGACGTTGTAATCTGATTTTTACTGGCATTTTTGTCTTTATTAAATGATTATACCTGTTGCTTTTTCTCGAAAAGCGGCTGCAAAGATAGGAAAAAGAATTTAGAATTAAAAATTTAGAATTAAAAAAGAAAGATTTCAATAAATCCCTAAACTTACTAACCACTAACCACTAACCACTAACCACTAACCATTGACCACTATTCACTCTTCATCACCCACGCGTCGGCAAACCGCGGGTCTTCATTGCGAACCTCTTCCATGTAGTTCACTGCGGAAATGATGTTGCTGAACGAGCGGATAGCAACCCGGGTGTTGTTGCTGGTTACGATGATTTCAGATTCGGGATAATCTTCCTTCTTGAGTTTGTCGCGTAAAAGCATGGCTTTTTCCGGCAAGTCGAAGGCAGCAACAATTACTTTATAGTTGTTTTTGTCTTGAAGCAAAATGTCTTCAGTCGACTCTTTTGCCGACTCTTTTGCCGGTTCCTGAGGTTGAATCTCCTGTATTGTTGTTTCAATCATGGGTGAAACTGTAATCTCGGGTAGTTCAACCCGGTTTAGCTGACTGAAATCTGCTCTCGTGATATTCGTGGATTCGTTGAGACGCGGTGAAAAAAGCAGTGCTATAAAAGTGATGAAAATGGCGGCATATTTCATCATCTTCCTTGCCGAAATGGTAAATACAATGTCTTTTGATGTCTGATTTTTTGTTGGTAACAATAAATCCTGTAATCCAACATTAGCAGGTAAGAATGACAAATCGGTTGCCGGAGTGAAAATCAGGTGCGAGTCATTTTCTAAGAAAAAAGTTCCCAAACGTCCATACGCCATTTTACGAACAGCTTTCAGTTTCGTTAGAAATTCCCTGGTTTCTTTTTCAACGATGGCCGTCGCTTCACGATAGCTGATTCCTTTTTGCCGGGAAATTTCTATGGCCAGCATGCCGTCGTTTTGACTGATCAGTGGATTGAAGCTGATGGTTGCCCTGGGTGCAACGATGTATTTACCCGAGATCCGGGCCGGTTGCTGCTGTACAACAAATCCACCCAAACCCGGAACAACTGCGTGATCATTAGTCGCTAACAGTTTTTCTATGTTCCTGAAAATTGTTTCCACGACACAAAAATAAAATAAAGATTCTGGAAAAGCTACTTTTTGTTGAAAAAAATCCAATAATTTTTTAAACCTGGAATTTCTGTGTATTTTTGCAAGCGCTAACCAAATTTTAAAATATAGACAACATTGAAAACATTATTAATTACCGGTGGGGCCGGATTTATAGGCTCGCACGTTGTTCGTTTGTTTGTGACTAAATATCCTGAATATCAGGTGGTAAATCTGGATGCGTTGACTTATGCAGGTAATCTGGAAAACCTGAAAGATATTGATGGATTGTCCAATTATACTTTTGTCAAAGGAGATATTACGGATGAAAGTTTTATTCCGGAACTGTTTGCAAAGTATCAGTTTGACGGGGTGATTCATCTGGCTGCCGAGTCGCATGTCGATAGGTCTATTACCGATCCGTTTGCTTTTATCAGAACGAATGTTTTTGGTACTGCTAATCTCTTGAATGCAGCTAAAGAAAGCTGGAAAGGCAACATGGAGGGTAAGCGTTTTTACCACATTTCTACTGATGAAGTGTATGGCTCGTTGGGTGATACGGGTTTTTTTACGGAAGAGACTGCCTATGATCCGAGAAGTCCGTATTCTGCAGCAAAAGCATCTTCCGACCATTTTGTCCGGGCATACCATCATACGTATGGTTTGCCGGTGGTGATTTCGAATTGCTCCAATAATTACGGAGCTAATCATTTCCCGGAAAAGCTGATTCCGTTGTCAATCAATAATATAAAAAATAACAGGCCGATTCCTATTTACGGAAAAGGAGAAAATGTGCGTGACTGGTTGTGGGTGAATGATCATGCCCGGGCTATTGATGTGATTTTTCATGACGGGGTAGTTGGTGAGACTTATAATATCGGTGGAAATAACGAATGGACGAACATAGACCTAATCAGAAAACTTTGTGAAATTATGGACCGGAAGCTCGGGCGCGAGCCGGGAGAATCGGCTAAACTCATTACTTTTGTAAAAGACCGTGCCGGTCACGATTTGCGATATGCCATTGATTCATCTAAATTGCAACGGGAACTGGGATGGAAACCTTCGCTTCAGTTTGAAGAAGGACTTGAAAAAACAGTCGACTGGTATCTGGCTAATCAGGAGTGGATGGATAATGTTACAAGCGGGCAATATCAGTCTTATTATCAGCAACAATATGTAGAAAGATAATAATGAAAATTTGTTATTTAAGAAAAAAACACTATCTTTGCATGCGATATTTGAAAGGTGGAGGGGACGGTAGTCCCCTTTATTGTTGAAATAAGTTAAAAGATGTTAGATAAAAGTATTGTTATTCAGATAGTTGAGTCTTATCTTCAGGAAGGTGAACATTATCTTGTAGATTTAAACGTGACTCAGGATAACCGGATTCAAGTGGAAATTGATTCTTTCAATGGTGTTTCGTTGGACGATTGCGTGGCGTTAAACCGTTTTTTGGAATCAAAACTTGATCGTGAGGTAGAGGATTATGAACTTGAAGTCAGCTCTGCCGGTTTAAGTTCGCCGTTTAAAGTGTTGAAACAATACGAGAAAAATATCGGAAAAGAAGTAGAGATACTGACTATAGAGGGCAAGAAGCTGGCAGGAGTATTGAGTTCTGTGTCGGCTGATGCTGTTGTGTTGACAGTTGAAAAAGCAATTAAGGAAGAAGGTGCAAAACGTAAAAAAAACATTCAGGAAGAAATTACATTATCATTCAAAAATATAAAAACAACAAAACTGATCATTAGATTCAAATAAGCCATGAGCAAAAAAGAAACGATTAACTTGATCGATACCTTTTCAGAATTCAAGGAGTTAAAAAGTATCGACAGAACCACGCTGATTTCCGTAATGGAAGAGTCTTTCAGAAGTGTAATCGCGAAGATGTTCGGAAGTGACGATAATTACGACGTAATTATCAATCCGGATAAGGGTGACTTCGAAATTTATCGCAACCGCACTGTGGTTGAAGATGATGAGTTTGAAGATGATAACCTGGAAATCAAACTTTCTGATGCGAAAAAAATTGATGAAGATTATGAGGTGGGTGAAGAAGTGACTGATACGGTTGATTTCATGAGTTTTGGTCGCAGGGCGATTTTGAATCTTAGACAGACCTTGTCATCCAAGATCCTGGAGCTTCAGAAAGAAAATGTATTTGCTAAATACAGTGAAAAAGTGGGACAGATTGTCAGCGCCGAATTATATCAGATATGGAAGAAGGAAATGTTACTGATTGATGATGAAGGAAATGAATTGTATTTGCCAAAATCAGAGCAGATTCCATCAGATTTCTATCGCAAGGGTGATACGGTTCGTGCAGTCGTAGCCATGGTGGAAAATAAAAACAACAATCCTAAGATTATCCTTTCGAGGGTATCCCCGGTTTTCCTGGAAAGATTGTTTGAACTGGAAGTTCCCGAAATCAACGAAGGACTGATAACCATCAAGAAAATTGCCCGTATGCCGGGTGAAAGAGCCAAGGTGGCTGTTGAATCTTATGATGACCGCATTGATCCGGTTGGCGCTTGTGTGGGAGTTAAGGGCTCCCGCATCCATGGTATCGTACGTGAATTGCGGAATGAAAATATCGACGTAATTAATTTCACCAACAACATCAGTCTGTTTATCCAGCGTTCATTGAGTCCTGCCAAGATTTCTTCCATTCGTTTGAGCGAAGCTGATAAAAAAGCTGAAATCTACATGAAGCCGGAAGAAGTTTCGCAGGCAATTGGTAAAGGAGGGTTAAATATTAAGCTGGCCAGTATGCTGACAGGTTATACCCTGGATGTTTATCGTGAGTTAGATGATGAAGAAGAAACTGAAGATATCTACTTAGATGAATTCAATGATGAAATAGAACAGTGGGTAATTGATGCCTTCAAGAATGTCGGCTATGATACTGCTAAGAGTGTGCTTGCGGTTCCACGTCAGGATTTGATCAGAAGGACAGACCTTGAGGAAGAAACTATAGATGAAGTGCTTGCTATTTTACGCGCTGAATTTGAAGAAGAAGCAGAAATGTAGGCATTTCGTAAAAATGATATTTTGTGTATCGCTTTCTGTTTCCATTTCGTATAACTTACTTAAAAAATTATAGATTATAACATGCCCATCAGATTAAGTAAAGCTTGTAAAGAATTAAATATCGGTATAACCACAGCAGTTGACTTTTTAGCCAAAAAAGGAAACAAGATTGCCGTTGATCCCAACCTGAAATTGTCGGATGAACTACACTTGTTATTGGTAAAAGAGTTCAACAAAGACATGGCTCTGAAAATGGAGTCGGAACGCATCAGTCAGGAACGCCACCAGAAAGAAAAGGCATCAACCGTTGCGTTGGAAGGTTATGGCGCTAAGAAAACAGCAGAGAAAGCAGAAAATATCATCCCCGTTGAGGTGCCGGTTGATCAGTTGCCATCAATCAAACAGGTTGGTAAAATTGATTTGGATGCTATCAACAAAAAGCCTGAACCGGTAAAAGCCGAACCGGTTGTGCAAGAACCGGTAAAAACAACAGAACCTGTAGAGGAACTTAAAGAGGTTGAAAAAGAAGAAGTTGAGATTCCTATTGTTGATGAGCCGGCTCAAGAACCGGTTGAAATTATTCAGGAAGCAGTTGTTGAAGAACGTTCCGAAGAAGTTATACTACCGGAAATCAATCAGGAAGTGCAAGTTTCGGAGCAACCTGAAATTACGCCTCAAATCGAACCTGTTATTTCTAAAGAAGTTGATTCGCAGGAAGAAGAAAAACAAGTGGTTGTAGAAAAAGAGCAAGAGCCTGAAGTAGAATCAGAAAAAGATGATGAAGATGAAGTGTTCTCCATTGCCAGACCTGTGGTTGAAATTAAACCGGTTGTGTTGGGTCGTATTGATCTGGATGCACTGAATCAAACTACCCGTCCCAAACCCAAAACAAAAGAACAAAAGAAAAAGGAAAGGGAGGAAAAAGCCAAAAATGCGATTGATGAGAAGAAAAAGAATCATGTAGAAACAGAAGAAGATATCAAAAAGAAAAAGAAACGGGAACGTTTCTCAAATCAAAAAGTAGATATCGAACATTTCCCGGTAGATCATTCGAAGAAACCGGCTCAGGCAGGTGGCATGCAGGCTAAACTGGCTAAGGATAAATTTAAGAAGCCATTGAAAACGGTTGTTGACGAAGAAGAAGTACAACGTCAGATCAAAGAAACCTTGGCAAGAATGGCGGGAACCAACAAAAAAGGTAAGGGCGCTAAGTACCGCAGAGAAAAACGTGATAGCTTTTCTGCCCGTCAGAGTGAGTTGGAAATGCAGGAACGCGAACAGGAAAAGGTGTTGAAACTCACCGAGTTTGTGACGGTAAGTGAATTGGCTGTAATGATGGATGTTTCTGTCAATCAGGTAATAGCCACTTGTATGAGTATTGGTATGATGGTTTCAATCAATCAGCGTCTGGATGCCGAAACAATCAATATTGTTGCTGATGAATTCGGTTTTACAACTGAGTTCGTGAGTGCTGATGTGGTAGAAGCCATTGGCGAGGATGAGCCGGATGATGAAACAGATCTGCAACCACGTGCCCCGATTGTAACGGTGATGGGTCACGTTGACCATGGTAAAACTTCTTTGCTCGACTATATCCGCAAAACCAATGTAATCGCGGGTGAAGCTGGTGGTATTACACAGCACATCGGTGCCTATAATGTGAAATTAGATAACGGGCAGCGCATTACATTCCTAGATACTCCCGGTCACGAGGCATTTACTGCCATGCGTGCCCGTGGTGCAAAAGTGACAGATATCGCGATTATCATCGTGGCTGCTGACGATAATGTGATGCCCCAGACGATTGAAGCGATCAACCACGCATCTGCTGCGGGAGTACCGATGATTTTTGCCATCAATAAGGTTGATAAGCCGGGAGCAAATCCTGAAAAAATCAAGGAAACCCTGGCTAATATGAACTATTTGGTTGAAGACTGGGGGGGTAAATACCAATCGCAGGATATATCAGCCAAACAGGGTAAGGGTATTGCAGAACTGCTTGAAAAAGTATTGCTAGAAGCTGAAATGCTTGAACTGAAAGCCAATCCGAATAAAAGAGCAGTAGGTTCAGTGATTGAATCATCGCTTGATAAAGGTCGGGGTTATATTTCAACCATATTGGTTGAAAATGGTACCCTGAAAATGGGAGATGTGGTGTTGGCCGGAATTTATCACGGCAGGGTGAAAGCCATGTTTAATGAAAGAAATCAACGTATTCAGGAGGCAAAACCTGCTGAACCGGTGTTGATTCTTGGTTTGAATGGGGCCCCACAGGCCGGCGACAATTTCAATGTGATGGCAACCGAACAGGAAGCACGTGAAATTGCCAATAAACGTGAACAGCTGCAACGTGAGCAAAGTTTGCGTACCAAGAAACACTTTACCCTGGACGAATTGGGTCGTCGTATCGCTTTAGGAGATTTCAAAGAGCTGAATATCATTGTAAAAGGGGATGTGGATGGTTCTGTGGAAGCGCTTGCAGACTCCTTACTCAAACTTTCAACAGAAAATATTCAGATAAATGTCATTCATAAGGCTGTTGGGGCGATTTCAGATTCTGATATTTTGCTGGCAGCTGCATCCAATGCAATTATTTGCGGCTTCCAGGTTCGTCCGACAGCTTCTGCCCGTAAGATGGCTGAAAAAGAGGAAATCGACGTGCGCTTGTATTCTATCATCTACGATGCAATTGAAGAAATTAAATCGGCAATGGAAGGTATGCTTTCTCCTGAAATCAAGGAAGAGGTTACAGCCACAGTTGAGGTTCGTGAAGTATTCAAGATTACAAAGGTTGGTACGGTTGCAGGTTGTCTCGTTCGCGAAGGTAAAATTAAGAGAACGAACAAAGTGCACATTATCCGCGACGGCATTGTAATTTATACCGGCGAACTGGAATCCCTGAAACGTTTCAAAGAAGATGTGAAAGAAGTCGGTACAAATTACGAATGCGGTTTGAATATCAAAAATTACAATGACATCCGCGTTGGTGATATGATTGAAAGCTTTGAAGAAACCGAAGTTAAAAAGACTTTGTGATAAAAATTTGTAATTAAATTTGCATATATTAAATTACATTTATATCTTTGTCGTCGAATTAATATAAAAATGAAACAGAATTTAATAAATACAGCTTGGTGGTGGCGCTTGCAGAATTTCGGTTCGTGAGTGTTATTAACATGTATTTATCAAATGAATTATATTTGAAAAGGCTTGTCGGAACTCACGATAAGCCTTTTTTGTTTTAAATAATAATGATAACCCGGATGGGTGCGCAAAAGATAAAAATCATTTCTAATTTCAATATAATAATGAATCAACCGGATAAAAAAGGATATTACGGAACATTTGGAGGAGCTTACATCCCTGAAATTCTACATGGCTCTGTTGAACGTTTAAAAGCTGCTTTCGATGAAGCAAAAGCTGATCCGGCTTTTAAAACGGAGTATTGTGATTTGCTGAAACATTATGCAGGGAGACCTTCTCCATTGTATCATGCACAAAGGTTGTCGGCTTTATACGGAACCAACATCTACCTGAAAAGAGAAGACCTGAATCACACCGGGTCACATAAAATTAACAATGCACTGGGTCAGATATTGTTGGCCAAACGCATGGGAAAAACACGAATTATTGCTGAAACCGGTGCCGGACAACATGGTGTGGCTAGTGCCACTGCCTGTGCCCTCATGGGCTTGGAATGTATCGTGTTTATGGGTAAAACAGATGTGGACAGACAGTTTCTGAATGTGCAAAAAATGAACATGCTGGGCGCCAAAGTTGAGCCTGTGACTAGTGGTAACATGACCCTAAAGGATGCTACAAATGAAGCTATTCGTTACTGGTGCTCTAATCCCGATTCATTTTACATCATTGGTTCCACGGTCGGACCGCATCCTTATCCGGATATGGTGGCTTATTTTCAGTCTGTTATCTCAGAAGAAATTAAGTCACAATTGCAGGAACAGATAAACCGGGATTATCCGGATTACCTGATTGCTTGTGTGGGCGGTGGCAGCAATGCTATGGGTACATATTTTCATTATCTGAATGATGAACGGGTGAAGATTATTTCGGCTGAAGCAGGTGGTTTAGGAATTGAATCGGGGGAAACTGCTGCCACTATACATGTAGGAACCGTAGGAATTATCCACGGTTTCAGAACGTTGCTGATGCAGGACGAAGATGGGCAGATTATTGAGCCTTATTCTATTTCGGCCGGACTGGATTATCCGGGGGTTGGACCCGCACATGCTCATTTTGCGCAAATAGGACGAACAAAAGTTCATGCCATTAACGATGATGAGGCTCTTGAGGCTGCATTTGAACTTACAAAAATGGAAGGAATCATTCCGGCTATTGAATCGGCTCATGCGCTGGGTGTGCTGAAAAAGGAACAGACAAACTTTAAACCCGATGATGTTGTTGTATTGACGGTTTCAGGCAGGGGGGATAAGGATATGGAAACGTATGTTAAGCGAATAGCGAATAACGAATGACGTAGAGACATAGCATGCTATGTCTCTACAATATAACAATAAACATTTTATAGAAATGAAATTGTACGTACATACAAAAAAAATGCTGGCAGATATGCAGACGCCGGTGGGTATATATCTGAAAATGCGGGATTTGTATACCAACTCGGTGCTGCTGGAGAGCTCTGATTATCACGGGACTGAAAACAGTTTTTCGTATATAGGTTTTGCACCCGTGGGTGGTATTTCGGTGAACCGATTTCTGATCAAAGAAGAATATCCGGATGGAAAGCAAATTGAAACGAAAGTTGAGGATAAAATGACGGTGGCGGATCGTTTTGATGTTTTTCTCAAATCATTTGAATTGATTAATCAGCCAACAGAAAAAGGACTGATTAATGGTTTGCTGGGCTATACCTCTTACGAGTCGGTACAGTATTTTGAAGATGTCAAATTGCACGCGCGTGAAACGGTCCCGGGTTCTATGCCCGGCTTGCATTATGTGCTGTTCAAGTACATTATCGCGATTAATCATTTTAATAATGAGTTGACCATCATAGAGAACCTACAAGAAGGAGAGGAGTCTGAAATTGATATGATTGAGAAAGTACTGTTGAATAATAACGTTGCTACATTCGATTTTCAGCCGGTAGGAGAGGAGGAATGTGATATTTCAGATGATGATTTTAAAAAAATGGTTGCACGTGGTAAAGAAGAATGTTTCAAGGGTAATGTTTTTCAGATTGTGCTTTCAAGAAGATTTTATCAGCAGTTCAGGGGCGATGATTTTATGTTGTACCGCACACTACGCTCAGTCAATCCTTCTCCCTATTTGTTTTATTTTAATTTCGGAGATTTCCGGATTTTCGGCTCATCGCCGGAAGCGCATTTAGTGGTGGACGGGAAAAAACAGAAAGCATTTATTAAACCGATAGCCGGGACTTTCCGGCGCACCGGTGATGATGAAAAAGACCTGGAACTGGCAGAAAAGTTAAGCAAGGATAAAAAGGAAAATGCCGAACATGTGATGTTGGTTGATTTGGCGCGTAACGACCTGAGTCGCAATGCAGAAAATGTGGAAGTGGAAGTTTTCAGGGAAGTGCAATACTATTCGCATGTGTTGCATCTGGTCTCAAGTGTTAGCGGAAAACTCAGACCTGAGACCAAAGTCATCAAACTTTTTGCCGATACATTTCCGGCTGGAACACTATCCGGCGCACCAAAAATCAGGGCAATGCAACTGATTGATGAGATTGAACCACATGACCGGGGACCTTACGGAGGTTGTTTGGGTTATATTGGTTTCGATGGCAGTTTCAATCAGGCCATTACCATCCGTTCCTTTGTAAGCAAACAAAATACCCTGTATTATCAGGCCGGAGCGGGTGTGGTAGCTAAATCCGATGAAGAAAGTGAATTGCAGGAAGTAAATAATAAATTGGCGGCGTTGAAGCGGGCGATTCAGTTAGCGAATAGTGAATAGCGGAAAGCGTAGGGGCTCAATGCTTGCGCCCTGTCTAGCCCGCCAGTTCACTGGCGGGGGATATCGATGCATAAGATTAGTCGTTTGACATTAGATTAAAAAAACATGAAAATATTAGTATTCGACAATTACGATTCTTTTACCTACAACATCGTACATACGCTGAAAAAGCTCGGATATAATGATGTTGAAGTACACCGCAATGATCAGATTGCTTTAGAAGCAATAGCGATTTATGACAAAATTATCTTGTCACCGGGGCCGGGAGTACCCTCCGAGTCGGGGATTCTATTGGATTTGATAAAGACTTATGCCGCTTCTAAAAGTATATTGGGTGTTTGTTTGGGCGAACAGGCCATCGCTGAAGCATTTGGAGGTAAGCTGATAAACCTGCCGGAGGTGCATCATGGTGTAACGTCTGAAATACAAGTACTTGAGAATGATGTGTTGTTCAACAATTTGCCGGGAAAAATGACCGTAGGCCGATATCATTCCTGGGCTGTTGAGAAGGAATCTTTGCCCGATTGTTTGAAGGTGACTGCAGTCGATGAGTCCGGCATGATCATGGCATTGTCCCATACGCAGTATGACGTGCGTGGTGTACAATTTCATCCGGAATCAGTCCTGACGCCGGAAGGAGAGGAGATATTGAAAAATTGGTTAGAACAGTAATTATTAGCGAATAGCAGAGAACGGAAAGCGTAGGGGCGCAATGCTTGCGCCCTGTCTAGCCCGCCAGTTCACTGGCAGGGGATATATTAGACATAAATATAAAAACATGAAACAAATTTTAAACAGATTATTCGATCATCAATCATTATCGAGAAATGAAGCCACAGAAGTGATGACCAACATGGCAGCGGGATTATACAACGAGGCGCAGATTGCTGCTTTTATCTCGGTGTACCTGATGCGTAGCATTGAAT
>JAEWUM010000003.1 GCA_023459355.1 Bacteroidota bacterium | reverse complement strand
GGCGGAGAACAATTATAGTCATTTTTTTCCATCGGAGCAAAGGGGGGGAGTCCTTCCTCTCTTGCTCTGAAAAAATAATCTATACTATCCTCCCGTCAAAGTTGCATTTACTAATTGAATTTACATTAATGCTTTTCCATCGAATTGACCTTAAACGGCTTCTTTACCGCTAAATGTGCCGCCTTTTTCGCAACTAAGGCTTCTTCCGGACTTACCCCGGGTGGTATATAAGTGTTTTTCATGACTGGCTTTTTCAGGAAAAATTCGTACCAGGTACAAGCTGCAGTAAATCGGCCGAGTCCCAGGCTCAAATGATATCCATCGCGGGTGAATTTATCGCCAACGAAACTGGTCCTGCCATTTTGAATGGCGGTTCCTGAAGGAATGACAAGTTTGATTCCAGCCTTCTGTACGGCTTCTTTCACTGTACTAACAATTGCCTGATACATCTGCATCTGATCATTGTTGTAATTTGCAAAGCCCTTGTGTTTTGAGTCGGCAGCATATGCCCAGGTCTGATGAAAAGCAAACTGAACCTTCGGATTGGTTGTCAGTTCTTTTGTGTATGTCAACAAGTTCGGAAGATAGGGGAAGTAGCTGTCTGTTAATCCTGAAAACGGACTGGCCTGCTGAAAGGTGATGTAATCCCAGTTTTCATCCTGAATGGCTGTTTTTAGTTTTTGTTTGGCAACGATGGTCGTATCCCCATTTACAATTTTACGATAGGAATAAGCTGCCGAATCTTTCTCGGCGTTCAGCCAGTGTCGTTCCAGACTGCATCCGCCAATGTACATGTTGGCGATGATTAACTGGACTCCATCGGCTTTGGCTAAATCATCGACGTATGATTCGGCTGCATCGGTCGAAAAGCTGTTGCCGATGGCTAAGATTTTAACGATCTGCTGCGCGTTTACAACCTGAAGCCAGCAAAAACTAATGATTAAAAGGATAATGAATGTGTTGGTCTTTTTCATGATTATGTTTTATTTTGAACATGTAAAAGTACAAAAAAAATTACTTCCATTGTCACTTTACAGAACCTTATGCCGGTTTTATTGTTATAGAAAAAACAAAGCTGAAAGCAGGCTGTATGATAAATGTTGGTATATGTGGTGATGAAAGGCTTGTTAAAAACAGAAGAAACAATATGATATTTAACGATTTCAATCCTTTAGAAGATAAAACATTCCGTATTATCGACAACGAAGGCAAGGTGATTGACAAAGCCCGGATGCCGGAGTTAGACCAAGAGACAATTTTAAATGCGTATAAATCCATGCTGTTCGCACGTACGGCCGACCAAATGGCGGTGTCGTACCAGCGACAGGGGCGGATGTACACCTATCCGCCCATATTGGGACAGGAAGCCATCCAGGTAGCCGCAGGGATGATTATCCGTGAGCAGGACTGGCTGGTGCCTGCTTTCCGTGAGATGGCGCTGATGTTGGCAAAGGGGGTTTCGCTCAAAGAAATTTTCCAGTATTACCTCGGTAATGAAGAAGGTAGTAACTTTGCCAAAGCCAATCACGTACTTCCTATTTGTGTGCCCATCGGTTCGCAGTATCTGCATGCCACGGGTATCGGTTATTCCGTAAAATACCAACAAAAAGATGAGGTCGTTTTCCCTTTCATCGGCGATGGAGGTACTTCTGAGGGTGACTTCAGCGAAGCGCTCAACTTTGCCGCTGTGTGGGAAGCCCCGGTGGTGTTTACCATTCAAAATAACCAATACGCGATATCGGTCCCGGTGAAAAGTCAGACCCGTTCCATTAACTTAGCTGTAAAAGCAGTTGGTTTTGGCATGCCGGGCATCAAAGTAGATGGCAATGACTTTTTTGCGATGTATGTGGCTTATAAAGAGGCGTTGGAATATACCCGTGCAGGCAAAGGTCCGGTGCTGATTGAAGCTTATACCTATCGGAAAGGGGCACATACCACTTCCGATGACCCATCGAAATACCGCACCAGGGAAGAAGAGAAGTCATGGGAAAAGACAGACCCTTTGTCCCGATTGAAGAAGTATATGGATAGTCAGGGTATTGTGCTGGAAAACGAAGAAGAGTTGATTCAGTCTTATAAAGAGGAAGTGGATAAGCAGTTTTTGGAAGCGGAAAACTTCAGACCCTACGATTTGGAAGACGTATTCAATTATATGTATGTGGAAATGCCGGATGATTTGAAAAGGCAGAAAGCGAATTACGAACAATATTTAAGCTGGAAGGAAAAAAGAAAATGAGTGTCATGAATATGGTGCAAGCCATCAACAATGCTTTTGATATCAAGCTTGCAGAGGATAAAACGGTGGTGATGTTCGGGGAAGATGTGGGTGTGGAAGGTGGTGTTTTCAGGGTGACCGAAGGCTTGCAAAAGAAATACGGTGTGCAGCGGGTGTTTGATACACCAATTGCTGAATCGGCCATCGTGGGAACTGGTCTCGGAATGGCCATGTCGGGTCTGCGACCGGTCGTGGAACTCCAATTCGATGGATTTACCTATCCTGCTTTCAACCAAATTATTTCGAATGTGTCGCGGATGCACAACCGTACCCGCGGACGATTCAAGGCGCCGATGGTGATTCGCTTTCCTTACGGTGGCGCCATCAATGCCATCGAGCATCATTCCGAAAGTCCGGAGGCCTTGTATGCGCACATCCCGGGCATCAAGGTCGTGGTTCCCTCGACACCTTATGATGCCAAGGGACTGATGATTTCAGCTATAGAAACCGATGATCCGGTGATTTTCATGGAGCCGAAACGCATCTATCGGGCCATAAAACAGGAAGTGCCTGAGGAGAAATTCTCAATCCCAATTGGGAAAGCCAAAGTGCTGAAAGAAGGAACGGATGTGACAGTGATCGCTTTTGGAGCACTGATACGGGAATGTCAGAAAGCCATCGTGATGGCCGAAGAAGCCGGTATATCGGTTGAGTTAATTGATTTGCGTACGATTTATCCTATTGACCGCGAAACGATTGTGAATTCAATCAAGAAAACCGGGCGGGTGGTAATTGTGGCCGAAGCCTCCGAATCATTCAGCGTAGGCTCCGAACTGATGGCCATTGCCAACGAGGAAGCCTTTTTGTCGCTCGAAGCTCCTCCCAAACGGGTAATGGGATTCGACACGATTGTACCCCTCGCGCAGGGTGAACCGTATTACATGGTTTTCCCGGACCGGATTTTTTATGAAATTGAAAAAACGGCGAGATATTAGCGAATAGCGGATAACGAATAACGTTGTAGAGACGCACGGCCGTGCGTCTCTACGTTACGAAATCAATTCGTTTTGCCAAATTGTTTGCAACAACATAGCCCTTGAAAGGGCAACATATCAATAGCCCGGGGTTTTACCCCCGGAAAATGAAAAATATAAATCCCGTTGGTTTTTTTACCCCGGGGAACGAAACGATAATAATATGAAATACATTTTTAAATTCCCCGACATCGGTGAGGGCCTCGAAGAAGGCACCATCCTCGAAGTTTACGTGAAAGTCGGTCAGACCGTGAAAGCGGGTGATTTGCTGGTGAACATGGAAACCGACAAGGTGGCGGCGGATATTCCTTCTCCGAAAGCAGGTAAGATTATCCGCATCTTCGGTAATGTGGGGGATGTGATTCATGTCGGCAAACCACTTGTGGAACTGGAATTGACAAATGGTGAGTCCGTACAGGATGCTTCTGCTGAAATGTCTTCTGAAGATGAAGGTGCTGCCGGCGTGGTGGGTACCATGGAAATGGCGGATGTAAATGCAGTCCTGCCCCCGAGCGATGAAGCTTATGCTTCCACTGAGCAAATAAAGTCTTCACCCAAAGCCTTTGCGACTCCGCATGTCAGGGCCCTGGCCAAAGAGCTGGACATCGACATCAACCTGGTTAACGGTACCGGACAGGGTGGCCGGGTGACCAAAGAAGACATTGAACAGTATGTGGCGAAGCAAAGTCCGGTTGAAAAAGCTTTCTTTGCACAGGTGTACGAACAGGAAGATGTGACCTACGAGCCCTTGACGCAGATTCGCAAGACCATAGCGCGCAATATGATCAATTCGAAGCACAACGCTGCGCATGTTACTGTACTCGAGGAAATAGAAGTGTCGGAGTTGATTGCCATCCGCGAGAAGTACAAACAACCATTTGCCGAGCGGGGAGCAAAGCTGACTTACCTGCCTTTCATTGTTAAAGCTGCCGTTCAGGCTTTGAAAAAGCATCGTATCATGAATTCGCAGATGGATATGGAGAATAACCGGATGATTTACAAGAACCGCTATAACATCGGTATCGCGATGGATACGCCGGAAGGATTGGTGGTGCCGGTAATACAGGATGCCGACCGGTTGAGTATTTTCGAAATCAGTCAGAAAATTACCGAGTTTACTGTTAAGGCACAGGAAAGAAAACTGACCATCGACGACATGAAAGACGGAACTTTTACCATTACCAACTTCGGTGCAATCAGTGGAATCTACGGAACGCCGGTTATCAATTATCCGCAAGCAGGTATCCTGGGTGTGGGGCGCATCGTGAAACAGCCGGTGGTTAAAGACGATCAGATTGTTATCGGTTACGTGTTGGGTTTATCGCTTACAGTTGACCACCGCATCGTGGATGGTGGTGATACCGCCCGCTTTGTAAGACAGGTGATGGATCATTTAGCTGATCCTGTTTCTTTGCTGATGGAGTAACATTAATGTAGAAAAATATGCACAAGGACATCGCCGACATCAGGATAAATTATGCCAAGAAAAGCTTAGACGAGAAAGATGCAGAAAGGAATGCTTTCGATATGTTCGAGTGCTGGTGGAATGAAGCGATGGAGTCTGAAATAGCAGAAGTCAACGCCATGACATTAGCCACGGTCAACAATGGCATTCCCAATGCCCGTGTCGTCTTGCTAAAAGCCTTCGATGAACGCGGATTCGTGTTTTTTACGAATTACAACAGTCATAAAGGCAGTGAATTAAAAGAAAATCCGCATGTTTGTCTCGTGTTCTTTTGGAAAGAAATGGAAAGACAAATCCGCATCACCGGAGTTGCCGAAAAAACAACGGTGCAGGAAAGCATCGACTATTTCAACAGTCGCCCGGACGAACATAAATTAGGTGCCTGGGCTTCAGCGCAAAGTCTGGTCGTGGCCGGAAAAGGTTTTCTGAAAGAGACATTTGATTATTATGCCGAACGATTTAAACGTGGTGCCATCCCAAAACCACCACATTGGGGCGGATATCGGGTGAGACCTACTTCCATCGAATTCTGGCAGGGGCGTCCCAATCGTTTACATGATCGCTTGCTGTATACCCTGCAGGAGGGTGGGGAGTGGAAGATAGAGCGGTTGCAACCTTAACTAAAGTTCTTCGTTGCAATCAAGTTAAGAATCAAGTTTGGGAAGAGAGAGTATCTGTATATCTTCACTGAAGTTGTTTGTAGCAATCAAGTTGAAAATCAAGTTGGGGAAGAGAGAGTCTCTGTATATCTTCACTGAAGTTGCCTGGAAGAATCAAATTATATATAAAGTTTATAGATAATAAAGAATCAACTTTGTTCAACAAATTGGAACTTGATTTCCAACATGATTCTCCCAATCAACTTCAGTGATAGGCAACCTCCAGCACCTGAGCTCCTTAACTTGATTTCCAACTTGATTCTCCCAATCAACTTCAGTGACGATAGCCAAACAGTCCTTTCTCCTTAATCTGTTGATACACCCCTTCCGGCACATACTGCGCCAATCTGGCATCACCCGACTCAATTAACTGTGTAATAAACTCGGTAGTTATACCTGTATCATTGGATGAAATTGTTTTCAGAATCAGAATCTTTCCCGTCAGGTTGAGGTATTGCCACAACAACCTTATATCAGCAGGGAAGTGAGCATCTTCGGGATAAATGATTTCGCCTGTTTCAGGGTCAAGAGAAGGATAAAGGTACACCTTTACATTTTCTACGAATAAAGCGCCCATCATCTGGAGAATACCCCCGCGCAGGTCGGTGTAGCTGGTATGGTCAAGTACCTTGTCGAATGTAGGCAAGCCCATCACGATGCGTAGCTTGATGATGCGAAACTGTCCGAAATAACGCACCAGCTCGAAGTATCGCTGGAAACGGGAGACCATTACACTTTGTCCCATGAGGTTGAGCAGATCGACCCGGTGGAGAAAATCCTGTTCGTCTACTTCTTCACCCCGCATCAGGTAGTTCAGCGAAATCTCACAAAAAGCAATTGTGTTTTCAGGCGTATAATCCTCATCCCGTTTAAAAACCTGCAAACTGTCCTCGATGAATTTCATCCCCAGATTCGTGATGGGGCGAAAGTAACCCCTGGTCAGCAGGATGTTTTTCTTGTACAGCATTTCCCCGGGTTGCATCACCCGACCAGTCTTGTCGAACATGATGGCCGGAGTCATATTGTTGCTTACCAGCATCAGGTTGAGGATGCGGTTATCCACCTTGTGCATATCAGGACCTTCGGTGTAAACATAGTCAATTTCCACCCGGTCGGTGTCTAAGTTATCAAGCAAGCCCAGCAGGATGCCTACCGGGTCTTCCCCCATGAAAAGTCCCCCGTGAATAAGGTTGATGCCTAATGTGCCTAATGTATATTGCTGTAACAAGGTGTCTTTTTCAAGCAACTTGATGTGAATCAAAATCATGTTGGGGTGGTAGCGGTCGCTCCCTTCAGCCATGATACCCAGCCAGCCATTGCCCTGATTGGTTTTGGAGAAATTGATGGTTTCAACTGTATTGGCGAAGGCAAAGAAACGTTGCGGGTTCTTTTTGTCTAAGATCTTTATCAGTTCGTCGTATTCATACTGCACCATTTTACGCAACCGCTCTTCGGCCACATAACGCGATGGCTGTCCTTCGTTGTAGAAGTAGTCACTGAAAAGCTTGTCGTAAGCCGAAACTGTTTTTGCTACCGTATTCGAGGCGCCACCTGCCTGAAACAAGTGTCGCGCCGTTTCCTGTCCGCCACCAATTTCGGCGACGGTGCCGTAGTAATTGCTTTCGATGTTGATTTTGACTGCTTTTTCTTTGGTGCTGAGTATCTTCATAGGGGGTGTTAATAAAAAATACGATGAAACTATAACGCATAGTCAGGTAAAATGTTTCAATCAAGTTAGAAATCAAGTTGGGAGGGTGAGGTGGTGGAGGCCTATCATCACTGAAGTTGTTTGTTTCAATCAAGTTAAGAATCAAGTTAGGGGTAGTCTTAGAGATTCATCTTCTCACTGAAGTTGCTTGTTTCAATCAAGTTAAGAATCAAGTTCCTAATTGTTGAACAGAAGTTGATTCTTAATTATCACATAAACTTCATCTTTAACTTGATTCTCTCAATCAACTTCAGTGATAGGCCTCCACCACCTGTACTCCCAACTTGATTTCCAACTTGATTTCCACAAGCGACTTTCGTTGAATTTTATTATATTTGCACAACCCATTTCAGAAACAGTTATGAGAAAACTCATTGTCTTAACCGGCGCCGGCATGTCGGCCGAAAGCGGCATCTCAACTTTCAGGGATTCCGGTGGTTTGTGGGAAAAGTATAAGATCGAGGATGTCGCCACGCCCGAAGCTTTTCACGCGAATCCGGAATTAGTACATCATTTTTACAATCTGCGCAGAAAGCAGTTAGTAGATGCCCAGCCGAACATAGGACATTATGAATTGGTGATGCTTGAGAATGATTTTGATATCAGGATTATCACCCAGAACGTCGACAACCTGCATGAAAGAGCCGGTAGTCTGCATGTGCAGCATCTGCACGGTGAGTTGATGAAAATGCGTTCGACGGGTCCGGGACAAGAGGTTTACGATGTTACACCCGACAAAGTGGAGTTTGCACCCGGTGATTTATGTCCGAAAGGCTATCCGTTGCGACCCCATATCGTTTGGTTTGGCGAAATGGTGCCGGAGTATGAATATGCCGCACAAGTTGTGTCATTGGCGGATGTCGTGCTGATTGTCGGCACTTCCATGCAGGTCTATCCCGCTGCCGGCTTGTTGCATCATGCCCCGGCGAATGTGCCTGTCTACCTCGTTGACCCGAAAGAAGTAGCGGTATCACGACCGAATGTGCAACATATCAAACTGGGAGCAACGGAGGGGATTAAGAAGTTTAGGGAGATGATGAAGAATAGATAAAATAAATTGAAGTATTAAACCTGTCAGGTTTGAAGAACAAGAACAGATAAATAAAATTGAAATAATTAAACCTGTCAGGTTTTTAAAACCTGACAGGTTTGAAGTAGGAGGACATGACATCAAACAACCATACAATTCCTTTCAATCAATTAAAAACCACCTTTTCAGGTGATTTATACACCGACAACATCCACCTGTCAATATACGCCACGGATGCATCGCCTTACCGGCAATTGCCGCTGGCGGTTGCTTATCCCAAAGATGCGAATGATATTAAGGAATTGATACGTTTTGCACGGGAGCAAAAGGTAAATTTGATACCTCGTACGGCCGGTACCTCGCTCGCCGGACAAGTAGTTGGTGAAGGTATGATAGTGGATGTGTCCCGGTACATGACCGGTATCATCGAACTGAATGTGGAGGAAAATTGGGTGAAAGTTCAGCCGGGTGTGATATTGGATGAATTGAATAGGTTTCTGGCGCCGCACGGACTGTTTTTCGGACCGGAGACTTCCACTTCCAATCGCTGTATGATAGGCGGGATGGTGGGGAACAATGCTTGCGGGGCGCATTCTCTGATTTATGGTAGTACGCGTGACCACCTGCTTAGTGTAAAAGTATTGCTCAGCGATGGCAGTGAAACGGTGTTTGAATCGGTTTCAGTTGGAGAGTTTGAGGAAAAATGTGTTGGAGAAAAGCTTGAAAATAAAATCTACCGTCAGCTTAAAGAGATACTTTCCAATCCGGAGAACCAGCAGGAAATCGGGGAGCAGTACCCCGACAAACAGCTTCGTCGCCGCAATACCGGCTACGCAATTGATATATTGCTTGATTCGGCACCTTTTACGACTGATGCTCCGGATGATTTGAATGTGGCGAAATTAATTGCCGGTTCGGAAGGTACCCTGGCATTCATCACCGAAATAAAACTGAATCTGGTGCCACTTCCTCCGAAAATCAAAGGCGTGATGGCGGCACATTTCGAAACGCTTGAAGAAGCGTTGGAAGCCAATTTGATAGCCCTCGAATTTAAGCCGGGAGCAGTGGAGATGATGGACAGAACCATCCTGGAGCTGACGAAAGATAACATCAGTCAGCAACCCAACCGCTTTTTTCTGTCCGGTAACCCCGAAGCCATCCTGATTATTGAATTTGCACGGGAAACCAAAGAGGAAATTGAGGATATTTGTCAACAGATGGAAGCTAAACTGCGTGCACGTGACCTCGGCTTCCATTACCCGGTCATCTGGGGAAAAGACATCAACCGAATCTGGAACTTGCGCAAATCGGGACTGGGTGTGCTTTCGAATATGAAAGGCGATGCCAAACCGGTGAGTCTGATTGAAGATACGGCTGTTCCGGTGCAGCATCTCTCCGCTTATATTGCCGGGTTCAAACGACTGTTGGCAAGTTACCGGCTTTCCTGTGTGTATCATGCTCATGTAGGAACCGGTGAGTTGCACCTGCGACCGGTATTGAACCTGAAACTCAAAGAAGATGTGAAAATCTTCCGGGAACTGGGGACTAAAGTCGCTTTGCTGGTGAAGAAATACAAAGGTTCGCTGAGCGGGGAACATGGTGATGGTCGCCTGCGGGGGGAATTTATCCCGCTGATGGTCGGCAATAAGAACTATGAACTGCTCAAACAAATTAAGCAAACCTGGGATCCTGACAATATCTTTAATCCCGGAAAAATTACCGGTACGCCCCCGATGGATACTTCGTTGCGGTATGAGCCGGGACAGCCGACTCGTGAGATAGAGACCATTTTCAATTTTAGTTCCGAGATGGGTTACATGCGTGCGGTTGAGAAGTGTAATGGCTCGGGTGATTGCCGGAAAACCGAGATTACGGGCGGACTGATGTGCCCGAGTTATATGGCCTCGCGCGATGAAGAGCAAACGACCCGTGCCCGTGCGAACATCCTGCGGGAATATCTGACACATTCCACCAAAAAAAATCCGTTCGACCACGAAGAAATATACAAGGTGCTCGATTTGTGCCTTTCCTGCAAGGGCTGTAAATCCGAATGTCCTTCGAATGTGGACATGGCCAAACTGAAAGCGGAGTTTCTGCAACATTACCACGATGCCAATGGAGTTCCTTTGCGCACCAAACTGATTGCCAATATTAATGGTCTCAACAAGATAGGGTCGAAATTGCCGGCGTTGACCAATTTCATCTTAGATAAAACTGCCTTGCCTTCGTTGCTGGGCTTTACGTCGGAACGAAAACTGCCATTGCTTGCCAAACAAACTTTCAGCAGTTGGTACAAAAAACATTATCGGGTTTTGGCGAAATCAGCCAAGCTGAAAAAAGGGAAGAAAGTCTATTTATTTAATGATGAATTTACCAATCATTACGATGCAGAGCTGGGTCAGAAAGCCGTGAAGTTGTTGGTCGCACTTGGTTATGAAGTGCTTATTCCCGAACATGTTGAAAGTGGACGGGCATACATCTCCAAAGGATTAATCCGGAAAGCGAAGAAATTAGCCGAAAAGAATGTACGTTTGCTGAAAGATATCATATCGAAGAAAACACCGCTGATCGGGATTGAACCTTCCTCCATTCTTTCCTTCCGGGATGAATATCCTGATTTGGTGGAAGCCTCTTTGCGTCACGATGCCAGACAATTAGCCGGTCATACTTTCTTAATCGATGAGTTTATCGTGCAGGAATTCAAAGCAGGCAGCATTGATGCAGCCTCTTTTCATGAGGAGGAAAAGAACATCAGTCTGCATTGCCACTGTCACCAGAAAGCCATCGCTTCTTCCCAATCGACATTAGATATGCTCTCTATTCCTAAAAACTATCATGTCACCGAAATACCTTCGGGATGTTGTGGTATGGCCGGTTCCTTCGGGTACGAAAAAGAACATTACGAACTCTCGCAGCAAATCGGGGAATTGGTGTTGTTCAAACAGGTCGAACAACTACCCGGTAATACGCTGGTGGTGGCGCAGGGCACCAGTTGTCGCTCGCAGATTAAAGACGGGACAAAAAGGGAGGCATTGCATCCTGTGGAGGTGTTGTTTGGGGCGCTGAGGTGAAGTGCAGGCCATCGGGGTTTGCTTCGTCGGCTTCGCCAACTCGCTATGACGGGCAAACGACCAAATGCGATTGTTGAGGGGGTTGCTTCGTCGTTCACTTTGTGAACTCCTCGCAATGACGGTGCGTTGATTATGGTCATATAAACGTCGCAATTGGGTTTGCGAACTTATTAAGTGATTTGCAGCGACGGGTTCGGGGGGCAATAGCGCCCATCGTGAAAAAATGTTGATGGGTTGTACAAGCTTGGACGATGGGTATTTATTAAATGCGATGGCCCCGTCATTGCGAGGCGTAGAGACGCGATTAATCGCGTCTCTACGAAAACCGGGGATAAATAAATTCTATTTTTTCTTCTTCCTCCTCTTCCTCAACCACATATAATACCCCGTAACCGGCAAACTTGCCCCGATTAACCCACTGATAAACGTCAGTATCTTCGACCAGATGCCCCAGAAGTTGCCGACATGCAGTGAATAAGTCCAACCCCAGATTTTGGATGCCTTGTCCTGGTCTTTGTACAGGGTAATGCTGGTTATTGTTCCCGTTTGCTTGTCGAAGTCGTACTTGTCGGTGGCGCGTGAGGTCGGGGCATTTTTTTGATGTACCACTGCTGAACCGTCCTGTATGCGGACATATTTGAAATTCGGGTTTTGCTGTTTCAGTTCATCGGCAACAGCCTGCCAAATCTCGATGTTGACCTTTTGGGGTTCTTTTTTCTCTCCTCTGCCACCTCCTTCCCGCGCCTTTTCCTGCGGAACTTCCGCCCCGAAGAGCCTGAAAACACCGTTTCGGTACCATTCGAACGACCACATCAACCCGGTTACCGCACCCACGAATAAAATCAGAAAGGCATAAGCGCCCAACACACTGTGCAAATCGTACATCAGTCGGCGGAAACCTTTTTTGCCTTGTATGGTGAAACTTCTTTTCTTCAGTTTTTTTGGAAACCAAATGATGACTCCGGTAATCAGGATAAATACAAAGATCAGGGTGGATATGCCGACGGAGTATTTACCCCAGGTGCGGGTGTCGTCGAACAACCAGCGGTGCAGCTTCATCACCACGAAAAACGGACTTTCCCGATAGTGGAAAATATCGGTTACCTGACCGGTATATTGATTCACATAGGCTGTCACCCGGAAGCCTTCTGCTAATCCCATCGCGTAGGTGCGCTTCGGGTCGGATTCTATCCTGACATCCTTAACCTGATTGTCGGTCAGCTGACTGTTCACCATCGGAATCAGTTGTTCCAACGGAATAGGTTCTTGCTGCATTGTGTTGACAAAATACCGTTCCGGATGTGCCCATTCCCGGATTTCATCCTGAAAGACCAGGATGGAGCCGCTCAGGCAGGTGATGATAAGGATAATGCCGACCGGAATGGACAACCATTTATGGAGTGCAAGAAAGAATTTTCGCATGATAATTTTGTTATATATAATACAGAACCTGTTATGAATATGGGGTTGCTTCGTCGGCTTTGCCGACTCGCAATGACGAGGTCATTGCATTTTAAAAAATACCCGTCGTCCAAGTTTGCATAACACATCAACATTAGTTTATTTTCCCCCAATCAACGCACCGTCATTGCGAGGAGTTCACAACGTGAACGACGTGGCAACCTCCTCTACATCCAATCTTCAAAACCGATACGACAACACAGCTGCCAAATTCAACGGTTCAATCTGATTGATAAAACCACCTCTGTAATAAGAGTTATAACCGATGGCGTTGAAAATGTTGTTCGCGAACACACGACCGGTAAACTTCTCGTAGGTGTAAGCCAGTTGCAGGTTCACTGTCGTGTAGGCCGGCATCTCAAATGGTTTTACCCCTGCCGGTGTTCCGTGTCCGTCGGGTGTCAGACTGAATTCATTCACCGGACGCTCGCCTACATAATAAGTTCCCAGTCCGAGCGACAAGCCTTTCAAAGCGCTTTTGCTGATGGTGTAGTAAATCCAGGCATTGGCCGTATGGTCGGGTGCATTCATCGGGGAAGAACCATTCACGTACGACGGACTGTTTTCGTAACGGGCATTCAGCCAGGCATAACCAAGCATCACCTGCAGGTTGGGTAGCGGACGACCATTCAATTCCACCTCGACACCATTGCGCAATAAATCTCCGGCTTTGATGAAGTACCCGGTTACCGTGTTTGTTCCCGGTACATATTCAGTGTTGGAGAGGTTTTCGGTGATGATGTCAAAATACGTCAGGTTAAAACGCAGGCGGTTGTCTAACCAATCGGATTTGATGCCGACTTCGACTTGCCTGGTATCTGACGGACCGATTTCTTCGCCGTTTGACATTTTGTTGGATGCGGAACGCAGGTTGGTCGTGGTCGTATAGGAACCGAACAGGTTGATATTCTCAATCGGTGATACCATTACCCCGGCCATCGGGTTCCAGGCTGAACCGGTAGTCGGACCGGCACTGGTGGCGCTGATGCTGCTCCCGTAGCTGTAACGCAACCCGAGAATGGCTTTCAGGTATTTGTTGATGGTCATTACTTCCTGCAACAACAAGCCGTAACTCGCACTGCGTGATTCAATCGGGTTGGCTGCCGTTAGCGCGACATTTTTCGTGATTTTATTCGGAATGATGGACTGCATTACATCGATGGTATCAATGACCGCCGTATTATATGACGTAGTCGATAAATCGGTAAATTTATAATCAAATCCTACCTGAAATGTATGCTTTACCGGACCGGTCATCACATCCCTTCCCACGAAATCCAGCTGGAATACCGAGTTGGCATCATCGCGCAATGAACGGGAAACCGAACGGCGACGCATGTTGTATTGTCCCGGATAGGCATTCAGCAAGGTAGCCATCGAAGTCGAAGTGTTGTCAAGCTGATAGTTGGAAGCAAACCACGAAGCCCGAAGACTGTATTTTTCTGAAAGCTGACGTGCGAAACGCGCTGCGTAAGTCGTGGTAATATTGTTGGCATTGTCCGATTCGAAACCTAAGAATTTATCATAAGGCATCTCGTACAAAGCATTCACCGAGTCCGGTCCCAGGTTCACGGTACTGGTGTAGGGCGTACGGTTGTCGTTCAGGTAATCCATTTCCAACACGATCATCGTCTTAGGATTTGGCTGCCAGGCCAGTGATGGATTCAGGTATACGCGGTCTGAACCAATCACAGGACGGTAATTGTCGGCACGCTCGAAAGCGCCGTTGACCCTGACCGCGATTGTTTTCTCGCGGTTCAGCGCCGTCTGCATATCGAAAGTGGGACGGAAATAACCCCAACTACCGGCACGCAGCGAAACATCCCCGGTATTGATGAACTTCGGCGTTTTGGTAACCACGTTAATCACGCCACCCGGACTACCCAAATCGTTCCCGATACCCTGGGTGATGGCAGCAGAACCTTTGATGACCTGCACACTTTCCACACCCTGCATTTCGGTGAGTGCTGATGCCGTACGGAAATCAGAATCCAGACGCACCCCGTTTTTCACGATGGGCACCCCCCGGTATCCGCGGGTTGACAAACTCTCGCGTACTCCGCCATAAGAACCGAATAAGGTGATGCCCGGCACGTTGCGAACGGCTTCCGTTACGGTCAGCACACCCAGTTCAGTCAGTGCTTTTTCAGAAATAACGGAGATACTCTGAATCTGTTCAGAAGGGCGCAATGGCATGCGGGTAATGACATCTAATTTCTCCGGTTGTTTGTGACGTTCCCCGAACACCTCCACATCTTTCAGGTGGGTATTGGGAATCATTTGCAATATCAATTGATCTGCTTTGTTCTTTTTCGGATCAATCTTTTGAATGTAGGGTTCGTGACCGATGAAGTTGGCGACCAAAGTCAGTTCACGGTCATTCGGTACCGGAAGCGAGAAGCTCCCCTCATTGTCGGTAGTTACACCTGTTTTAAGTTCCTGCACCATCACCGTGGCGGCAATCAGCGGATTGCCATCGGTATCGATGATTTTACCTTCGATGGTTAATGCAGCAGTATTAAGACTTATAAATAAGCTGATAACGATTAAAAATGTAGTTATGAATTTTTGCATTGTAATATAGTTTTTGAATTACGTTGCAAAATTCGGGGAAAAAGCAAAGCGAAAAAATCACTAATTATAATGATTTTTTGTAAAAGGGTATAGCGTGTTTTGGGTAGAGAAGGTTGCTTCGCTATGCTCGCAATGACGAGGTTACTTCGCTACGCTCGCAATGACGGGACAATAACTGCGTGCAATTTATCTGGGGGTTGCTTCGTCGGCTTTGCCGACTCGCAATGACGGGGCGTTGATGTTGTTTATGTATTGCGTCGCTGTTGGTTTTGCGGACTAATTGAGTGATTTGCAGCGACGGGTTCGTGGGACAATTATGCTCAACCAGAACCTTATTTTCTTACAAAACAACCTTAGTAGCAGAGATTTGGATTATATTTCCTCTGACCTTATTACCTTATTTTGATTGATAGGTTTTTTAATAAGGTTAGGTATGGTGTGGGTATTTATTTGCTACTAAGGTTGTTTTGTAAGAAAATAAGGTTAGTAAAATAAGGTTAATGACTGTTTTCCCCAAGAGGCAACATCGAACAGGGGTTGATTACGCAGTTGTTGTGTGGTCTGAAACCATCAAACCCGAAATGCTTTCGCCTTTCGTTCTATTTCCGAAGGAGATATTTTGTACTGAGTTGCCAGTTTTCTCCAGGATGAAACAGCTTTGGTTACTTCCTTCTTTATTTCTTCTGCACGTTGGTTGGAAAGCAAATAATAAGGAGCGGTTTTCATAACCAAATCAATATCTAAAGAGTTATCTTCATCATCAATATTGAGTTTGAGACCTGTTCCTGTTTCATTAGCATTGATGTCAAATGCCGGTGATAGTGTCCAGCCAGCTTCAGTATAGATAAACCCATGATTTCGCAAATGATCATCAGTGTTCGAAACACAAACGGAAAAAATAACCCTGCGAAAAAGCTCTTCTAAGTTCTCAATGACATCTGTACAGGCTGATTTGATAAACCCTACTAAATCTAAATAACTTACTCCGCTATCCGCATCGTCTCCATCAGTCCTTTGTAACAATGTCATTGCTGATGCAAAATGAATACGTTTGTTATCTGCTGTCCGGTCAAAACGTTGTGATAAATAAGTATGATAAGGAGAAGCAAGACTTTTTATGATGGCATTTGGAACCGTAATCTTAGCCTGAATTGCCAGGGTATGCACAACCATTTCCCACAGCCCGACGTCAGTATCATCTTTGTTACTGGGGAATTTTGCGATCCACTGTTTCCCGTTTGTATCAACAACATCAGCTTTGGGACGAGCACCTCCCAATGATGATCCCGGAGCAATCAGTTGGTTAATCCATTTCAGCGAAGTCTCATCTAAATTGTCAGCATTCTTTTCATATTGTTCAACAGCGAATTCAAGGTCTCTTAATGAAGTCCAGGGTGGAGCAGCTAATCTTTCGTCATTGCTCAAAAAATCACCGTCTTCTAACTCTTTAAAACGCAATCCGCCCATACGGTGACTGTCATGCACACCCAACATGAAATCAATCCCGAATAAAGTACGAGGCTCTTTTTGCTCAATCTTAGACAAAAGAATTTCTCTGCGCTTCATCAATAACTGTCCCCATCTGTCGGGAGATGAATCTTTGAAAATTCCGAAGTTATCATGTGAGGAAGCATAATGTAGTCCCGAAAAAAGTGGCAGTTCCGGGTCAATAGCAATGCCCGTTTTGATCCATTCATTGTCATATTCGAAAGAATACACAGTTTTCCCCCGCAGGGAAGCAAAATGCAGTTTCCCTATCAATTGAGGTGAATCGAACATATACCAATCCGCATACACCAGTATTTCTTTTTCATGTTGCTGTTTCATAAACAATTACTCGAATTCAGGTTTTTCAGAGTTCCCTCTGTCAATTACATGATCCAATACCGACGCTGTTTTCTTTGTTTTCGGGGCTCTTTTTTTTACAATCAATCCGGCATCCTGAATTTGTCTGCCAACAGGGTCTTTATCAGCTATTAATAACACGTCATCTTCAAGGCGTAGAACGGTTAGCACTTGCAAATAATTACCTAAGGATACCGATGGAGAACCAACTTCTATGTTTCCCAGCGTGGATACAGCGATACCGGCCCGTTCTGCCATAGAGCGCACAGATAGCTTCCGGCGTAAACGCGCTAACCTGATATTTTCACCTAATGTGGCAAGTATCTTTTGCTGTTTTTGCGTGTAACTTGTTTCTTTTATTTTCATAACGACTGATATTTCAGTACAAAAGTATATATAATAATTGAAATATCATGATTTATGGATGAAAAATTGTAGATATGTAGAGACGCAATGCATTGCGTCTCTACGCATCCTCCACAACAACCAAATCCGCAACCCCCTCACCAATCGCACACATTTATTAACCCGTCATTGCGAGTCGGCAAAGCCGACGAAGCAACCTCGTCATTGCGAGCATAGCGAAGCAACCTCCTGACCAACCGCACGCTATTGTTTTAACTTAATTTTTATGAAGTATGTAATCATTCCAATTTTTCGTTCAAAAACAGCACAATCTTTGGTATAGCCACCCCGACAGATTTTATATTAACCAGTTTGTTCCTATATATTAAAAGAGCAAACACAAAACTATTTATTATGCCTGTTTTTTATAATAAGGTGCAACGGAAGAATCCTTCCGACCCTAACGCGACAGCCAAGTGGTATCCATCCCTTCGTACCACCGGTATGCTAAAAGAGAAAGAAGTGGCCCGTCAGATAGCCGACGAAACCACGCTGAACCCGAAAGAAGCCGAGATGGCGCTTTCACAGTTACACAAAATCATGCTGCGGGCGCTGCACAACGGGCAGTCCATCCAGCTGGGCGACTGGGGTTCGTTTCACCTCACCCTGAATGCCGAAGGAGCAGAAAACGAAGCCGATGCCAACGCGATGAAGGTGAAGAAAGTCAACATCCGTTTCGCCCCGGGCAAGGAACTGAAAGAATCCATCGCGAAGATTGAATTACGCCAGACCAGCACCCTGATCAGCTAAGCTGATTATCCATGAACCCGAACGAACCGGGCGGCTTACCTCGATAAGTCGCCCGGTTTTTTTTGTAAATACTGATTTGCTCGCTGCGAAGTCCTGTTTTAGACATGGCGAAGTCCTGTTTTTGTTTTCGCCAAATACTGTTTTAGTTGACGCCAAGTCCTGATTTGTCCGAACGCAAGTCCTGTTTTCGTCATGCCAAAGTCCTGTTTTGCATTTCACCAAGTCCTGTTTTGTCTCCGACGAAGTCCTGTTTTCACTGAAGTCAAATCCTGTTTTGGGAAAACACAAGTCCTGTTTTCCCTCTAACTGCTTCAAATCCTGTTATCTGCCATTTTTTGCAGGTTGTCAGTACCTGACAAAATTTCCTGACACTTAAATAATCTAAATTGTTTACCCTTAACAGGGTTAAATTGTTTTTACTACTGCTAATGAATGTGATTAAACCGGCACTTGCAGCGGGATATAATACATTTTTATTTAGCTAATATGCAGGTAAGTGATTAAAAATGAAAGAAAGTTGGGGGTGTGAGTTAAAATTATCAAAATTTATTTTTATGTTTGTAAGCTGAAATTTCTACGGATGAAATGTTAACCGGATGGTCTGATGCTGATACGCACAAGTGTTCTTTCTCTGGGGTTGTGCGGGAGGTGGATGGTGGTTGATTTGGGTGATTGGTATTTGTAGTATGTGTATTGAACATGCTTGATAATGTTTTTTATTTCCTTGTTTTTAATGGATTAGTGCTTACTGTAAAGCGAAATATGAACGATGAGTTGGGTATTAAGGGAATGGAGTTGGAGATATTTGGGTGTTAGCAAACATGCAAAGAAAAACAGTTGCATTAGACCTTATACAGGAAATATTGTGGAAAATATATATTATAACAACAAAAAAAATATACTTTTATGAGAACAGGATTATTAAAAGCAGTAGTAATTTTAATCGCATTAGTTTTAGTCTTGGTTATAAACAGCGCAACAAGTTCTGGCACTGGAGCTGGATTTCTTTGGCCAATTTTGTCAATTGGTTTTGTTGGATTTTTAATAGCTGTAATTAAATGGAAACCAAATAAAGATAAAAAAAATGATGATAGCTCAGAAGATGATAAGTTTATCTTAAAAAAGGACTAAATATGTTCAAAGACTACTATCAGATTCTTGATATTAGCTCAGATTCAACAATTGAAGAAATAAAAAGTGCTTTTAAAAAGCAAGCATTACGTTGGCATCCTGATAGAAATATTGGTAAAGATACAACTCAAATAATGCAAGATATAAATGAAGCCTATTTGATTTTAAAAGATTTTGAAGCTCGGGCTAAATATAATGAAGAGTATTTGAGATTTAATGAATTCAAAAAGTCGACTCAAATAATCGTTGAAGATGAGCCAATTAAATCTAATAATGGATATTCCAATGCTGAAAAAGAATATGAGGTTCATGATGAAGTCTTATATAGGTGGATGGAAAATGCGAGACAGCAAGCTATAAACCTCGCAAAAGAAACACTTGAAGATTTGCTTGGCATGACAAAAGCAGGCTTAAAAGATGCTGGAAAAAATATTTTATTTCTAATAATCTCAACACCAATAATTTTTATCATTTTAGCTGTTGTTTTTTCAATACCTAAATGTGATAGCATAGATAAACCTATTGTAATTGACAGTTTAGAAATAGCCATATCATATCATAAACAACTTGATATTTATAGAAATATTTTTCACGTAATACCTGATACGTCTTTTCAAATAAATGATAGACAAATACTCTTTTTTCAACAAGAAATCTATGACAATCAATCAGAAGAGAACAAATTTTATTTGACTATCCTTCGGTTAAGTGAAGGAAAATGGACAGTTGATTCAAGGTGGATTGAATCAGACATTGGAAAGGAAGTTGATTCGGTGAAATTTATTTCATTGAATAACAAACGATATTTTTATTATGAATCTTATGATTCTGGTGGTAGTTTAGGGAATTTTTGTTTAGCATTCGTTATGGTAGATATTTTAACAAGGGAAAAATATTCTATCGTTTATGATGAATTACCAAGTGTAATAACAAAAGTAACAATAAACAAAAGTTTAAATCTCAAAAACAAATCAGATATCGAAAGTTTCTTGGAGAAAAGATTGAGTATGTCAAATCGCGTAAAGGAACAAACGCAATCAGAAAAAATAGCCCAAAAATTCTTAGATGAAAATGCTATACCAATTGACACATTATTACAAACAACTATGAATTTTGTCTATTTTAATCAGGTTCGTACGAGAAATGAGATTTTCAAGTTAAGCGAAATTAGCTCATTATCTTCAACAATAGTTGAAAATAATGATTTTTTGGTTTTTTCTATTTTTAAAGGTTGTCTTTGGTGTTTTGATAAACGTTCAGACGAATTTATTTGTCTTTGGGTACCTCAAAGTATTTATTCGTGGGTTGAAGAAATTGAATTTAGTAATGCTGGGAATCTAACAATTAAGGATACTGGCAATAATAAATTTTCAATTAACATTTATCAATCAGTTTATATGCGTTATCCATAAAAAAGTAATAAGTTATAATTCAGTTACATACAAAACAATAAATCTATTAATATGAAAATTAAACTTATAAAATTATTACTTATGAATTTGTTAATTTCAAATTCATTATTTATTATATCTGCACAATCAAATCAACAATCTCCAATTCTTGTAAGTGATTGGGACAGATATTTAATTCCGAACAACTTACAGATTGACATCCCACCAACGATGGAAATTCAATCAGGTAAGTTTCGGAAAATGGCTGATAGCTATTATCGCGCATTAGACATGTCAAGTCCAAATTTTGTTTTTCAGCAAAAAGGACTAAATAATCGAGAACAAACTGCATCTGAAAAATATGCAAGAATTATATTAAGTGTCAATGAGTATATTTCTGACAAAGTCATTGACGTCAATTCAGATATTAAATCAATTTCAACAAATAGATTAAACCAAATTGACACTGAAATAAAAACTACTTTATCAGAGTCTTACTCACAAAATAATGTAAAGTTGGTGCAATGGAATGGTGTAAAACTGATTAAAATCAATAATATGTCTTGTGTTTCTTACAGTCATGTAAGACAACTTGGAAATAGGCCTGAGGTTTTTGTTCTAAACTACTCTTTTGAAAGAAGCAATACAAGGTATATATTAACTTTATCGTATAGACTTGACAAAGAACAAATTTATAAAAAAGATTTCCAAACCGTTATTAACAGTCTTTTATTATTGTAAGAAATGATTTATTTATTAAAAAAAGAATGCACGATTTGCTAACATGCACTAAGCACAACCCTATCGGGTGTGCCGCTTAGCGCCTCTCGTTGTGCATAATTTTATGAAGAAAGCAGAGCAAATATCACGGAAAGAAGTATTGAAGTTAATTTCTGAATCTTCAATATATGGAAATCTTGGTCTTTTTATTGGAGCAGGGATGTCTATGGCTGTTTTAAACGATGAAGATGAAATTGCCCTTTCATGGAAAAAACTAATTTATAAATTAGCAGATGAATTTCAGATTGACTTATTTGAAGATATTCAAACCGAAGGGTTATCCTATCCAGAAATTGCAACTGAATTAGCAAAAGAAATTTCAAAAAAGGAAAAAATTGATTACACAATTGCAGTTAACAAGATTAAAAGTAAAATTGCAGATTTAACCAGTTGGTATCCAGAAAAAGAAAAAAGAGACGTATATGGTAAACTCTTACTTAATATGGCGCCCAATTGGATTATTACCACTAATTATGATTTAATCATTGAGTGTCTATTAACGGGGAAATCCATTTCACTTAGCCCAGATGACCAATTAATATCTCCAAAAAATCTAATTCCAATCTATCATTTACATGGTATTCGTACAAACCCTAACTCAATAATTATTTCTCAAGAAGATTATATAAGTTTGTTTAGACCAAATCAATATCGACAACAAAAACTTTCACTTTCAATTAAAGAATCGACCACATTGATTATAGGTTATGGATTAGGGGACGTTAATGTTTTGACAGCTGTAGATTGGGTTAAAAATGTTTATTCTAACCAGAAAATTAATTATCCACACGATATAATACAATTGCTTTACAAAGAAAGACCAGAAGTAAATCCCTATAGAGATAGAAATGGAATAATAATAGTAGAGTTCAATGATTTACAGCAATTCCTCAATGATGTGTCAGAATCAATTACAGTTCATCAAAGGATAGATGAAGAACGATGTATACACCTAAAAGATATTAACGAGTATCTTGAAAATCCTGATGAGAATGTTGTGAAAAGTTTTATAGATGATGTTGAGTTCCGTTCAGATATAATTAGTACGCTTGCCAAAGAGAACGTTTTCCTAATAACTGGTTTTCTTGAACTATTTTCAAAAGCCATTGATGAGACTTGGGAAAGGTCAATCCCAAATGGAGCGTTTCATGCTTATAATGAAAACCTTACCATATTAATTGAGATTTTAATAAATATTGATTTAGAGAAAATACCTCCAGCTTTATTTGAGTCAATTGTTTATAATCTAGATAAACTAAGTTTTTATATAGGAACTCAACTTGGAGAGAGCAGAGCCGCATATTATACATGGCAAAAGGGAAAAGACAAAATCCCTTCCAACACATACAATGAATTAAAAAACATATCAACTACAAGAAAATATACAAGACTAAAAAGATTGTTGAGATAATAAAAACTATTCACAATATCATGTATAAAATATTGGGGTATAAGTGGTTATTTGAAGTGTTCTCCCCCGCATCAGTTTTTGCAACGGCAGACAGTGACGAAGCCCGCACTCCACAACGTTTCATATTGTGTCAAGAAGCAGGTTAACCCCTGCATGTTATAATTGAGATGATGGAAGTACAGTGGTACTGACCCATCGGAGTCATTTTACAGGAGAAGGTATCAAACCTCCTAAAGGTGCTGTAGTAAAGAGCTATGGTGCTGAGCGTTTAGGAAAAGTCGCACCACGATTGCGAACAGGTATGGATAATGGAGTTGAACGCAAGTGAACCTCCGACAAGTTGCCTCGGGCGTTAAGAGCAAGGTTAACAAAATAACAAAACAACAATATACCATGGAAAACAAAACATTAATTACGTATTCGTTATTAACTCATTTAAAGGAGACAAGGTATTCTGAACATAGTACTATTGCTGAAATTTTTTTCCCAATCGTAAAGAAAGGTATTGTTGAATACTCGAGAGAACGTGGAAATACAAATGTAAAAGGTAAAAGTATTTCAGAAATACAAACAAAAATCCTTGAATTCTTTGGAATCGAAATCCCACTGGGCGTTTTGGACTTTATTTTGTCTCAAATCAACAAAGAAATCTCTAACGAAAAAGTATTTGCATATTACCAAGACAAAAGTTTCATAATCAATGCATATGTGTTTTTTGATATAGACGAAGATATTCAAATTGAAACAGAAAACATTGAAATTCTTAAAAGTGATTTTGATGGTTTCTGCCGTTCAATTGAAGTAACTTCAAATTTCGATGACCTAGTTAAGTTTATATGTGCTCAAAAAATTGACCTTTTTTCAACAAAAACATATGAGGAATTAAATTTTGACTTTCATATTCCCAAATATTTAATGTTAAGATTCAAAGATGACAGAATTTTCAAAATAATAAGCGACGTTTATTTAGGGAGTATAATATCTTCATATTTTGAATTCAAGATAAATGCACCTGTTACGAATACAGAGCTACTTATTGACACAAACTATTTCATAAGTCTAATTGATTTAAACACTCAAGAGGCGTATATGACTTGTAAACATCTCCATGAAATATGTGAAAGGCTTGGTTATCGGTTTTCTATTTTATATAGTACGGTTGAACAGATTAAAATTCTTTTAAGCACAAGATTACAGGATTTCGCAAATAAGGATATTGGACTTATTAAAGAAGCAGATGTCTTTGGAGCCTGCATTAGAAAAGGCCTTGACAAGACTCAATTGGAAAGAATAAAGGATAATATTGATAATCTCATTAAAAAGTTCAACATTGAGATTATATACGAAGCAAGAATAAAAAGTCTTGTTGATGAAGCAAAAAAAAGTGACAAATATAAAGAGTTGTTAGAGATTAGACACAACCAAAAGCTGAGTGCGCTAAATGACACTGTTGCTTTTTTTTATGTAAACAAGAAACGCGGAGATAATATAAATGAATTTGCAGATTCTAAATGTTGGTTTTTGAATAATACCTTCCATAACGACTACTTTTCAAGTATAGGATTTAAACTTCATGAAAGATACAAAATCAGTGCTAACGAACTATTATCACTTTTATGGCTCGCAAACCCTAACCAAGAACAATTTGATCTTAAGTCATTATCAAAAGGTGGATTGGCAACTTATATTGCAAAATACAAGCAGCATAAAGTGCCAAGTATTAAAACAATAAAAGAAATAAATAGCCGAGCAAAAAAAGCCTTACAACTTGGAGATTTGCAGGAAAAAGATGTCTTTTCAATTAGTATTCGAATGTCAGAAGGTCAACTAACAAATGGAGCTGCTGAAGAACTTAGGTCAATACCAGATGAAGAATTCATTAAAACTGTAAAAAGATTATCAAAGAGAGATGAAGAAGTTCATTCAAAAATTGATGGACAATCAGATTTAATAAGGCAACAAAACATACTAATTGAGTCTATGAAACAACAGCATATCGATAATCAGTTCAATATTGAAATAGAGCGTTATGAAAGGAAAAGAGATAAATATGTTGACAGCAAGTTACCAAATAAAATAATTGCATTAAATAAGGTTGCATGGAATTATATAGTATTTGTGTTTGTTGTTTTCACGCTGTGGCTACTCAATTATACGAAATTTAAACTATTAGATGTTGAACTAACAGGCGCAATTTCATTTATATTATTTGCAGTATCCCTTTTTATAAGATTTATAGAACACAAAACTGTCTTAAAATGTATAAGGTTTACACTCTTTAGGAATCATAGAGAATTAGTAATTCAAGAACTCAGAGAATCGCTTGAGAATGAATATACTAAACTAAATGCAGTGCCGATAAAAGAGTTGGATGATAAAAAGTAAACCCAAGCCCATAATACACGCCTCAGCCGTCAGGGGTAAGTTTAGAGAAATAAAGACTTTCAGCACAATTGAATGACAATTAAGTCGAAATACGGATAGAATATACAAACAGCTAATTTAAAAACTAACTCAGTTGAGATGATGCCCACCCACAACAACTACATAGAAATCAACCGCCAATCCTGGAACAGCAGAATCGAAACACACATAAAGTCGGAATTTTACGACCTCGATAGTTTTCTGAAAGGAAGAAGTTCATTAAACGACATCGAGTTGAACCTACTCGGCGATATCAAAGGCAAAAGTATATTGCATTTGCAGTGTCATTTCGGACAAGACACGATTTCGTTGAGCAGACTTGGTGCGGAGGTGACAGGCGTTGATTTCTCGGACAAAGCGATTGAAAGTGCCCGGCAAATTGCAAAGGAAACCGGTTCGAACGCAAAGTTCGTTTGTTGCGATATTTATGACTTGCCTAATCACTTAGACGAAAAATTTGATATCGTTTTTACAAGTTACGGCACAATTGGTTGGTTGCCCGACCTCGACAAGTGGGCTAAAATTATTGCCGATTTCTTAAAGCCGAACGGACTATTTGTGTTTGTAGAGTTTCACCCGGTTGTGTGGATATTTGACGATGACTTTGAGAAAATCGGTTACAGCTATTTTAATACGGGCGCAATCGTTGAAACGGAAAACGGGACTTATGCCGATAAGCATGCAGATTTATCACTGTCGTATGTGGCGTGGAATCATGGCATAAGCGAGGTGCTGAATAGTCTGATCAAAAACCGGCTTGAAATAAAATCCTTTGATGAGTTCGACTATTCGCCATACAATTGCTTCAACAAGACAATAGAATTTGAACCGAATAAATTCAGAATAAAACTGTTGGATGATAAAATCCCTATGGTGTATGCACTAACAGCGATAAAAAAGGAAAAATAGCAGATACGGAGACTCCCGTTATGGTGCATTTGTAAAAAAAGAAGAAGAATTTAATCAAAACCTTTCGCAATTTAAAAATATTTCCATAGATTTGTATCCGAATGAATACAAACCTGAACTAAATGTACATACTTGAGAAAACTGTTGAATTTGACAAATGGCTAAGAAAACTAAAAGACTTAAGAGCTAAAGCCAAAATACTGTTTAGACTTCAAAAGATCGAAGATAACGGGCATTTTGGGGAGTGTGAACCTGTTGGAAATGGAATTAGGGAACTAAAAATCAATTACGCCAAAGGTTATAGAGTTTATTTTAAGGAGTCAGATGGGAAAATTATTATTCTGCTCATTGGAGGAGACAAATCAACGCAGCAAAAGGACATTGCAAGAGCAAAAGAAATATTGAAAAAAATAAAGAAATAGCGAAATGGAAACTTCAAGATTTAACATATCAGACTACTTGGATAATAATGAAATGATTGCAGAATATCTTAATACTGTATTGGCAGAAGGAGATGACTCAGAGGTGATTGCTGCAATCGGACATATTGCAAAATCAATTGGTATGACCAAAATTGCACAGGAGACAGGATTAAGCAGACCGAGTTTATATAAAGCATTATCAGAAGGCTCAAAACCTCAATTTGACACAATAATGAAAGTGTTGAGAGCTATTGGGGGGCAAATACAAATCAACCCAATGACTGCTTAATCAAAAAGGCACCACCACCTTCACCCCCTTACCATTCACTTTTACTATAAAAACATTCCCCGCTATCCCCTCCAAACTAATCGCGTGCTTACCAAAACCTGTTTCCTCGCGGATCAAGTTACCGGGCAAGTTATACACTTTGATGTCCAGCTGGGTATCGGGAGCGCTAATCAGGATGGTGCGGTCTTTTGTGTAAATTTATTAACACGACGATTATATCCATCACGTTAGTTCGCGTGGGGCCTGTTACGATGCGACCTCCAACCTTTTTTAAGAAGTGGTAAGAATCATACCGTTCCAAGTATTGAAAGATATCTGTTCCTGTTGATTGTGCTGTTTCCAATGTCTTGCTACTGACCACCGCACCGGCAGTCTCTGTCGGGCCGTCATTTCCATCTGTACCGGCACATAAGATGGTAATCCCCGGTTTGTCTAAAAGTTTATTTGCTAAATACACTGCCAGATGTTGATTTCTTCCGCCCAATCCGTTACCTTTTACTTTTACTGTAGGTTCACCGCCAAATAACAAACAAAGAGGTAGGACAGCTGTTTTGTTTGCGAGAAAACTTGTGATAGTTTTGAGGATAAAATCTGCTACCTGTGTGTAATCTGCCTGTAGGCTGTCAGTGATGATATGTGTGCTGAATCCGTTTTTTATTGCAAATGTCGCGCATGCTTCAAGTGCAATTTTATTGCTCCCGATGATAAAATTCCTCGTTTTCTGAAAGCAAGGATGAAATACATCCGGTGTTTCGGGAATCAACCCGGCACTGCCCAATAGCATGCGTTTGATAACTGTTTCCGGTAGTGTTTTGTCGAGTTTGTATTTTCTTACGATGGCGTATACCTCTGTAAAATCCGAATTGTCTGGGGCAGTCGGCCCGGATGCAATAATATCAACCGGATCACCAACCACGTCAGATAAGATCAGGCTGACACAGCTTGCCGGATGAATGAGTTGGGCCAGTTGTCCCCCCTTGATGTCTGATAGGTGTTTGCGGATGATGTTAATTTCCCGAATCGATACACCCGATTTAATCAACAACTCATTGGTTATACGCAAATCTTCTATGCTGATTCCCGATGGAGTGTCGGCAAACAGTGCAGAGGCACCTCCCGATAACAGGCAAATAACCAAATCGTTTTCTTGTGCTTCAAGGGCAATTTTCGAGATTTTTACAGTTGCATTCAGGCCGTTTTTGTCCGGCACAGGATGAGCTGCCTCTGAAAGACCAATATGTTGAAGTTTACAGCCGCCATGGTTATATTTTGTGACAACGTGTCCGGCAGTGATTCGATTACCCAGAACCAGTTCTGTTTCCTGTGCCATCAGGGCAACGGCTTTCCCGGCTCCGATTACATAGATGTGATGGATGTTGTGGAGGTCATAAGGTTCTCCACAGATTGTGAGTACATCACCGATTAGGCGCATTTGATTGCGTATCAGTTTATTGGGTAAAACACTGTCAACGCCTGCAAAAAAAATTGCTTCAGCCTGCTCTTCTATGGAAATGATCTCGGGCATTGCTCAAAACTTTGCCACAAACTTACATATTTTTTAATAGATAACAGAAAAGTTGATGTAAAATATCTGTGAAATAAACACTCGGATAAACTGTTTCCTTTTGTTACGGTTTTGTTAAATTTAGTTTTTTTGGAAAAAGTTTAACGTTTATGTCTGCTCTTTATAGTAATTTTAGCAACTCATTGTGTACAGTATTTATCAAATGGGTTTCTTTCAGCAAATCCCATTATTAACCACATTCTTAAATACCATGAACAGAAGAAATTTTATTCGCAACAGTTCGTTGTTAGCAGGAACTATGTTGCTTAGTAATTTACAGTTTGCTGATGCAAAAGGCAAACCTAAACCCCGCAAAATTCCATCGAACGAAAAAGTAAACCTAGCCTGTATTGGCATTGGTAACCGGGGCGCCGACATCATTAAGAGTCTGTACAAAACCGGACACTGTAATATTGTTGCCCTGTGTGATACCGATATGGGAGCCAAGCATACGCTGGATGTCATCAATCTGTTCCCCGATGCTCCGCGCTATCAGGATTTCAGGTTGATGTTCGACAAAATGGCTAATAAAATCGATGCGGTTTGCATCGGAACGCCTGACCACAGTCATTTCCCGTCCACCATGCTCGCGATGTCGCTGGGTAAACATGTCTTTGTTGAAAAGCCGATGGCACATACTTTCAACGAAGTGGAACTGATGATACGGGGAGCTAAAAAGTATGGCGTGGTAACTCAAATGGGCAATCAGGGACATTCGGAAGCGAATTATTTTCAGTTTAAGGCATGGAAAGAGGCCGGCATCATCAAAGATGTAACGGCAATTACCGCCCACATGAATAATCCGCGCCGTTGGCATTCGTTCGACTCGAACATGAAAAATATGCCGTTTGCTGAACCTGTTCCGGCTACGCTCGACTGGGATACCTGGTTGGGGACTGAGTTCTGGCACGACTACAACCACGACTATATCAACGGTCAGTGGCGTTGCTGGTACGATTTCGGAATGGGTGCGCTGGGCGACTGGGGTGCGCATATCATTGATACGGCTCATGAATTCTTAGATTTGGGTTTGCCGACCGAGATTAATATGTTGTATGCCAATGGACATAACAAGTTTTTCTTCCCGTACTCATCTACCATCCTGTTTAAATTCCCGGAAAGGGGTGATATGCCGGCTTGCGACATTACCTGGTACGATGGAATTGACAATACTCCTCCTGTTCCCGCAGGTTACGGCAATGTGGAGTTGGACCCGAATATCCCACCTCCAACAACCGGACAGATTCAGCCATCGAAATTAAATCCGGGTAAAATCATTTACAGCAAGGAACTTACCTTTAAGGGGGGTAGTCATGGTAGCACACTTTCGATTATTCCGGAGGAAAAGGCATTAGATATGGCCTCAAAGCTGCCGGAAGTGCCGGTTAGTCCGTCCAATCACTTTGAAAACTTCCTGCTGGCCTGTAAAGGACAGGAGCAAACCCGTTCTCCGTTCCACATTGCCGGTCCGCTTAGTCAGGTGTTCTGTCTCGGCGTGATTGCGCAGCGTCTGAATACCAGGCTTTTATTCGACCGGAAAACAAAGAAAATAACCAATAATAAAATAGCCAACCAGATGTTGGTTGATACACCACCCAGAAAAGGATGGGGAGAGTTTTATAAATTATAATGGATAGACGCAGTTTTTTGAAAAATATGGGTATGGCCGGTGGCGCTGTTATGCTGGCATCGAGTCCCTGGCTGTCGGCATTCTCGGAAACTGAAAGCACCAAAAAGGAAATTGCCCGACTGGGAATTATCGGTCCCGGTTCGCGCGGTCAGTTCCTGATGAGTTTTCTGAAGAAAAATGCTAAAGTTGAGGTCGTTGCGCTATGTGATATTTATCAACCTTCCATCGATGGCGCTTTAAAGTTATACCCGGAAGCAACGGTTTATAAGGATTACCGCAAATTGCTGGAAGACCGCCGGGTGGATGCGGTGTTGATTGCTACCCCGCTGAATACGCACTTTCAGATTGCTATGGATGCTTTCGATGCGGGAAAACATGTTTTCTGCGAAAAAGCGCTGGCCATGACCATTGCCGATTGTTACCAGATGTATCAGAAACATCGTGAAACGGGTAAGGTCTTTTTTGCCGGACAGCAGCGTTTGTTCGACCCGCGGTATATCCGTGCCATGGAAATGGTGCAGCAGGGTGTTTTTGGTGATATTGAAGCAATCCGTACCTTCTGGTTCCGCAACAACGACTGGCGTCGACCAGTCCCTTCCCCGGAACTCGAAAGGCATATCAACTGGAGATTATACAACGAATATTCGAAAGGCCTGATGACTGAACTGGCCTGTCACCAGATTCAGATTGGAACATGGGCCATGCAGAATATTCCTGACAAAGTGATGGGTCATGGCGCTATAACACATTGGAAAGACGGCCGGGAAGTGTATGATAATGTGTCCTGTATTTATGTGTTCGACAATGGTGTTAAACTGAATTTCGAATCGGTTATTTCCAATAAGTTTTACGGACTGGAAGAGCAAATCCTGGGGAATCTCGGAACTGTTGAACCTGAAAAAGGTAAGTATTACTTTGAAAATGTTGAACCGGCTCCCGGTTTTCTTCAGTTAATCAACGACATCGAGAACAGTTTGTTTGATTCACTGCCTTTTGCCGGAACGAGCTGGGCGCCTGAAACCGCGAACGTGAACAAAGGAGAATATATTATTGGAGAGAAACCAACATCAGATGGAACCTCTTTGATGCTTGATGCTTTTGTGGAAGCGGTGATTACCGGAAAACAACCGGAGAAAATTGCTGAAGAAGGTTATTACGCGAGCGCCTTGTGTTTATTGGGACACGAAGCGATTGAAAAAGAGCAGATTGTGCCTTTCCCGGATGCTTATAAATTAAATTATCTGAATCATAAAAAAACCGGCTGATGAAAGACATTGTAATAAGCTCAAAAAGAATCAGGATTGAATTGATAACCCTGGCGATTTGCTTTGTAGTGGCAAACTTGCTCAATTTGTACGCGATAATTGCCTATCAAACGTCGTTTGTTGAATTATTAACCCAGTTGGGTTATGTGTTTATCTTTTCAGTCGTACTATATATTGCCTGGAGTTTCCTGAGGGCAATTTTTTATTTGATAAAGAAACTGGTTAAATCAAAAAATAATGAATAATATGAAGAAGTTTATTTTACTAACTGTAATCGCATCTTTAACGTTAACGACAAATGCTCAGCCTAAATGGGAAAATCTTTTTAATGGGAAGAACCTTAAAAACTGGACTAAAATAAATGGTACAGCTGAATATAAAATTGAAGATGGAGCCATTGTAGGCATCAGCAAGATGAATACACCAAACACTTTTTTAGCGACAAAGAAGACTTATGGTGATTTTATTCTTGAATTTGAATTTAAAACCAATGATGAAATTAACTCTGGTGTTCAGTTTCGTTCTCTTTCTGATCCGGCCTATCAAAACGGACGGGTTCATGGATATCAGTTCGAAATCGATGCGTCGAAAAGAGCCTGGACAGGAGGTATTTATGATGAGTCACGCAGGGGGTGGTTGTACGACTTGACCCAATATCCGGAGGCGCAACAAGCATTTAAAATAGGGGAATGGAATAAAGCGAGGATTGAAGCCATCGGTAATAGCCTAAGAACCTGGGTGAATGATGTGCCTTGTGCCAATATCCTCGATGACGTAACAGCATCCGGTTTCATCGCCTTACAGGTACATGGAATCAAAGATATCAGCCAGGAAGGGAAAATTATTGCATGGAGAAATATCCGCATTTGTACCACCGATCTCGAAAATGTAAAAACACCGGAGGCCAAAGCTGCCCCGCAAAAGAATTGCATCCCGAATACCATTTCTGACAAAGAAAAAGCGGAAGGTTGGGAATTGCTTTGGGATGGTAAAACAACAAACGGATGGAGAGGTGCTAAATTGAAGTCTTTCCCCGAAAAAGGATGGGTTGTGGATAATGGTGTGCTGAAAGTGATAAAATCGGATGGAGGTGAATCGACCAATGGCGGTGATATCGTGACCACTAAGAAGTATAAGAATTTTGAGCTTACGGTAGATTTTAAAATTACTCCGGGAGCTAACAGCGGAATTAAATACTTTGTCGACACCGAATTGAATAAAGGAGCCGGTTCCTCTATCGGATGCGAATTCCAGATTCTTGACGACAACAAGCATCCTGATGCCAAACTGGGTGTTGGAGGCAACCGAAAATTAGGTTCTTTATATGACTTAATTCCGGCAGCGCCTAACAAGCCCTACCGTGGTGGTTTCTTTAATACAGCCAGAATTGTTGTTAAGGGAAATCATGTTGAGCATTGGCTGAATGGAGTGAAAGTAGTTGAATATGAGCGTAACAACCAAATGTGGGATGCGCTTGTCGCCTACAGTAAATACAAAGTATGGGAAGGTTTCGGAAATGCGGAAACCGGACACATCCTGTTGCAGGATCATGGTGATGAAGTTTGGTTCCAGAACATCAAAATCAAAGAGTTAGAATAATCAGACAATCTGACAGGAAGTGTTTGTAACAGCACTTCCTGTTGTTCAATCCATGCATTTTCAGCATTTATACAAGCAAATCGATTCGCGACAATCTGTTTTTTACGGATGGTTTCAGGCCATGCACACCCGTATAGATATCGCGCTGTGCAGACTCGATGAGCAGCATGCACTGGAGCTGACTGAGAAAATCTACGTGGAAATAAACCGGATAGAACTCATGGCCGACCGGTTCAATCCGCAAAGCGCAATCAGCCTGATCAACCGGCTGGCTGCTGTTGAGCCTCTTCCGGTTTCTGATGAATGGTTTGCCATGATAGAACAGTGTATCAATTACAACCGGATCAGTGCAGGTCTTTTCGATGTTACGGTAAATTCTTTGAATAATCACAAAGATGGAATTAATGAGATTGAACTTGATCCAGAGCTGAAAACCGTGTATTTTAAACATCCGGATGTACAAATTGATTTAAATGGTTACATCAAGGGATATGCGCTGGATAAGGTAAAAGATATTCTGCAGGAAAATCAATGTAATGATGCGCTCGTTAATATGGGCAATAGTTCAATTCTTGCACTTGGAAATCATCCCAATGGGGAAGGGTGGAAGGTGAATGTGCCGGGAAAAGATAATGAGTATGTAATACTGGTGAATGAGTGTTTAACAAGTTCTGGAAATAAGTCAGATTATCGTCATATCATCAACCCTTTAACAGGAATTGCAATTGAGAATTTAAATGTTTGTTCAGTTATCACTGCGAATGCAACTGATGGGGAAGTACTGGCAACTACATCTTGCATTGGAGCCCCGGAGTTGCAGAATGCACTTTGCGAACATTTTAATGGGATTAAATTATAAAAAACATGTTTAGTATGGATAAATTATTGAAAATCTGTTTGCTGGTAGTTGTATTGTTAATTGTTTCGTTTGAGGTGCCGGGTCAGAAGAAGATGAGCGGAAATCCTGTTTTTGAGGGATGGTATGCCGATCCCGAGGGAATCATATATGATGACACCTATTGGATTTATCCGACAACGAGTGATAAATACGAAAAACAAACTTTCTTTGATTGTTTTTCATCGAAAGATTTGGTTAACTGGACCAGGCATCCGAATATAATTGATACGGCTGAAGTTAAGTGGGCAAAGATTGCCATGTGGGCGCCTTCAGTAATCCGGAATAACAACAAATACTATTTCTTTTTTGCCGCGAATGATGTGCACGAAGGAGAAACCGGCGGTATTGGAGTTGCGGTGGCTGATCGTCCGCAGGGACCTTACAAGGACTTATTGGGTAAGCCATTAATTAATCAAATTGTGAACGGTGCTCAACCTATCGACCAGTTTGTTTTCAAAGATAAGGATGGTATACATTACATGTATTATGGTGGTTGGGGACATTGCAATGTTGTGAAGTTAAACGAAGATTTCACCGCGTTGGTTCCTTTCGATGATGGGGAAATGTATAAAGAAGTTACACCACAAGGTTACGTTGAAGGTCCGTTTATGTTTATCAAAAACGGTAAGTATTATTTTATGTGGAGTGAAGGCGGTTGGGGCGGACCGGATTATTCGGTTGCTTATGCCATTGCCGATTCTCCTTTCGGTCCGTTTAAACGCATCGGAAAGATCCTGGAACAAGATCCTAAAGTAGCTACCGGTGCCGGACATCATTCTGTCATGCATGTGCCCGGTTCCGACGATTATTATATCGTGTATCACCGTCGCCCGATCAATGTAACCGAACGTGATCACCGGGTCACATGTGTAGATAAAATGACCTTTGATGAAAATGGATTTATAAATCCCGTGAAGATTACTTTTGAGGGTGTTAAATCAAGAAAGATTTTATCGCCTCGGCCACCAAAGGTATCCCCTCGTTGATTTTCTCAACGGACGTATTACAGAACGACAAGCGCATGGTGTTGTTGATCTTGCCATGCGGGTCGAATGTCTTTCCAGATACGAAAACCACGCCTTTTTCAATGGCTTTTTTAAGTATTTCTGTTGAATCGATGCCTTCGGGCAATTGCAACCAGATGTAAAAACCTCCGCGTGGTGCGGTGAAGGTAACGCCTTCGGGCAGGTGTTTTTGCAGGGCGATTACCATCGCTTCCGCACGCTCCTTGTATTGTACCCGAACTGCATCAATATAGTTATAAACAGCTCCTGATTCTACGAATTTATGAGCCAGCATCTGCGTGAAACTGGGCGAACAGGCATCAACCGCCTGCTTGATTAACTCACATTTCTGATAAATGTGTTCCGGTACCATCATCCAGCCAAGGCGTAAACCCGGTCCCAGAATCTTCGAAAATGAACCGGTATAACATACTTCAATACCGGCAGGATTCATTTCCTTGATGGTGGTGAGGTGCTCCTTGTCTGCTTCGTAATACCACAAATCACTGTAGGCATCGTCTTCAATCAGCGGGATGTTCTGACCTGAAAGGATTTCTATCAATGCCTTTTTCTTTTCTAATGTATATAATGTCCCCGCAGGATTATGGAAATTAGGGGTCAGATACACAAATTTAGGCTTTTGTTTCGCGTTAGCCAGGGCTGCTTTCAATTTTTCCAAATCGATGCCGTCAGAGCTGAGTGGCACGGAAACAATATCTGCCTGATAGGATTTGAACGCGGAGATGGCACCGATAAAACATGGATTCTCTACGATGATGGTGTCGCCCGGATCAATAAAGGCTTTTGCTAATATGTTGATAGCTTGCAGGGAACCGGTGGTGATCATGAGTTTGTTTTCATCAACCGGTAATCTTTTTTTTCTCAGAAATGCTTTTAATGAATTGAGTAGCTCGGGTATGCCACTGGTCGGACCGTATTGCATGGCGATTTGCTTTTCCTTTTCCGTCAGGTTATTGTATATCTCATCAATCTGATGCAGCGGAAACAGGTTGTTGTCGGGCATTCCACCTGAGAATAAAATCATACCTGGCTTATTGGCCAAACTCATTAAATCGCGGATTTCTGAAGTGCGCAGACTATTTATGGAAGTTGAAAAACGGGTCATTATATTTAGTTATTAGTTGTTAGTGGATAGTGGTTAATTGATTTAAGATTTAAAAGTTTAGAAATTCAAACTTAATGTTTCTAATTTGGTTTAAATGCTTAATAGTAAATCGAAAAGAATATAAGCTTATATGTAACTTTTATGGCTTATATGGTTCAAAAATTTTCTTTTGTGATTCCTTAGCTTTTCTTTTGTGCCTTTTGTGGTTTAAATATTCAAAATTTAATATCTGTTTTGGTGACATAGGCGGTTCCTTTGAAGTTGGCCAGCAGCGGACCATTTTCCTGCCGGATATTGATGTCGCAGTGTATTAATTTGTTGCTGCGGGAAATCTCGGTTGCTTCAGCGATAATAGTACCTGAAGTGCTTTTTTCAAAGAAATTAATGGATGCATTGATTGATAACGCTACCTTTCCATACGAATTTGTCGCAGCTGCAAAGGCAAAATCGGCCAGGGTGAATAGCAGTCCACCATGCACCACGCCGGCCCCATTCAGATGTCGGCTGGTTATTTCAACCTTCACAATGGCATGGCCGGGATTGCATGATACGAGGACAATCCCGTTTTCGCGGGCAAAGTTGTCGCCTTTGAAATATTCAAAACACTTATCGCTCACGTTTAATAGTGGTTAATGGTTGGTATTTAAACCTGTCAGGTTTTCAAAACCTGACAGGTTTAAAGTTGTAATTGAAAATCAGATTTGATAAATATCACTCGCTTTCACCAATTTCATCTGATTTGCCTCCAATACCCGGATGACTTCCTCGTTCGATTCGGAACGAATCACCACACTGGCAGAATTGTCGAAAGCAAAGGCGTACATGTATTCAACCGGCACATTGTTGTCTGAAAGAATTTGCAATGCTTTGTATAAACCGCCTGGTTCATGCGGTACAATCATACACACCACATCGGTGATGTTCACTGAAAAATGCTTCTCTTTTAACGCTTTGATGGCTTCATCCGGTTTGGATACAATACACCTCACAATGCCAAAATCGGCTGTGTCGGCAATACTGAATGCTGAGATGTTGATGTTGTTCTCACTCAGAATCTTTGTCATCTCGGTGAGTCTCCCGGTCTTGTTTTCCAGGAAAACTGATAATTGCTTTATTATCATAATTTTTTATTTTTAAAGTCTAACGTCAGTAAATAGCGAATAACGAATAACTAATAGCTAATAGCTATTCACTATTCGATATTAGTTATTCGCTTGTCAATCACCCTTTTTGCTTTTCCTTCTGATCTGGCAATGGTGTTGGGTTCAACTAAGTTAATTTTTGCTGAAATACCCAGCGTGCTTGCGATGTTATGCTGGAATCTTTTCTTTAGATTCTCTAAAGTTTTAATTTCGTCCGACCAGAACTGATCGTCGATTTCGATATTGATTTCTAAGGTGTCGAGGTTGTTTTCGCGGTTTACCACCAGTTGGTAGTGCGGACTCGCCTCGCTCATTTCGAGCAGTACGGCTTCAACCTGCGATGGGAACACGTTCACACCACGGATAATAAGCATATCGTCGCTTCTGCCCATGCATTTTTCCATCCTCACCAGCGTACGACCGCAGGCGCATTTCTCCACATGCAGACGAGTCAGGTCTCTGGTTCTGTATCGGAGCAGCGGCATGGCTTCTTTTGTTATAGTTGTGAAAACAAGTTCGCCCAGTTCACCATAAGGCAAAACCTCCAGCGTTTTCGGGTCGATAATTTCCGGGATGAAATGATCTTCGAAAATGTGCATGCCGTTCTGACATTCACACTCCATGGATACACCCGGACCGATGATTTCGCTGAGTCCGTAAATATCAAACGCTTTGATGCCGAGTAGATTTTCTACCTGTTTGCGTAACTCGTTCGTCCATGGTTCTGCGCCGAAAATACCGGCTCTCAGTTTAATTTCTTTCCTGTCAATGCCTGCTGCAACTAAACTTTCGCCCAAGTGTGCAGCGTACGAAGGCGTACAGGCAATCACGGTCGAACCGAAATCAACCATCAGCTGCAATTGTTTTTTTGTGTTTCCTCCGGAAATAGGTATAACTGATGCACCGACTTTTTCAGCACCATAATGAACGCCGAGTCCGCCGGTAAACAATCCGTAACCATAAGCCACCTGGATGATGTCTTCTTTAGTAACCCCCGCCATGGTCAGCGAACGTGCCACGACTTCGCTCCAAAGTTGCAAATCGTTTTTGGTATAACCCACCACCGTTGGCTTGCCGGTGGTACCGCTCGAAGCATGCAAGCGGACAATCTGGTTTTGGGGGACAGTAAACAGTCCAAAAGGATAATTATCGCGTAAATCGTCTTTTACCGTAAAAGGTAAATCTTTCAGCTGATCAATGCTTTTGATGTTGCCGGGTTCTATGCCCGCTTCTGTCAGTTTCTTTCTGTAGAAAGGCACATTGTAGTACATGCGTTCAATCATCTTGACAAAACGCTCATTCTGAATCTCCTTCAGCTTTTCTCTGTCGGCTGTTTCAATAAATTCGTTCCAGATCATAGTAAATATTTTTGGTCTCCAGTCTCCGGTCTCCGGTCACCAGTCTGATGTATGATAACCGATGTCTGGCGTCTGGTGACTGGTGTCTTATATAGTTAGTATTCCTAATTCAAACGCTTTTAAATTCATCTCTACCACGGCTTCGCCTTTGCTGCTGAACATGGCACGGATGCTTTCCCGGAGTTCCTCTTTGGTGAACCCGAGGTAATCGGCAGCGGCGCCTATCATCACTACATTCTCGGTTTTGATGCTGCCAGCTTCTTTCGCGATGGCTTCGGCATCGATAAACTGTACTTTTTTGCCTGTTTTTTTTATGTTTTCCAGCACTTCTTTTTCATCCGGATAATTCGCGATATTCACAAAAGGTTTTGTCGCCGTGATGATTACACCGTCTTCCGCCAGAAAAGGAAGATAACGAAGTGCTTCCATAGGCTCCAGCGATAAAATAATACTGGCTTCACCACGTGGAATTAAATCGGAATAAATTTCACGATCGGAAATGCGTAAATGCGATTCTACCGCACCACCACGCTGACTCATGCCGTGGACTTCCGCCTGTTTGATGAAAAGATTTTTTTGCATGGCAGCATAATCAATGATGGCGGCAATGGTCAGAATTCCCTGACCGCCCACTCCTGCCAATATAATATTGTTGATCATCGTGTCTTATTTTTTGCTGTTTTTCCTTCTTAATGTTTGAATGCACTCGCGGCAAGCCAGAATAACCGAAACGCCTTCGTAATCGAAAGCAGCTTTCAGCTTGGCGATGTTTTCTTCCAGATTTTTCTTCAAAGGAACGATGGTGTGGATGTGTGCTGTCTCCACCCCGATGCCTTCACAAATTTGCTGAAGTTTGTTAGTCCCGGCAGAATCTTGTCCGCCTGTCATGGCTGTTGTATAATTATCAGAAATAATCAAGGTCATCGGTGTTTTATCGTTCACCGCATCCAGCAGACCGGTGATACCGGAATGTGTAAATGTTGAATCTCCGATTACTGCTACTGCCGGATGTATTCCCGCATCAGCAGCGCCCTTGGCCATGGTCACAGAGGCTCCCATGTCCACGCAGGTGTTGATGGCATTATATGGAGGAAGCGCACCCAGCGTGTAACATCCGATATCGGCAAATACATGCTTGTTTTCGTAGCTTTCGAGTGCTATGTTCAGGGCTTCGTACAAGTCGCGGTGACTGCAACCCTGGCACAACTCGGGCGGCCGGTTGGCAACAATCTCAGGAACCGGCTGCGTGACATTGGTTTTATTCAGCAATGTTTTGGCTAATGCATCCGGTGATAACTCTCCGGTGCGTGGTAAGGTGCCGTCCAGTCGCCCAGTGAACTTACCATTGTCGAAGAACCCGCGCAACAATTCTTCGTAAATAGGGTAACCCTCTTCCGCGATCATCACTTTTGAATAACGACTGCAAAAGGCCTTGATTTTTTGTTCCGGAACAGGATATTGCGAAATTTTCAAAACAGGGATGTTTAATTGATGGGCTGAATTGATTTCCATCACATAATTATAGGCCAGTCCGAAAGCAATAATCCCAAAGTCTCCAGTTCCGGTAATTTCTTTATTGAAAATTGAATTTTCAGATAACTCAGTCAGTTGTGTTTGCATTTCAAGTAATGCATTGTAACGTCTGCGTGCATTGGCAGGCAGTAAAATCCATTTGAACCGGTCTGTTTCCGGATTCAGCGGATTGGCTTCAACAGGCTCTGTGCGTTCGATAACCGAGCGGGAATGCGATAGTCGTGTGGTGATGCGGATAATAACCGGCAATTTCACTTCTTCCGACAATCGGAAAGCATGACGTACACAGTGATAGGCCTCTTGCTGATTGGAAGGCTCCAGTAAAGGTAAGTAAGAAAACTTGCCATAGAATCGTGTATCCTGTTCATTTTGCGAAGAATGCATCGAAGGGTCATCGGCCACCAGTAATACCAGTCCCCCATTAATCCCGGTCACCGCCGAATTGATAAACGCATCGGCAGCCACGTTCAGTCCCACGTGTTTCATGCAAACTAAACTCCTTTTTCCGGCATATGACATGCCGAGTGCAGCCTCATAAGCCGTTTTTTCGTTGGCCGACCAGCTTGACCTTATCTTTTTTTGTTTCGCAATTTCTGATTGCTGAATGTAGGTGGTGATTTCGGTAGAAGGAGTGCCGGGATAAGCATAAACGCCCGAAATTCCTTCGTCAATAGCGGCAACGGCAATGACTTCCGCCCCGAGGAGCAATTCTTTTTCTTTAACCATGTTTTAATTCAATGTCTAATGTGTGCTTTTATCTGCAAAATTGATGTAAAAACAGGATAATGTAATCTCACAAAAGTGTTTTTCAGCCAAAACTTCGCAAAGTTAGCGAAAAAGGAGCAAATAGCAAAGTGCCCTTTACAACACACCACTCACTTTCCTTGCTCTATAGAAAAATGCTTATAAAACCAAACAAAAAAAATGTTTTTGCTATTAAAAATTAAAAAAAATCTGATTTTTGCTTTTATAGTTAAATAAATTTTGTAATTTTGCCGCCGAAACAATAAACCCACTAAAAAACGTAACATTTTTATGAAAGCAGATCAAGTCCTCGACACCCTGAGGCGTCGCTTTCCCAATGAACCTGAATACCATCAGGCAGTTGAGGAAGTATTGCACTCAATTGAAGAAGTGTACAACGCCCACCCCGAATTCGAAAAACAAAATTTAATTGAAAGACTTTGCATTCCGGATCGAATTTTTTCTTTCCGTATTACCTGGACTGATGACAAAGGCAACGTGCAAACCAACATGGGATACCGTGTTCAGCATTGCAACGCCATCGGCCCTTACAAAGGCGGTATGCGTTTCCACGCCTCTGTTTGTCCTTCTATTCTGAAATTTTTGGCTTTCGAGCAAACATTCAAAAATGCACTGACTACCTTACCGATGGGTGGTGGAAAAGGAGGTTCTGATTTCAATCCGAAAGGAAAATCAAATGCAGAAATCATGCGTTTCTGCCAGGCGTTCATGCTGGAATTGTGGCGCCATATTGGTCCTGAAACTGATGTTCCTGCCGGTGATATCGGCGTAGGTGGTCGTGAGGTTGCTTACATGTATGGCATGTATCGCAAACTGGCCCGTGAAAATACAGGTACATTCACAGGTAAAGGTATCGAATTCGGTGGTTCGCTGATTCGTCCCGAAGCTACCGGTTACGGTAATATCTACTTCCTGATGAATATGCTCAAAAGAAAAGGGATTAACGATTTGAAAGGTCAGGTTGTATCTATCTCCGGTTCAGGTAATGTGGCTACTTATACCGCTGAAAAAGTGCTGGAACTGGGAGGTAAAGTAATTACCCTGTCCGACAGTAACGGTTATATCTACGATCCGGAAGGCATCACCAAAGAAAAACTCGAATACGTTTTCGAACTGAAAAATATCTACCGCGGTAGAATCAAGGAATATGCCGACAAATACAATTGCAAATATGTAGAAGGTGGACGCCCATGGGCTGAAGCTTGTACTATCGCGTTGCCTTCAGCAACCCAGAACGAGTTGAACGGCGACGATGCTGAAATGCTGGTGAAAAACGGTTGTATAGCTGTTTCAGAAGGAGCTAACATGCCTTCTACTCCCGAAGCTGTTGAAGTATTCCTGAAAAACAAAATCCTGTATGCTCCGGGCAAAGCTGCCAATGCTGGTGGTGTTTCAGTTTCAGGTCTTGAAATGACTCAGAACTCAATCAAACTGAGCTGGTCAAGAGAAGAAGTTGATCAGAAACTGAAAGACATCATGGAAAATATCCACAATGCCTGCGTGAAATACGGAACTGAAGCTGATGGTTATGTTAACTACGTGAAAGGCGCAAACATCGCCGGTTTCATGAAAGTTGCCAAGGCCATGATGGCACAGGGTGTGCTGTAATTGAGATTTTAGATGATATGTTGAATAACGCCCGTGAATTCCGCGGGCGTTTTTTTTGCCTGTATGAACAATTTTTTATCATAACATGTTTTAAGTATCAATGTAAATAAACAAATAACTACAATGGCACCAATCAAACATCTTGCAGTGATTTTTTTGTCGGTATTATTTACTGCCACTATCAGTTCACAATCCATTTATTCTTTTAAAGTAAATACAATTGATGGTCAGCAAACCACCCTGGCGCAATACAAGGGAAAAACCATCCTTATTGTAAACGTTGCCAGCAAATGCGGGTTGACCAAACAATACGAAGGCCTCGAAGCTTTGTATAAGAAGTACAAAGACCGTGGACTGGTCATACTTGGTTTTCCCTGTAATCAGTTTATGGGACAAGAACCAGGGACAGAAGCGGAGATTGCTGAATTTTGTTCCGTAAATTATGGAGTAACATTCCCGCTTTTCTCTAAAATTGATGTGAATGGTGAAGATGCTCATCCCTTGTATCAATACCTGAAAAAAGTACTGCCGGGAACTGCAAACAAACCGGATATTGAATGGAACTTTGCCAAGTTCCTGATAGATAAAGACGGTAAGCCGGTCTACAGGTATCATCCCAAGGTGAAGCCTGCTGAGTTGGAAGGGGATATTGAGAAATTACTCTGAAATGAATTGCTGACTGAATATCTGATAAAATGAAAAAATATGAATAAGTTAATTTTATTGTCTGTCTTTATTTGTCTTGCACAGCTTGTTGGGGCGCAATGCGTTTCGGGTGACTGCAACAACGGATTCGGAAAACACCAGTATTATGACGGTTATTACGAGGGGAACTGGAAAAACAGTCAGTGGGAAGGTCAGGGAGTATATAGGGATAAAGAGGGGAGGATGTTTGAGGGTGTATTTAATAATGGTATCCCCTGGACAGGTAAAGGTTTTACCTTGCAAAAAGAAGGAACGTATACAGGTGAAATCTTCGAAGGGAAGATTCATGGTAACGGCGTGTTTAAATATAATTCAAATGGATTAAAACTCGAGGGTAAATTTGTAAATGGTACGATAGTCGATGGGAAGGGGTATATCAAGGACTTTAATGGTGATTATTATGGTGAAATAGTGAATTCGACTTATCACGGACATGGCACATACACACATCGCGACGGATGGAAATATTCTGGAAGGTTTGTAAATGGTAAAATTACATCTGGCACTATGAATTATGTAGATAAAAGTAGTTATTCTGGGGATTTTTTGAACAACAAGCCCCATGGGAAAGGGACGCTTAAATACACTGATGGTTATACATATTCCGGATCTGTGGAATACGGAAAACGACAAGGCCAGGGTTCACTGTATGATAAAGACGGGAATTTGGTGTATTCTGGCAGATGGTCAAATGATAAACCAATAGATAGATAATTGATTAACTTTAATATATACATTTTTATGAAAACTTCATGGTTGCTTTTGTTTATACTGCTGTTTAACGCAGGGGTTATGGCACAGAAAAAAACTTTTTGCAATGCATTCAGACAATTAGAAGAAATTGCCGGTGATAATTTTACGCAGATTCGTTTGGCTGAAGATACAACGGCTAAAGGTGCGTTTAAAACTTATCTCTCCTCGTTACAAATCGCAGGAGCTCAGAAGACCGAAATTAGTCAGCGTCTTGGGAGAACAGTTTTTAGAGGCGATTTCGGACTGTTTGATTCTGAAGATGCGGGAAAAGCGAAAGTGAATGAATTGATTGCTCAGATGGTTGAATGTTTTCCGGGCTTTAGGTTCCATGAAATGAAGAAAGGAATCTTTAGTGAAACAAATTATATTTTTTCTAATCATGTTGAAAATGCTTTCAGATTGTACGATGCAGCTTTCGTGTTGAAAAAAGAGGGTAAAAGTAATGTTCGTGTCATTTTTGAATTTGGAGGTGTTGAGAAAAATATATACAACAATATGATTTCCGGTATGCCTTATACCGATTTTAGTGTGGTAAATGTTGATAAGGTGGTGGATGAGTTTAGTAGAAAACTGGATTTGGTTCTTAAAGAGTCAAAATCTGCATTTTACAATATTACAGGAGATCTGATTGAGGAACCAAATGCGATTTTTAAAAGATATACGACTGAAACACAAGTTCCGTCAAACGGTTTTTGCACAATCGAAGACCGTACTATGGGATTGGTTTATTATGTTATCCCGCTTGTTAAAGAAGGAGATGCCGCTGACTTCCAGAAAGCAAACAATGAATATCTTGTTAAAATAATGAAAGCGCTGGGTAAAGATTATGCGCTCGGCTTGTCGGCTGATAAAAAGAAAGTTAATTTTGTGCACAAAGACAGACCCGGAAAAAATGTGCTGAGTATTGTTGTTGTGAACCGCAAACCGCAGACTTTCGACTTGAGTATTTATGTTGATTCTGATAAGGAGTAAAAATCATTCGACGATTACTGGATTTAAACCTCTCCGCCAATTATTCAGGTATTTGAAAAAATCCTCAGCCGTTTTGATGTCGTTTTGTTCTTCTTTTGCAGCAATAACTGTAAAGTAGAACCGGGTGGTTGTTTCTTTTTTCTGTGGAAAAACAATCAGGTTATTTACGCCCTCCATGATTTGTTTTCCCTGAAATTCTTTGGGCATGTACAGACCCAGACCGACAGTTTCTTTGGCGTATTTCAGGGTGTCGGGTTGCGGATGCCAGCTGCCCCACGAACCTACAAGCTGGTTGCTTTGGAAACAAGCGCCACCGCCGATTTGTTGCACGCCGGTTGCTAATTGCTCAATATCTGCGGAAGTAGTTATTTCGGCAATCACGTCGCGGTGACGGGCGTAGAGGATATAGCGGACAGTCATGTCGGCTTTCTTGCCTTCATACTCCCACCCTTTTACATCGCTTTCCACCACTGTGCGAATGTTTCCGGAAGCTACGATGCGGTGTGTTCTTAGATCGAACCTGTTGATATGCGTTGCTTTATCTTTTTCAAAGCCTTTGACAGTGCCCACGCCTACCCATCCCGAGACAAGCAGGATGTCGTCGCCATAACCGGCAGCAAGCTGCTCGTCCGTCGGATACCATTTGGTGTCGGCCAGCTCCAACTGATATTGCTTCTTTCCATATACATCGATGGTGCTTTTGTTGTCGAAATAGATGCGATAAGCCATCAAGGCAGATTCAAAAGCCACCCCATGGTGGTGCAGCTTGTTGTACATGTCATTTTTTGCCGATGATATTTCGCGGATGTTGGTATGGCTACCGTCGGCTTCTTTCAAAATCAAACTTGCATACACCTCTGCCGGAAATTTTACACGTTTTTTATCAGATATACTTCGAAGTTGAACCTTCTTTTTTTCTCCGGCTTTCAGGTCGGTCAGGAATACCAGTTCGTCAGGTATGCTGTCGTTGTTGAGATCGTCGAGTTGACTGCTAACCTGCTTGCCGTCAATATAAACAGCCAGCCGGTCGCGTTTTGTCAGTCCGATTTTTTTGAAGTGATCTAACTTTACTACAACCGGAGCATCTTTTATGTCTGCTTGATTTGGGTTGGTGATTTCAATGTTAATTCCCGATGTGGAGAACATACATAAAAACGTGAAGGCGAAGATGATAAATGCTTTCATAACCTTTTGTGTTTAATCAGAAATGCATACAAAGATAAGACTTTGTTTTTATTTTGATGATTTCTTTTAAAGAAGTTAGAATTGTAAAATAAAGCTAAAAATAAAACATTGACCTGTATTTTTAAGTTATATCTTTGCAGTAATCCTTTATTGCATGGATTAAGCGTATATTATTTATAACATTAAACTTATAAAGAAATGAAAACTAAACTATTAATTTTTATCCTGCTGTTTTTTACAGCAGTAAGTCTTTCATCTCAAAAAATTGGTGTTGAGGCAGGATATATTAATGTAACTGAAGAAACCAACGGGGCAACCGCAATTTTTCCGGCACAGGTGAGTGGCATCCGGATTGGACCGGTTTCGGAAACGGAGCTTTTTACGCATGTGGATTTCAGGTATGGGGTAATTTATAGTTATCTGATGTCGACTTTTGATGGTGCAATTTCGGGAACAAATCACTACAATGCGCATCTGATTGATTTACCATTGCAGTTACAGCTGAGTTTCCCGGTTGACAATGTCCTGAACTTGTTTGCGTTTGCGGGTCCCAATCTTAATTTCGGAATATCGCAGCAAACCATCAACATAACCAACATCGGCAGTTCTGAGATTAAGACAACCTATGATCGTTACAAAACTGACACGGACGACGATGGTGTGTATGATGTGAATCGTTTTGACTTGCAACTTGGCCTGGGAGCCGGAGCTCAATACAACAATGTGCAGCTCAGGGTTGGGTATAACTGGGGCTTGGTTGATTTGAATAACCGCGAAAATATCGACCTGAAAAGAAACCAACTGACAGCAACGCTGGTTTTTATGTTTTAAATATCATTCATTATTTATCGAGAAAGCCATGCATTTTTATTTAATGTGTGGCTTTTTTGTTTATAACCATATTTTGTTACTTTTGCATGTCTTTATAATGTTGTTAGTTATCAGATCTGAAACTTTATTTATAAACTTGATTTCCACCGGCAACTTTAGTGATAGCATGCACCAACATATACTATAACTTGATTCCCAAACTTGATTCTAACAAACAACTTCAGTGATATGATAAACAAAAGCCAACTCTTCCCAATCGGACAAATCAATAAACCTCACGGAATCCATGGAGAAATGTCGTTTGGATTCACAACCGACGTTTTTGAACTCGAAGAATTGCCGTTCTTTGTTTTTGAGCTGGAGGGGATTTTTGTCCCGTTTGTGGTTGCTGAGTATCGTTTGAAGACTGCCTCGACCGGTATTTTGCGATTGGATGGGTTAAATAGTGAAGAGGATGCCCGTGCATTTTCAGGATTGCAGATTTACATCCTGAAAGAGTTTTTGGAGGTTGTGGATGATGCTGAAATTGAGTTGGACTATTTCGTTGGCTTTCAGCTTGAAGAAAAAGAACAAGGTGCGATTGGCGTGATTAGTGAAATTGATCGTACTACCGACAATGCCTTGTTTGTGATTCAAAAAGATGATGATGAATTGCTGATACCAGTCAGCGAAGAGTATATAAAAGAAATCGACCACGAGAATAAAATCATCGTGGTTGAACTTCCCGAAGGGCTCCTCGACTTATAATCACTTCAGCGCATAAACTTTCTCTTTCACCCATTCTGCCCATTGCGCTTGCGTTTTTGACTTGTCGAATGTCTGCCAGGGTATTCTTTCTCCGATTTTGATGGTGAAATGTTTTCCTTTTTGTTTGAACATCTCATCTGCCAGGTACATCATCTCGATGTTAAATTTTATCTTCAGAAATTTACGCAGATTCGCCAGGTTATAGAAGAAGTTCGAGTTTCTTCCTTCGAAATAAATAGGTACTACATCCCGTTGGTACTGAATGGCTTTGGTGATGAAGTTTTTCTTCCATTCCAGGTCGCAGATTTCTCCTTTTGTTTTGCGCGAACACATACCAGCAGGATAGGTAACCAGATGGTTGTCGGAGCTGTATAATTCATGCATCATTTCGGCGTGGCTTTTCGATTGGGCTCCGAACTTATTGACAGGAACAAACATTTCCTTCATCGGGTGCAGATTGGCAAGCAAGTCGTTGGAGAAAAATCTTACCTTTCCGTCGTATTCCTTACCAATCAGGTAGCCGGTTGTCATCCCGTCGAGTCCGCCCAGCGGATGATTGCTGGCAAATATGTATTTACCATCCTTGGGTGGCAGGTTCTCTTTACCGTAAATCGAAGTAGTGACCCCCAGGAATTTCAGCCCGGCTTCAACGAAGTCTAAATTCTTCAGATCCGGATTCTTCTCAAAAAACTCGTTTATTTCATCCTGATGTACAATCTTTTTCAGGTAGTTCACAATGAATTTTGGAACTTTTGCATGAGGCGCTCTGGTTTTAATTACCTTGGCAACGTCTATCTTGACTATTTTCTGTTTGGTCATATTGGTCATTTTTTCTGCGAAGCAAAAATAGTAAAAATATATGTGAGTTGTATGTTTGTGTCTATCCCCCACTTTTATGTCTATTTAACCCCTGTGTTTTTATTGGTATTCGTAAATTTCTGTTTATTAAGAGTTTAGTCTTGTTGGTGTTCTTTGATTTGCTTGTTTAAATTTTGTTTATAATCTCTTGAAAAGCAAGATTTAACACTTTAAAACTTGTTGATAAGTTTTTGTGGGGAAATGTGGGGAATTTAAAATAGTTTTTATACTTTTACCGTTGCAAATTAACATGCGTAAATATATGTCAACATTTATCGGGAAATACGAAGCTAAAGCGGATGTGAAGGGACGAATTTTCATCCCCTCCGTATATCGTAAGATTCTTCCTGAATTGGAAAGAGAGCGTGTTGTGATGCGAAAGGATGCTGAAAATGACTGTCTGATCATTTATCCGGTTCCGGTATGGAATGAGAAAGTTGAGGAGTTTAAGTCGAGACTTGATGAGTGGAATCCTGTCGATCAGTTGTTGCTCATGCAGTTTGTTTCTGAGGCTGAATGGCTGGATATTGACAGTCAGGGTCGCGTGCTGATACAAAAAAAACACCTGCAAACTATTGCTGCGGAAAATGCAGAAGTGCTTTTCGTCGGCATGATTGACCGGTTTGCCGTTTGGAGTAAGGTCAAATTTGAGCAATCAAGACTCGCTGCGCCTGATTTTGCGGCATTGCTGAAAGAAAAAATGATGAAAAAGTAAGATATGCCTTATGGATGAGCCCGTTTATCATGTGCCTGCGTTGCTCACAGAAACCATTGATGGGTTGAATATCAAACCTGACGGGGTTTATGTGGACTGCACTTTTGGTGGAGGAGGGCATGCGCGGGAGATGCTGAAACGTTTGGGAAATAACGGGAAATTGATTGGATTTGACCAGGATCAAGATGCTTTCGGGAACATACCTCAGGATGAGCGGTTCATTTTCGTACACAGTAATTTTAAATACCTGAAAAATTTCCTTCAATTTCATCGGATTGAGAAAGTTGATGGGATATTAGCTGATTTGGGTGTTTCATTTCATCATTTTGACGAGGCGGAACGAGGGTTCTCATTTCGTTATGATGGAGAGCTGGATATGCGGATGAATAAAAAATCCGGTCTGACTGCTGCAAAAGTGCTGAATACCTATTCGGAGGAGCAGTTAGCAGACGTTTTTTACCTCTATGGCGAGTTGCATAATGCCCGGAAAATTGCCCGTACCATCGTTAACTACCGTGCCGACAATAAATTTGACAGGATATTTTCGTTTATTGAAGTGTTGAAACCTTTCTTCGGAAGAGAGAAAGAAAAAAAAGATATGGCGCGGGTTTTTCAGGCATTGCGCATTGAAGTGAACCGGGAAATGGAAGTGCTTAAGTCGCTGCTGAAACAGTGTGTGGAGGTGCTGAGTGAAGATGGACGGTTAGTTGTACTTACCTATCATTCTCTCGAAGACCGGTTGGTGAAGAACTTCATTCGTTCCGGGAATTTCGAGGGGAAACTGGAGAAAGACTTCTTTGGGAATGTGCTCGCTCCCATGAAGGCGGTCAATAACAAGGTGATTGTTGCAGGAGATGAAGAAGTTGCCGCTAATCCGAGAGCCCGTAGTGCCAAGTTGAGAATTGCAACGTTGAATCATTGAGTATGTCGTTTCTTAAAAACATATCAGAAAGGATTCGTCAGAGTGAGGATTTATCGGATCTTCGTTCAAGTAGTGTGCGCGATATCCTCAACGGAAACATCCTGACCAAAAAGTTCATCAGAAGGCAGTATTTGCTTATCATTTTGTTGGTGGTACTGAGTATCGGGTACATCGACAACCGTTATGCCAGTGAAAAGCAGATTGCCAACATGGTGATGTTGAAGAAAAATATACAGGATGCCAAATATGAGTCGTTGACTATTTCGGCTGAGTTGATGGAAATCAGCCGGCAGTCGAACCTCCTGCTGTTGATGGAAAGTAAGGGAATGCAGTTGAAGCCGGGTAGTACCCCGCCGATTGTTATAGAATAAAGAATAGGTAATCAGCAAAAAATGATTGAAGAGGAGGTTGCCACGTCGTTCACTTAGTGAACTCCTCGCAATGACTGACTGGAGACAATTAAGGATATGCCGGATAAACGTAAAAATATCGTCGTAAGATTTGGAATAGTATATTTTATTATTTCCATACTCTTTTTGTTGGTGATATATAAAATCGTTCAAATCCAGTTTTTTGAAAGAGATGAATGGATGAAACTGGCTGAGAAGCAGAAGATCAGTGATATCACAGTCCGGCCGAAAAGGGGAAATATCTTTGCTTCCGACGGCCGGTTGCTGGCCAGTTCGATACCTACCTATTATGTTTACATGGATATGAGGGTTCCGGCCCTGAATAAAGATGAAGGTAAACTGTTTTATGAAAACCTGGATTCTCTGTCTTTTGCTTTATCGAAGTTTTTTGGAGATAAAACCAAAGTACAATACCGAAATACATTGCTGAAAGCGTTCAGAGAGCAAAATGGGAATTTGCAGCTTTATCCCAAAAGAATTTCGTATGCACAACTGAAAGATCTCAGAAAGTTACCTCTTTACAGGCTTGGCAGGAATCGCAGCGGATTATTTACCCGGGAGTTTGTGCGGAGGGTAAAGCCATTTGGTTCACTGGCATCAAGGACGATTGGGGATGTGTATGCCGATGAGGTGAAAGGTGGGAGAAGTGGTATTGAGGGTTCCTTCAATGAACAACTATTAGGAATCCCGGGTGTCTCAACGCGCCAGAAAGTGGCGAATAAGTACCTGGAAACGGTTGAAGTGGAGCCGGTAGACGGGTTGGATGTATATACGACGCTGGACATTGAAATACAGGACATTGCTGAAAAAGCATTGCGGGATACGATTGGTGCACTGGGTGCGAAATCGGGTTGTATCGTGGTGATGGAAGTGCAGACCGGTGAGGTGAAAGCCATGGTGAATCTGGATTATGATGAAAAATCGGATGGTTATTACGAAGGAAAAAACCACGCATTGACCGACAGGATGGAGCCTGGTTCAACTTTTAAAGTTGCATCTCTGATCGCCGTGCTGGATGAAGGGAAGGTGAAAATCAATGATGTCTTTGATATTGACGGGGGTATTCTTCCGATTGCCAACCGCTTGATGAAAGACCATAACCATCACCGGGGAGGATATGATAAACTGCATGTCAATGAAATAATCCAGGCTTCGTCGAATGTGGGAACTTCGAAAATGGTGATGAAATCTTTTGGTGATAAACCCGAGAAATACATCGAGAAATTATATGACCTCAGGTTGAATGATTCGCTGCCTTTGCAGATGAAAGGGGTTGCGAAGCCCTGGATCAAACATCCGAAGAAAGATAAGAATGAGTGGTATAAGACATCTCTCGCATGGATTTCCATTGGATATGAAACCAAGATACCGCCGATTTATACCCTGACACTTTTCAATGCCATTGCTAATGATGGGAAGATGGTGAAGCCATTGTTTGTGAAGACTGTCAAAAGGAATGAAGAGGTGGTACAGGCGTTCGAAACGGAGGTGTTGAAGGAGTCTATTTGTAAACCGACAACTCTGAAAGAGGTGCAACAAACCCTGAAAGAGGTGGTGGATGGAAAATTCGCCACGGCGAAAACAGCTCAATCTAAGATTGTAATAATTGCCGGTAAAACAGGAACAGCGCAAATATCGCAGGGTGGACTTGGATACAGGGCTGGTCAGACGCGTCATAATGTTTCATTTTGTGGTTATTTTCCAGCTGATAATCCAAAGTATTCGGCAATCGTAGTGCTGACTGCTCCGGAAGGAGCCCCTTCGGGCGGCCGGATGGCAGGTAGTATTTTTAAGAAGGTGGCGGAGCGTACCATGCTGTTGAAGTCAAGTTGGTCGCCGGACAGGATTGCAAATGATTCCGTTATAAAGCATCCTTATGTGCCTGAAGTGAAAAGCGGAAATTCTTTTGCGTTAAAAAAAGTGATAGAAGAACTGGCGATACCGGTCGACAACCCGGAATTTCGCGGATGGGTAAAACAAACTCCAAATGAAGGTAATCTCCTGTCGTTGGATACGTATAAAATTCAGAAAGGATTGGTGCCGGATGTGTCCGGTATGGGTGTCAAAGACGCTTTTTATATGCTGGGAACGTTGGGACTGGATGTCAGGGTGAAAGGCCGGGGAAAAGTCGTTGCACAAAGTCTGAAACCGGGTACCTTGCTGAAGGAAGGTAGTATAATAGAATTAGAATTACAGTAGAATAGCAAAAAAGAACCATTATGTTGTTAAAAGAACTGCTGCTGGATATTAAGGTGCTTGCCTCTGTCGGAAATCAGGAGCCGGAGATTACCGGAATTGAGTTCGACTCGCGAAAAGTTGCTCCGGGATACTTGTTCGTTGCCACCAGGGGAACGGCTGTTGATGGTCATGATTTTATTGCTGCTGCCATTGAAAAAGGAGCTGTTGCGGTTGTTTGCGAGCAAATGCCGGAACAGACCGTCAACAAAGTAGCTTACGTTCGGGTTGCCAACAGCGCTGAAGCGCTGGGCTTTCTGGCTTCGGCATGGTATGGCTATCCTTCGTCAAAATTAACGCTGGTGGGTGTCACCGGTACCAATGGAAAAACGACCATCGCGACCTTATTGTACAAGCTATTCAGGGAACTTGGAAATAAAACAGGCCTGTTGTCGACGGTTTGTAATTATGTTGATGATTTGGAAGTTGAAGCTACACATACCACGCCTGATGCGCTGAGTCTGAACGCCTTGTTGCATCAGATGGTGGAAGCAGGTTGTACTTATGCTTTTATGGAAGTAAGTTCGCACTCGGTGGAACAGGGACGTGTCGCCGGACTCAAATTCGATGGGGGAGTTTTCACCAACCTGACGCGTGATCACATCGATTATCACCTGACTTTCGAAAATTACCTTAAAGCGAAAAAGAAATTCTTTGATTTGCTGCCCGAAGATAGTTTCGCGTTGACAAATGCGGATGATAAAAACGGGATGGTGATGCTGCAAAATACGAAAGCGAAAAAATATACTTATTCGCTGCGTGGACTAGCGGATTTTAAAACAAAAATACTGGAACACAGCTTTGAAGGAATGTTGCTGGATATGAACGACAAAGAAGTGAATGTGTCGTTCATCGGGAAATTCAATGCCAGTAATCTGTCGGCTGTATATGGTGCCGCCGTATTATTGGGAGCTGATGAAATGGAAACACTGAGGATTATCAGTTCGTTGAAATCGGTCTCCGGCCGGTTTGAAACCCTGCATGCGCCTTCAGGATTTACAGCTATTGTGGATTATGCGCATACGCCTGATGCCCTGAATAATGTGATTTCTACCATCAACCAGATTTTACAGGGAAGTGGCAGATTGATTACTGTGGTGGGTTGCGGCGGCAACAGGGACAAAGGAAAACGACCTATGATGGCAAGAGAAGCAGTAGATGGTAGCTGGAAAGCCATTCTGACTTCAGATAACCCAAGGTTTGAAGATCCGCAGGAAATACTGAAGGATATGACTGACGGATTGGATGCCGTGCAACGAACTAAAGCCCTGACCATTGTCGACCGCCGCGAAGCCATCAAAACGGCTTGTGCCCTGGCACAGCCGGGCGATGTTGTGCTGATTGCCGGCAAAGGCCACGAAAACTATCAAATTATCCAGGGAGTGAAACATCATTTTGATGACAGGGAGGAAGTTAAATTAGTAGTCAATGGTTAGTGGTCAGTGGTTAGTTTTGGTGCAGGAGGAATTGTTTGTTTATATCGGATAATTGATTATTTAGTAACTATGAAGAATGTTTTTAGGCAAAAGAGTTTTGCATTTGCGGTGAGAATAGTAAGATTATATAAATTTCTTTGTGAAGAAAAGAAGGAGTTCGTGTTAAGTAAGCAATTGCTTCGTGCTGGAACATCCATTGCTGCTAATCACAGAGAAGCTGAACAAGGAGAAAGTAAGTCGGACTTTATACATAAAATGGCCATAGTTCAAAAAGAATGTAATGAATCGATTTATTGGTTAGAACTTTTATATGCAACAGAATATATTACAGAAATTCAATTTAATAACATAATCAAAGATGCCATTGAATTAATGAAAATGAGTACAACAATTTTAAATACATCAAAAAGAAACAGATAATACTGATAGTGGTAAGTTGATAGTGGTCAGTGGTTAATTATCCACTAACCACTAACCACTAACCACTAACCACTAACCACTATATTATGCTATATCATTTATTTACTTACTTAGACAAAGCGTTTGATTTTCCCGGAGCGGGAATGTTCAACTACATATCGTTCAGGACAGGTGTTGCCTTTATCCTGGCGTTGATTTTATCGACTTTGTTCGGAAGAAAAATCATCGATTTCCTGCAAAGGAAACAAATCGGTGAAATTGTGCGTGATCTGGGTCTGGAGGGACAAATGTCGAAAAAAGGAACTCCCACCATGGGCGGTATCATCATCATCATTGCAATACTGGTGCCGACTTTGTTAATCGCGAATCTCACCAATATCTACATCCTACTGATGATTATCACAACGGTTTGGCTGGGTGCCATTGGTTTTCTGGATGACTATATCAAGGTGTTCAGAAAGAATAAAGAAGGATTAAGCGGTCGATTTAAAATTGTGGGACAGGTCGGGCTCGGACTGATTGTCGGTCTGACATTGTATTTGAGTCCGGATGTTGTAATACGCGAAAATATCGAAGTAAAAGGTGAAACCAATCGGGTGGAAGATGTGCATTACGCCAAACACGATGTGAAATCAACCAAGTCAACCATCCCGTTTTTCAAAAACAATAACCTGAATTATGCTGATGCATTCAAATTCATGGGTGAGAAATCTCAAATCTACGGATGGATATTTTTTGTGCTTATTGTGATTTTCATCGTGACAGCTGTGTCTAATGGTGCGAATATGACGGATGGGTTGGATGGTCTTGCGACAGGCTCCTCGGCCATTGTCGGGGTAATACTCGGGATCCTGGCTTATGTCTCGGGTAACGTGAATTATGCCGGTTACCTGAATATCATGTATATACCGGGGACAGGAGAGATGCTCGTGTTTGCAGGTGCGTTTATCGGTGCAACCATCGGATTTTTGTGGTATAATGCTTTCCCGGCTCAGGTTTTCATGGGCGATACAGGCAGTCTGACCATAGGTGGTATTATTGCGGTATTTGCCATTGCCATTCGCAAAGAATTGCTGATACCGATTTTGTGTGGCGTATTCTTAGTTGAAAATTTGTCGGTGATGTTGCAGGTCGGCTACTTCAAATATACCAAGAGAAAATATGGAGAAGGCAGGCGTATATTTAAAATGGCGCCTTTGCATCATCACTATCAGAAACCGGGTGACGGAAGCATTCCGGCTTTGATTCAGAATCCCAAAACAGCACTGCCGGAATCGAAGATTGTAATCAGGTTCTGGATTATCGGGCTGATTCTGGGTGCGCTGACGATTATAACGCTGAAAATTAGATAGTATTGAAATAGTGGTTAGTGGGGGTTGCTTCGTCGCTTCGCTACTCGCAATGACGTGTGCATTTCAATTGCCCCGGGTTTTAACCCGGGGGTGATATTAATAAAAATGAAAAGAATAGTAGTTTTAGGTGCAGGTGAAAGCGGAACAGGTGCAGCAGTACTTGCAAAGCAACAGGGTTTTGATGTTTTTGTGTCGGACTTATCCGCCATCAAATCATCCTATAAAGCCATGCTGGAAGAGCATCAGATTCCCTGGGAGGAGAAACAACATACTGAGGCCCTGATTCTGAACGCAGATGAAGTGATTAAAAGTCCGGGTATCCCCGACAAGACTCCACTGATGAAAAAAATAGTGGCGCAAGGTATTCCGGTGATTTCCGAGATTGAGTTTGCCGGACGGTATACGGATGCTAAAATGATTTGTATTACCGGAAGTAACGGAAAAACGACCACGACATCACTGATTTATCATATCCTGAAAAATGCAGGTTTGGATGTTGGTTTGGCGGGCAATATCGGAAATAGTTTAGCTTTACAGGTTGCACTGGAACCACATGCATATTATGTAATTGAACTAAGCAGTTTTCAGCTTGATCACATGTTCGAATTTAAAGCAGATATCGCTGTTTTGCTGAATATCACACCAGATCATCTGGATCGCTATAATTATGAATTTCAGAATTATGTGGATGCGAAATTCAGAATTACACAGAATCAAACGGAGCAGGATGCTTTCATTTATTGGGAACAGGATCCGGTTATTCAAAAGGAGATGGCGAGGAGGAAAATACAATCGGCAATTTATCCTTTCGCGCTTGAAAAATCGGAGAAAACCAAAGCTTTCTTAACAGAAGAGAAACTAATTATCGATACCTTAAAAACAATATTTGTTATGCCAACATCAGAATTAGCTTTACAGGGAATTCACAACACCTACAATTCCATGGCAGCCGGACTTACAGCTGCAGTGCTTGATGTGAAAAAAGAAGTTATCCGGCAGTCTCTGCTCGATTTTCAGGGCGTGGAGCACCGGCTTGAATATGTGGCTACTGTTCGCAATGTGAAATTTGTGAACGACTCGAAAGCCACGAATGTCAACTCGTGTTGGTATGCACTGCAAAGTATGAAAACGCCGGTTGTGTTGATATTGGGAGGAACTGATAAAGGCAATGATTACAGCGAAATCGAAGAGTTGGTGCGTGATAAGGTTCGTGCTTTGGTGTTTTTGGGTGTTGATAATAAGCCATTGCATACTTATTTCGATGGGAAAAAAGAAATGATTGCTGATGCTCTCTCGATGGAAGAAGCGGTTGACAAAGCATACCGGTTTGCAAGTGAGGGAGATACGGTGCTGTTGTCGCCCTGCTGCGCGAGTTTCGATTTATTCGAGAACTACGAAGACAGGGGACGGCAGTTTAAGCAATGCGTGAGGGCGCTGTGAAAAGCGAAAAGCGAAAAGCGAATAGCGAATAGCTAATAGTGAATAATGAATAGTGAATAATGGTGTCTGGTGTCCGGTGTCTGGCGACAGTAGACTGTAGACAAATCTTATTAAAATGGATTCAATATTAAAGAAATATCTCAAAGGTGATGCAGTAATATGGGCTGTATTCATTGGTTTGTGTATTATTTCGGCGGTGGAAATGTTCAGTGCTTCCAGTACGCTGGCTTTCAAATCGATTAATCATACCGCACCGATGTTGCGTCACGTGTTGTTCCTGGGGATGGGGGCCTTCATCGCGTTTTTGGTACATTTTATTCCCGCGAAATTTATTCGCATCGGAGCGTTTGTGTTGCTGGCATTCTCCATGGTGACTCTGGTGTTGGTGTTGTTTAAGGGAAAAACCGAAAATGACGCTACCCGTTGGTTGCAACTGGGTGGTTTTCAGTTTCAGCCATCAGAGCTGGGTAAGTTGTCCCTGATTATTATTGCGGCGGATTTTATCGCGCGGATAAAAAATTCTGCTTCAAACGAAAATAAGTTCTTTCGGATTTTGATGGTGTTGTCGGCCATCGTGTGTTTCCTGATTTTGCTGGAAAACTTCTCAACAGCCGTATTGCTTTTTGGGGTTATCTGGATCATGATGTTCATTGGCAAAATAGCTACCCGCAAACTTGTGCTGATTATTGCTGCCATTGTCGGTTTGGGTGTTTTTGGTTTTGCCGCGATAAAAATTTTCCCGCAGGAAAGTATGCCCAAGATGTTTGACAGGGCTTATACCTGGGAAAAGCGTATTGACCGTTATCTTTCCGAGGATAAAGAAAAAGAAGACAAATATGTGATTAATGATGAGAACTTGCAGGTGCAGCACGGCAGAATTGCCATTGCAAGGGGTGGTGTGATTGGGGTGATGCCGGGCAACAGTGTGCAACGTGACTTCCTGCCACAGGCATATTCCGATTTTATTTATGCGATTATCGTGGAAGAAATGGGATTGGTGGGAGGTGTTTTTGTCATCCTGCTTTATATGGTATTGCTCTTTCGGGCAGGCAGGATAGCCACAATGAGTAAAACCGTATTTCCCGCGATTCTGGTGATTGGTCTCTCGCTGATGATTGTATTGCAGGCATTTGTCAGCATGGCAGTTGCTACCAGTCTGGGACCGGTGACCGGACAACCGCTTCCCATGATTAGTCGTGGGGGAACTTCCATCCTCATAACCAGTATCTATTTCGGCATTTTGCTTGGCATTACCCGGCAAATCAAAGAAGAGCAGACTGGTAATAATGCACTTACAGAAGAAATTGTAATAGAAGACGACGATGAAGAAACATACGACGAAATCGAATAGTCAACCCCGGTTTATCATCAGTGGTGGGGGGACCGGTGGACATATTTTTCCGGCCATCAGCATTGCAAATGCCCTGAAGGAATCTTATCCCGAAGCGGATATTCTGTTCGTGGGAGCTATAGGCAGGATGGAGATGGAGCGGGTTCCGGCAGCCGGATATTCGATTGAAGGACTCCCTGTTAGTGGCTTCGACAGGAAAAACATGTTGCGAAATGTCAAGGTCGTGTGGAATCTGTTGCGAAGCATTCTCAAAGCGAGAAAAATCATCCGCAGGTTTAAACCCGATGTGGCTATTGGCGTGGGCGGATATGCCAGTGCGCCGGTGTTGCGTGCCGCTTCGGCTTTTGGAGTTCCAACGCTCATTCAGGAGCAAAATTCCTACGCTGGTGTAACCAATAAGCTTTTGGCAAAAAAAGCAGCCCGAATTTGTGTGGCCTATGATGAGATGGAGCGGTTCTTCCCCAAAGAAAAAATTGTGAAAACAGGTAATCCGGTACGACAGGACTTGTTTGCGGTAGCTCCCAAAGCTGAGGCAGCTTATCAGTTTTTCGGCCTGGACCCGGTAAAAAAAACCATCCTGATTGTAGGTGGAAGTCTGGGCGCCCGCACCATCAACCAAAGTGTGATTGCTCATTTGGAAGCCCTGGCGGCCTCAGGAGTACAGGTTATCTGGCAAACAGGGAAGTTTTACATAGAAGATGCAGAAAAAGCGTTTAAACCTTTTGCCTGTAAACATATTATCGTAACCGCTTTTGTTTCGCGCATGGACTACGCCTATGCAGTGGCCGATCTGGTTATTTCGAGGGCCGGTGCCAGCTCGATTTCGGAGTTATGTTTGCTGGCTAAGCCGGCTGTTTTAGTGCCTTCTCCTAATGTTGCCGAGGATCATCAGACCAAAAATGCCATGGCTTTGGTGAAGCACGATGCTGCTGTGATGATCAGGGATGCCGAAGCGAAGGACAAAATGATTCCCGAGGCGTTAAAAATAATTCAGGATGCCTCAAAAATGACTGCGCTTAGCAAAAATATTCTTAATTTAGCGGAGCAAAATTCAGCAGGTAGAATCGCTGAAGAAGTAAAGAAATTATTAGTGAAATTTTAACTGTATTAAATGAATAAGTTTACGAAATTCTATTTTCTCGGTATTGGTGGAATTGGTATGAGTGCCATTGCCCGGTATTATAAAATCCACGGTTTTGAAGTAGCCGGGTACGACCGTGCCAGCACTACACTGACCAAAACCCTGGAATCCGAAGGAATAGAAATTTCTTATGATGATAAGGATTCGGATATTCCGGCGAAATTTATGGATAAAAACAAAACACTGGTGATTCTGACTCCTGCCATACCGCAGGACAATCCTCAGCTGGTTTTCTTTCGTGAAAAAGGGTTTAATATCATGAAACGGGCCGAAGTGCTCGGATACATTACCCGTCAGAGTAAAGGTGTTTGTATTGCCGGTACCCATGGAAAAACGACCACATCGACGATTACTGCCCATTTGTTCCGTCAGTCACAGGTGGATTGCAATGCATTTCTGGGCGGAATTTCAAATAATTACAACACAAATTTACTGTTGTCGAAAGAAAGTAACTTTGTGGTCATTGAGGCGGATGAATACGATCGTTCTTTCCACCACCTGACGCCTTATATGGCTGTGATTACTTCTGCTGATGCAGATCACTTAGATATTTATAAAACCCATCAGGCCTTTAAGGAGAGTTTTGAGTATTTTGCTTCCCTTGTACGTTCAGGAGGAACATTGATTGTTAGGAAAGGCCTAGATATTCATCCGACCCTGCAAAAGGGCGTGAAATTATACTCTTATTCCATGGATGAAGGAGGTGATTTTCATGCAGCCAACATCCGCAGTATGCCCGGAGAGATTCGTTTTGACTTTGTAACGCCGACCGAAACCATCGCAGATGTCCGACTGGGTGTGCCGGTGAGAATCAACGTGGAAAACAGTGTGGCTGCTATGGCGTTAGCCTGGTTGAGCGGGGTGACCTCAGAAGAGTTAAGAACAGGTTTGTCTTCTTTCTCCGGTGTTTACCGGCGCTTTAATATCGTGTGCCAAACTGCAGAAACGGTTTACATTGATGATTATGCGCACCACCCCAGCGAGTTGCACGCAGGCATTACGTCTATCCGCGAAATGTATCCTGAAAGAAAATTAACCGGGATTTTTCAGCCGCACCTGTATTCGCGTACTAAAGACTTTGCGGATGAATTTGCCCGGGTACTCTCAACCCTGGACGAATTGATTTTGCTTGATATTTATCCTGCCCGTGAGTTGCCAATCGAAGGGGTTAATCCGCAACTTATTTTGAATAAAATGACGCTGGATAAGAAACAATATTGTCCGAAAAGTGAACTAATCAGCTTGTTGGAGAAGAGGGATGATCTGGAAGTGCTGGTCACGTTCGGTGCCGGTGATATTGATGCGTTGGTGCCTGAAATCAGAAAAGTCATCAAACAGAAGAAAATAAGTGCCGGGGAGCCTCTGGAAGAATCGGCGGTAAGTATATGAAACGAAAAGTAATCAGTTATATTCTTTTGATAACCGGTGTCGTAATTGTATTGGGATACCTGGTTTTCGCATTGATCCGTTTTTCGGTGGATGAGCGTGATGTCAAATGCAAGAATCTGATTATAAACGTAGATGGGAAGATTGAACTGATAAAATCCGGAGAGTTGAACGATATGTTGCGGGATAACGACCTTCACCCCATCGGTCAGTCACTGAACCGGCTACGGACAGAGCAGATTGAACGCTTCCTGGAACAAAATCAGCTGGTGAAACAGGCGCTTTGTTATCATACTCCCGATGGCAGTGTATTTGTAAACGTATCGTTACGGGAACCCAAGTTTCTGGTTATGACCAATGAAAACTACTACGTCGATCAGCATAAAGAGATATTACCGGTACCTTTGCATGCAGTGGCTTATGTTCCTGTGGTTACAGGCAGGGTTACCCGGTCGATGGCTAAAGGTACCTTGTATGATTTTGTTGACTTTATCGGGAGGCACAGTTTCTGGAATGCACAGGTTTCTCAGATTCATGTCAGAGAGGATTTGAAAGTGGAATTAGTTCCCAGGGTTGGCAATACGGTGATTTTATTGGGAAGTCTGGATGGTTACGAGGAAAAGCTGAGTCGTGTTTATCGCCTGTATAACCAGGGTTTCAAGGTGATGGGCTGGAACAGCTATGAAAAAATAGACTTACAATACGACAACCAAATTGTTGGAATAAGAAATGAAAGGGACTCTGAAAATTAGATTTTTTGAAGTCACGATGAGCATACGTTAAAGGATTTATTTAAGAGCATGAAAGGAAAAGAGGATATAAACAGATTGGTGGCTTTTGATTTTGCCGGTACGGGAGTCAGGGCTATTGCCGCTGAGGTGAGAGAGGATTATGCCATAAAGATAGTGTCGGAAGAAATCAGAAAAGTGGATGAGATAAAGAATGGCATCATCGGACATCCTTCCGGAACGGCTTTCAACGTGGTTGCATTACTGAAGGAGTTACAAAACAGTGCCGGCTTGCGTGAACCCATCAAGAAGTTTTCCACTGCATTTGGCGGGAAAAGCATGAAAATCGTACATGCTTCGGTTCGTCGTAAGCTAAATAAGTCCAAAGAGATTACCACAGATATCATCGATTCGATGGCCCTGGAATGTGAAAAATCGTATCAGGCGCAGGATATGTTGGTTTACGACACCATTCCTGTCTTGTACGAGGTTGATGGTGTGGAGATGGAAAAGCCGGAAGGTCAACGGGGAACTTACATCATTGGAAACTATCATTTGGTGGTTGGCAGTGCTCAGATGAAGGTGCAACTGCATAAATGTTTAGAAAGAATCTACAACTGTCATGTTGAGCACATCCCGCTGGCTGCAGAGGCTTTTGCCATCGCGGTTACAGAGGAGGAAGACAGGCAGGCCGGTTGTGCGGTTATCAATATGGGTGATTCTTCTACAACACTTGCCATCTACCGGAATGAAATCCTGCAATATCTCATGGTGGTTCCGCTTGGAGGGAGGAATATCACGAAGGATATTGAAGAAATTGGTATAACTGAAGCCTATGCTGAGAAGTTAAAATGCAAAAAGGGGGTTGCCATGGAAAAGGCAGTCGGCGCTCCTGTGAATATCAGGGTGCCGGCAAAAAATCCAGCAGAACCACCGGTTGTAATTACGACTACTTTTCTGGCTATGATTATAGAGTCCAGGCTGGACGAGATTTTTCAACCGATATTCAAAATCCTGAATCAGTATGAAGATCAGATTCCTAATGGCGTGATTATTTCGGGTGGAGGTGCTAAATTAGCAGAAGTAAGGGATTATGTTGAGGAGAAATCCGGAATCCAAACACGTTATGGTGATCATTCGGGTTGGCTGACTCCTGACACACCCGGAGAATTTATGGATTTGTCGTATGCACAGGTGGTTGGTACCATCATTCTGACACATGACTACAGGTTGGAACATAAAGAAGTGATTGAGAAAACCGAAGTAGAAAAGAAACCAAAACGTAAATCCATAACCGAAAAAATAACACAAGGTATCATCCGTTTCTTTGAGGAAGATACCGAGATGGAGGTGAAAAAGGAGTAGGGGCGCAATGCTTGCGCCCAATAGTGGTTAGTGGTTAGTGGTCAGTGGATAGTTAATTAGCTTATATGTAACTTATATGACTTATATGGTTTAATAAATTAAAATTTTCTTTTTGTTTCCTTAGTCATCCTTTTGTGACTCAAATTCTTAAATTGTAAATAATAAAATCGTAAATATATATAATATGGAAGATATTTTGCCATTAGTAGATTTACCCATGATCGACCCTGCGATTATCAAGGTAATTGGTGTCGGCGGTGGAGGTGGAAATGCCGTAAATCACATGTATAACCAGGGTTTCAGGGATGTGTCGTTTGTGGTATGTAATACCGACAATCAGGCATTGCAGAATTCGCCTGTTCCGCTGAAAATACAACTCGGTGTAGGCTTAGGTGCTGGTGGAAACCCTGAAGTGGCACGACAGGCTGCGGAAGATTCCATTGATCGCATCAAAAGTGTATTAAAAGACAATACCAAAATGGTTTTCATTACTGCTGGTATGGGTGGTGGAACCGGGACCGGAGCTTCTCCTGTGGTGGCACAGGCAGCACATGAATTGGGTATTCTCACAGTTGGCATCGTAACTATCCCATTTGCATTTGAAGGCAGTATGAAGATACGCCAGGCGCTCGAAGGCGTTGCAGCCTTAAGTGAGCACGTGGACGCCTTGCTGGTTATCAACAATGAAAAGTTACGTGAGATTTTTGCCGACCTGGAGTTGTCGAACGCTTTTGCCAAAGCCGACGATGTGCTGACCAACGCAGCCAGGGGCATTGCAGAGATTATCACGGTTCCGGGTTATATCAACACCGACTTCGCGGATGTTTACACCATCCTGAGCAAAGGTAATGTAGCCATCATGAATACCGGATACGCTTCCGGAGAAAAACGCATTACCAAAGCGATACAGGATGCCCTGAACTCTCCGTTATTAAATACCAACGATGTTAGCGGTGCAAGCAAAGTGTTGCTTAACTTGTACTGTTCAAGTGCACAGGAATATCAGATTAAGATGGAGGAAGTCAAAGAAATTAATGAATTCATGGCTTCCATTGGAGAAGATATTCAGGTGATTTGGGGTGCTGCATTCGACGATAGCCTGGGTGAAAATGTAAAGATTACCCTGATTGCAACCGGTTACGATGTGTCTGATATCCCGGGTATGCCGGCATCAGCTAAGAAAAAGATTCGTCAGCAGGCAGCATTGAAAACGGTAACTTTCGATGGTGACAATGAAATTACGGAAGAACCGGAAGCTGAGCAAAATGATGAGCCTGCTCGCCCCGATATCGAGAAATCCATACAAACTTATTATTCTTCATCTATAGATAAAAGTAAGCCTGTTCAAGCGGAACTGCCGATTGAAATTGATGAGGAAATCGAGACGATATCACTTGATTTGGAAGACCTGGATGATGAGGAAGTTCTCGAAAAATCCGAGAACATTCCTGCATGGAAAAGGATGAAGAATAAACTTTTTTAAATCAGATTAGTCTCTTCTTCCCATGAATATCATCACATAATAAAGCAGTGTAGCCAAAGAGCCCAACGCGGCTACCACATAAGTATAAGCAGCTGTCTTTAAAGCATCTTTTGCCGGCTCATGAGTTGAATAATTCGTGATGCCGGCATTACTTAACCAGGCAAGTGCACGCTGACTGGCATTAATCTCCACCGGCAAGGTGACGAAACTGAAAAGGGTGGTTGTGGCAAATAAAATGATACCAATCAGCAAGAGTTGCGGGAAGGATTCCATAAAAACGATCCCGGCAAGCAATACCCATTGTACCCAGTTGGAGGCAAAACTAACCACAGGCACCAACCTCGAACGCATTTGCAAAGGTGCATAAGCCGTGGCGTGCTGTACGGCATGTCCGCATTCGTGAGCTGCCACAGCGGCTGCTGCCACACTGGCTGAATGATAAACTTCTTCACTCAGATTCACCGTTTTATTCAGCGGGTTGTAATGGTCAGTCAACTGACCGGGCGTACAGGTAACTTTCACATCGGTCAACCCGTTTTCCTGCAGCATTTTGTACGCGATATCCCTACCGGTTAACCCTACCGGAATCTTCGAGTATTTTTTAAACTTCGATTTCAGACTGCTTTGAATTAAGAAACTCACTAAAGCAGTTACACCAAAAATAATCCAAATAATCATATTGTTTTAATTTTAATTTTTAAACCTTTAAACCATATAAGCCATATAAGTTACATATAAGTTTTGTCGCAAATAATTTTCCGTTTTCCGTTCTCCGCTTTTCGCTATTCACTATTCGTTTTCCGCTCTCCGCTAATCTCAATTTCCCTGCCAGTGCAGAACCTGTCAGTTTTCATTTTAACAACAACGAACTGTCGCCATAGCTCAAAAAACGGAAGTCATGCGAAAGGGCGTAATCGTATATCTTTTTCCAATTTTCGCCTGTGAATGCGGAAACCAGCAATAGCAAAGTACTTCTGGGCTGATGGAAATTGGTAAACATACCCCGGATTACCCTGAAAACATAGCCCGGATGGATGATGATTCGGGTTTGGGCATGTAAAGCGGTCAATTGATGATTATTAAGATAATTTAAGATAGCCCGTAAAGCCATTTCGGTCGAAATGTCAGTTTTTTGCTGATAAGGCTCCCATTGCTCCACCCGGATCAATTTGTCAGGTGTAACTTTTTCATGGAGTATTTGTACCCCAATGTAATATAAGCTTTCTAACGTCCTGACTGATGTTGTTCCTACAGCGATTACATTCCCATCGTGTTGAAGCAGCTTCTCAATTGTCTCTTTTCTTACTGATATCACCTCGGCATGCATTTCATGATCAGCGATGTCTGCTGCTTTTACCGGTTGGAAAGTCCCTGCACCCACATGCAAAGTCAGTTCGTCGGTCAGGATGTTTCTTTGTTTCAGACTATCAAGTACCTGCTTCGTGAAGTGCAATCCGGCTGTTGGAGCAGCCACGGAGCCTTTAATTTTGGAGTAAATCGTTTGGTAGGTTGTTTTGTCGCTTTCCTCCGTTTTCCGGTGGAGGTAGGGTGGAATAGGTAACTCGCCTGCGTTATCCAGTATCTCAGCAAAACTGATGTGTGAATTGTGCCATTCGAACCGGATTTGGTGGGTATTGCCTGTGGACTCAATCAGAGAAACGGTTATTTGAAGGCTTTGTCCGTTGATACTGATATTTCTTGCTAAGTTACCCTGCTTCCACTTTTTCAGGTTACCGACCATGCATTTCCAGGTGCAGCCCTCCGTTGAACTTAACGATAAAGCATAATCGGAGGGAGCGAGAGGCTCCAGGCAGAATATTTCAATTTGTGCTCCCGTTGATTTCTGAAACAACAACCGGGCATGGATCACCTTCGTGTTGTTGTATACCAGCAAAGCGTGTTCAGGTAGGTGACTCACTGCGTTCAAAAAAATATCTTCGCTGATTTCGCCATTACGGTAAACGAGTAATTTCGATTGATCCCGCTCTTTCAAAGGGTATTTTGCAATGCATTCATCCGGCAATGCGTAATCGTAATCATCTATCAGAATGGGGTTGCTGTTGAAATCTTTGTTCACGTGAATCAGTAAAATGTTGTATTTTTGTGCAAAAGTAATAAAATTAACCACAAAAAGAAAAGGGTATCAGACCTGTCAGGTTTTTAAAACCTGACAGGTCTTGAAAAATGTTTACGAAAAAATTTGAATTTTACCAATTCGAATTAATAAAAACACACAACAAAATTCCCAATTCGGGAACTTTATGTTATATTTGCAAACCAATTAACTATGGAAAGAATTTTTTCTAAAGGAACCTTACGGCAATTTTGGGAGAAACATCCTGAAACAGAGCAGTTTCTTAAAACCTGGTACGAAACTGCAATGAAATCAGATTGGAAATCTCCGAACGATGTGAAGAATGCCTATGCAAATGCGAGTATTCTTAAAAACCAGCGTGTGGTCTTTAATATCAAAGGAAATGCATACCGGTTGATTGTTAAATTCAATTTTGAGAAACAGTGGATGTTTGTTAGATTCATAGGTACACATCAGGAATATGACAACATTAACGCAAATACAATATAAATATGGAATTCAGATTAATTAAATCAGAAAAAGACTATCATGAGGCATTGAAAGAACTTGAAAAGTATTTTGATGCTCCTGTTGATTCGAAAGAAAGTGATTATGCTGATATCCTCGCGTTATTAATTGATGAATATGAAAGAGTTCATTATCCTATTGAAGCACCAGATCCGATAGAAGCCATAAAAATCAGAATGGAAGAAATGCAATTAAAACAAAAAGATCTGGCTCCGGCAATTGGGGGGAAAAACAGGGTTTCAGAAGTGTTAAACAAAAAAAGAAAACTTACACTGGAGATGATTCGTCAGCTAACCGTTAAATTAAAAATTTCACCGGATATTTTAATTAAAGATTATCAGTTAATTCAATAAAATAAACATCTCAGACCTGTCAGGTTTTATAAACCTGACAGGTCTTGAAAACAAAAACAACATGCAAAAAAACAACATACAAAAAGGCGACACTGTTCGCTTCCTGAATGCCGTAGGCGGAGGCAAAGTAACCCGCATTGATGCTCAGAAAGGCATCGTGTACGTAGAAGATGAAGATGGTTTCGAAATTCCGGCACTGGAACGCGAATGTGTGGCAGTGCCCCGGGTTAATATGGAGACTAACTTCCCGTTAAAAGATTTTAGTTCGAAACCGGCAGCGGATATTCCGTCGGAAGATCCTGTACAAAATGTCAAAATTGAGACTCCAAAACCGGTAGAGATTATTGAAACAGCAGATGGGGACGAGTTGCGTGCGTTGCTGGCTTTTATACCTATCGATATCAGGAATCTGCAAACCAGTGAGTACGACTGCCTGTTGATTAACGACAGTAATTATTTTCTGTTTTACAACCTGATTGTCGGAGAAAAAAATCAACGTAAGTCTGTTGCCAACGGCATCATCGAACCGAATATGCAGGAAGAAATTTCGCGCATTGCCAATGCAGACTTGAATGACTGGGAAAACCTGCAAATACAGCTTGTGCCCTACAAACAAGGTAAAGTATATCAACCACAGACCGCTATTGACCTGAATTTACGAATTGCCCCGGTGAAGTTTTACAAATTGCATAGTTTTACCGAAAATGATTATTTCGATGAACTGGCTATGCTATTTGATTTGGTGAAACCGAAAGCCATAATGCCAGAGATATCTCCGGACGAGATTAAGAAAGCGATGCTGAGCAAAGAGCCGGTTGAAACACCTAAACCGCAACGTCAGAAAACGCTGTTGAATCCAAAAGTTATTGAGGTGGATTTACACATCCACGAGTTGGTGGATAATACCACCGGCATGAGCAATGCCGACATGTTGCAGTTGCAGCTGGATAAGTTTCATGGCGTGATTGACGAAAATAAACATAAGAAAGGACAGAAGATTGTGTTTATCCACGGAAAAGGAGAGGGTGTGTTGCGCAATGAAATCATGAAATTGCTGAAAACCCGCTATAAGTCTTATTATTATCAGGATGCTTCTTTCCGGGAATATGGCTTTGGCGCTACGATGGTGGTTATTAAGTAATATTTAACCATATAAGACATATGAGTTCACATAAGATGTTTTTTTGTTTTTATACTATTTGCCTGGTTACTTCTGTTATGGCGATGTTTTCGTCCTGTGAACCGAAAGAAGAAGTAGAGGAAGACAACACGATATATCTGTCAACGGTATTTGAATATGTATATGGTCCAGGGCAACATGCCGCTCAGGCCAAGCCTACTGATATACAATACGTCATTGGCAATCCAGCAAAACATAGTGGCTGGTTGTATCTGGGCGGTTTTGGGGGTTATGTTGTTGCCGGTTTTTCAGCAAATATAACAAATGCTGAGGGGCCCGATTTTGAAGTGTTCGCCTTGCCCGGCGCCGGACCGGAACCTGCCGTGGTATATGTAATGCGGGACGATAATGGCGACGGACTACCCAACGAAAGCTGGTATGAACTCAAGGGAAGTGAGTTTGAAAACTCACAACGTAATTACAGCGTAACCTATTACAAACCTGCTGTTGATGCGGCAAATATCACCTGGACAGACAGTAACGGTCAGAGCGGTGAACTGAAGGATGGTTTTGGTAATGCCTATACTTCTTCCTGGTGGTGGGCTGAGACAAAAAGCAATGAGGTAACATTTCAGGGAACACGTCTGCCCGATGCGTACGAAAATACACAGGTTGGCGACGCGAGCAGCTGGTCAGTTCCCGAAGGTCGTTTCGCATGGGGTTATGCTGAAAACAGGTCCGGAACCGACTTCGATTCCAAAACATATTCAAATCGTCTCGATATCAGTAATGCTGTTGATATAAATGGCAATCCCGTTGACCTTGATCATATCCGCTTCATTAAAGTACAATCGGCTGTGTTGCAACAGGCTGGGTGGTTGAATGAAATTTCGCCGGAGATAAGAGGAGCAGGGGGATTGAGGTAATTAACGAAAAATGTAGAGACGCACGGCCGTGCGTCTCTACATTTTATACGTGTGCCTCTACACAGATATGATAATTTGTTTTTTGTTATGTCTGTAATTTTGTCAGAATCAATCCGCCAGCACAAAATCCAACTGCTTCTTATCCAGATTCGCCTTTGCCACCCGGACGGTTAGTTCGTCGCCCAACTGGAACTTCTTATGGTAGCGGCGGCCGACTAAGCAATAATTCTTTTCATCGAAAGTATAGTAGTCATCGTCTAAGTCACGGATGGGAATCATGCCTTCACATTTGTTTTCAACGAGTTCCACATAGATACCCCATTCGGTTACGCCCGAGATAACGCCATCGAAGACCTTGCCGACATGTTGCGCCATGAATTCGACCTGCTTGTACTTAATGGAAGCACGTTCGGCATTGGCAGCCAGTTGTTCCATGTCGGAACTATGCTTGCACAACTCTTCGTATTCATGTTGATTTACACCTTTGCCACCTGAAGCATAGCGTTCCAGTAGGCGATGCACCATCATATCCGGATACCGGCGGATGGGCGAGGTAAAGTGGGTGTAGTAGTCGAATGCGAGTCCGTAATGCCCGAGGTTGTCGGTGGTATATATCGCTTTCGCCATCGAACGAATCGCTAAAGTTTCAATCAGGTTCTGTTCTTTTTTACCTTCTACCTGGTCGAGCAGGTTATTGATGGCGCTGGAAATGGCCGATTGCTTACCGGAGGTTTTTAGGTTATAACCAAATTTGCGGATGAATTGCGAGAAATTCTCGAGCTTGTCGGGATTCGGGACATCATGCACCCGGTACACGAACGTTTTGGCTTTCTGACCCCTGCCCGGTTTGCCGATGTGGGTTGCAACGGTCTTATTCGCCAGCAACATAAATTCCTCGATCAGCTTGTTGGCATCTTTTTGTTCCTTGAAGAAAACAGAAAGCGGCTTGCCTTTGTCGTCGATTTCGAAACGTACCTCCACCCGGTCGAAAGCGATGGCGCCATTGTCGAAGCGCTTTTTCCGCAGGATTTTGGCTAAGCGGTCGAGTGTCAGTATCTCCTCTTTGAAGTCACCTTTACCCGTTTCAATAACCTGTTGCGCTTCTTCGTAGGTAAAACGCCTGTCGCTGCGGGTCACTGTTTTGGCAATTTCATACTGTTTTATTTCTGCGTTATCAGTCATTTGGAAGATAACGGAATAAGTCAGTTTATCTTCATCCGGACGAAGTGAGCAGATGCCGTTCGATAAATGCACCGGCAACATCGGGATGGTGCGGTCTACCAGATAAACCGATGTCGCCCTTTCTTTTCCTTCCTTGTCGATGATACTTCCGGGACGCACGTAATGGGTCACATCAGCAATATGAACGCCCACTTCCCACAATCCATCTTTCAACTTGCGGAGTGACAGGGCATCGTCGAAATCCTTGGCATCACGCGGGTCGATGGTGAAGGTCGTAATCCCGCGCATGTCAATGCGTTTTGCTACTTCTTCAGGGGTAATACCGGCATCAATCTTATCAGCAGCAGCATCTACCTGTTCCGGATATTTATAGGGCAGACCGAATTCTGCTAAAATCGCGTGCATTTCGGTGTCGTTGTTACCTTTGTCGCCGAGGATGTCAATCACTTCGCCGACCGGACTTTTCATGTTAGGCTCCCACTGCATGAGTTTTACAATCACCTTCTGGCCATTCTTAGCGCCGTTCAGTTTATTTTTCGGGATGAAAACATCATTGGTCAGCACCCGATTGTCGCAGACTAAGAAGGCAAAATTATCAGATACATCGAGGATACCCACGAAAGTATCTTTGGCCCTTTCCATGATATCCACCACTTCACCTTCGGGCATTTGTCCCTTCCGGCGGGCATAAAGGAATACTTTTACTTTGTCATTCAGTAAAGCGTGGTTGGTTTTTCTTTCCGGGATGAAAATAGGTTCGCCGCCATCGTCGGGAATCAAATATGTTTTTACGCCCTGGCGGTCGATGGTACCTGTAATATAGCCTCCGCGAGAGTTTAGTTTGAACTTGCCGCGGGAGATTTCTACCAGAAAGTCCTCATCCCAAAGCTGGTACAGTAACTCGTGAACATATACCCGTTGCGATTCGTTGTTGATATCGAGGTGTTTGGCTACCTGTCTGTAATTGAAGTTCTTTTCCGGGTTTTCGTTGAACAGGTTAACGATGTTCTGAATTAACTCCGATTTACGGATGCGGGTGCTTCCGGTTCGTTTATTTTTTTTTCGTTTCATTTTGAAGGCTTTATAATAGATTGTCTCAATTAATTATTAAACTAGGTAAATCATATTTGTAAGTGTTTGAATATCATGAGATATGTCTCAGTGATATTTACTTTATTTATACCTTACTCAACTTTCGCAAGTATAATAACTTGCTGATTTATATAAAAATAGCAGCATAGAATTTTGGTAAAGTCGCTGAATTTCAGTAACTTTATGTCGCCAAACAAAACCAAAATAATATGCTGCGACACAAAGATACAATAATACTTTCGGAGATAAATGGCTTTTTTACTTCAAGTGAAAAAGCAATGGAAACAATTTTCAGTTTCATACGCTCTTTGACATTTTCAGACAAAAAATTCGGTTTCTCACAAGCGAACAATTTAAAGTATAGTAATCACAACAAACTTGTATTGCTGCTGCTGTTTCCATTTTTTGATATCAAAACCTCATGGCATTATGCAGATTCGGCCTTATATCGCTTTCTTTGTTGCGGTAAAGACGTTTTTTACCGTATTCTGAATGATAGCTCTATCGATTGGCGCAATTTGGCGTATAGTCTTAATATGCAACTGATTCGTAAAGTTCAAAACAATAGTGATTTGGACAACACCAATCCACGTTGTTTAATCATTGACGACACTGATTTACCTAAAACAGGTCGTATGATTGAACTGATTGGTAAAATCTTTTCACATGTAACACACACAGCAAGTATCGGATTCAAGGGTCTATTCCTGGGTTATCACGATGGTAAAAGCTTTTTCTGTTTAGACTTTAGTCTGCATGGCGAAAAAGGCAAAAACCAAAACAAGCCCTACGGATTAACACCCGTTCAAAGCAAAAAACGGTACAGCAAAAAACGCAATAAATCAAGCAAAGGCAATGAACGTGTTAACGATTACTTTCTGACCAAGATTGATTCCATGATTAACATGATACGCCTTGCAATTGCAAAAGGCGTTCGTTTCGATTATGTGCTTGTTGACAGTTGGTTTACCTGCTTTGAATTGGTCAAGTTCATTGTAACACGTCGGATAAAATGCCACTTTATCGGCATGATTAAAATGGGTAAAACACGCTACAACACCTTTGGGAAAAACCTTACTGCCAAAGAAACAGTTGATTTGCTTCGTCGAAAAAAGATGATTAAACGTTCAAAATTGCTTGGCTATTACTACATTGAAACAATTGTTGATTTCAAAGGATTAAAAGTAAAACTATTTTTCTGCAAGTCTTCTAAAAAAGGCAACTGGAACGGCATGATGACTACAAACCTAGATTTGACCATTGAACAAGCTTATAAAATCTACTCAACCCGCTGGTCGGTAGAGGTGTTTTTTAAGGAAAGTAAACAACACCTTGGACTGGGAAAATGTCAGTCACAAGATTTCGATGCTCAAATTGCAGCTACAACGCTTTGCCTGCTACAATACAACCTACTTTCGGTAGTAAAACGATTCTGCGATTACGAAACCCTGGGAGAATTGTTTCGATCTTCGCAAAAGGATGCTATAAAACTTACAATATCTGAGAAAATATGGCTGATTATCATTGAAATAGTAGCTGAGTTGTCTGAAATTTTCAACACAGATGCCGAATTGTTAATGGAAAAATTGTTCTCTGAAAATGAAAAACTTACAAAATACTTAAATTTCAAAAACCTACCGCAAGCGGGTTAAATGAAGCTTGCGAAAGTTGAATACCTTATTTTCTTACTGAACTACCTTAGTAGTAATGAATATCCTCTCTAAATAAAACCTTATTACCTTATTTTTATTAAAACCGCTAATTAACTTGTTAATAAGGTAATAAGGTTCAATTATCATTATTTCCTATTTGCTACTAAGGTAGTTCAGTAAGAAAATAAGGTAAAGATAAGGTGTTGTTATGATTAATATTCTCAACTTGAGATATTATGGATAAATTTAGTCTATAATTAACTTGCAAAAAAAATGAATAAATGATTTTTAATGTTGTGCTTTGTTTTAAACACACAACAAATGTACAACAATTAACAAGAGATTAAGTTATTTTCAGTTTAAATTATTGTAAATTCGCCGCATGAATATGTGATGCTGATTATGAAGAAAAAAATTGCATTTGTTATCAATCCAATATCCGGAACCGGTTCCAAGAAAGAATTTCCGGAGATCATAGGTGAGAGCTTGGATAATGATTTGTATGAGCACGAGATTGTTTTTACAGAACATCGTTTGCACGGTCGTGATTTGGCAAAACACTATGTTGATGCGGGTTTTTATGCCGTGATCGCTGTAGGTGGGGATGGTACTGTAAACGAAGTCGCCCGTTCGCTACGGCATACCGATACTGCCTTGGGTATTGTTCCTGCAGGTTCTGGTAATGGACTTGCCCGTCATTTGGAGATACCGTTGAATGTGAAAAAGGCCGTTGAATTACTCAATCATGCTGAGGTAATCAACATAGATTATGGTTTGGTGAATAATCAGCCTTTCTTCTGTACCTGCGGAACAGGCTTCGATGCGTATGTGAGCACTGAATTTGCGAAAGGACAGCAACGCGGCATCATGGCCTATCTCGAAAAAATAATCACCGGATATTTCAACTACCGGTCGAAAAGTTACCATGTAACCGGCGAAAATATCGACATCAAAGCCAAGGCTTTCGTGCTGACTTTTGCCAATGCTTCCCAGTGGGGCAATAATGCATACATCGCTCCGCAAGCCAGTGTGCAGGATGGTAAAATGGATATTTCCATCCTCAGTAATTTTCCGCTGATAGCCATTCCCACACTTGCCCTGCAATTGTTCACCAAAACCATCAACAACGATTTCTTTATGACTACCCTGCGCGCTACCTCTGTCACCCTGCATCGCGACGAACCCGGTCCTTTCCACTTCGACGGCGAACCCTACGAGGAAGGTCGGAAAATTGAAGTGAAAATGGTGCAGGACGGATTGAAAGTGTTGGTGAAGAAGCGGTTTTAAAACCTTCACTCCACCACCAACCTCACCTTCGACCTCAAACAGCATTCAATCTTTATCCGCGGATCTCGTTGCAATAGCTTGCGCAGTTTGGTGATGATATTATAATAAGATGGTTCTTTCAGGGCAGGTTCTTTAACCTGCCAAATGTCACGGATGATGTTGTCACGGGAGATAAACTGATTTATATGCCTGCACAACATCAACAAAACTTCATTTTCATAATAACTGAGGTGGATGTGATTGTCCTGGTATAACAATGACTGCTCAAATGGAATGAAGGTGATTTTCCCAAGAGTATATTGTTGACGTCCGGGATGTTGGGTGATGTCCTGATGCAGCATTCTGTTGATGCGAAGTTTCAGTTCTTTGATGCCGAATGGTTTCCGGATGTAATCTGAATTGAAGTGCCGGAAACTTTTTTCCAGGTGATAATCTTCTTCTAATGAAGAAGTAAACAGAATAGGTGTGCTGGATTGCTTACGAATGGCCTCAGCAATGTCAAAACCATCCAGTTCTCCATTTAGCATAATGTCTAATATAACCAAATCGGGCTGATAGTCCGGGAAAAATGCCAACGCATTTTCTCCGTTTAGAAAATGCTTTACATCTAATTGCAGATTGGTGAGTGTACTGCGAATGGCCATGGCAAAATTCTGGTCATCTTCCACATACAGAATTCTTTTCATACGTTTGTCAGATATTTTCTAGCGTGATTAAAAATCAAGGTTACTCATTTATTCGAATGCGAAATTAGAAAATGTCTCATATTGAACATGAATTTGGACGATAACTTTAATATATTTTAGAGAACTTGTTAGATTCAGTGAGTAAATAGTGATGCTTTGGTGATGAAATAGGTTGCAGGATGTATCTAATATTGCACCGGCTTTGAAACATGGGTAATTTTCTTGTTTTGAAGTGTTTAAACAACATTATTAATCATTAAAAATTTATTTTATCATGGCAGAAACTCCTAAAGCGAGTGTAGTAGTGGAATTGTATGATTTCGCCATCACAGAAAGGTCGGACGACAGAATTGGAAAGGTGTTGACAGACAGGTCGTTGAACGAAGAGGATTTAATCGGCATCGCTATTCAAAGACGAACAGAGCTCAGTGCCAGTGCACTCAGGTCGGCGATTGAGATTTTAAAGGACATTGCAAAAGAAGAAATCTCGAGAGGTGCTTCGGTTGCATTTGGACTGGGTTATTTCAGTGTGGGGGTGAATGGTGTTTTTTACGGGGACGATCCCAAATGGACACCCGGGCAACATGCACTAAATGTTCGGGTAGTACCAACCGCTGAACTTCGGAATGCAGTAAAATCAGCAGAGGTGAATTTACGTCGCATGGCTCCATCAGGTGCGGTAGTCAGTCAGGTGATTGATGTTACAACCGGTGAATTGAATACAAGGTTAACCCCCGGTGGTGGTGTTAACATGGAAGGCACCCGCATTCGTATCGCCGGCGATAACCCGGCCAATGGCATTGCGCTTGTTAACCAGCAAACTAATGTGCCGGTTCAGGTTCCGATGACATCTATCCTGCTGAATGACCCGAGTAAGGTTTCCTTTATTGTTCCGGCCGATTTGCCGGAGGGAGATTACAAGTTGCATTTGACAACGCAGTTTTCAACTAACTCGACATTCCTGAAAGAACCCCGCACGTATGTGTTGGAATATGTTCTGACAGTGTAATTTCCGGTTGTTCTATCAGCGAAAGCCCATTGAAAAAATTCAGTGGGCTTTTTTTGATGATACATCTGACTAATTTCGATTGAATCGAACCGAACGATTCGATGTGTTCGAACCGAGCGACTCGATTGAATCGAATGGAGCGATTCGATGTGTTCGAATGGAGCGGTTCGAATGGGTTGAGACGTTCGACTCAAATGAGTTGAGTAAAATTAAGTGTGTTAGTCGCTTTTTTGATGTACTTCCAATTGGAGAATTTCTAAAGAACCAACTTCTTCTTTTTCGCATTCCACACCAGCAACGCCACCAATGCAGATAAAACGGTTGCTCCGAACCAGAAAAACCGTGCGATAGAAAAATCATAGGAAATGATTTCATCTACAATTACTTTTTTATCGCTGATTAAAAACCCACTTATCAATTCCTGCAAGCCTGCGCCTACATAACTCGCGATTCCGATTAAACCCATGGTTGCTCCGGTAGCTTGCTTGGGAACGATGTCAATGGCCATCAATCCACCTAAGAAAGTAATCAGAATGCCAATTGCAAAACCATGTACCAACATGGCAGCCGAATCAATCCACACATTGCCATTGGGATAGAACAAAAATACCGATACAGAAAGGATATTCAACAAACCGGCTATGAGTGCCGGAATATTACGACTTCCCCTGAAAAACTTATCGGAGATTAAGCCCGAAATAGCAGTGCCAACAATACCCGTAATGGCAGTCAAACCAATCATTTGTCCCGCTTGTGAGAGTGCGTAGCCTTTTTCAGCTTGTGCGTAAAATATACCCCAACTCTCGATTGCATAGCGACTGATATACATCAATGCACTCGAAAGGGCTATCAGCCAGATATATGGATTTTTTACAATAGCTCTTTGAGCCGCTCCAACTGATTCCGCTTTCTTTTCGGTAACTTTAAATTCTTCTGATTTGCTTACTACCGAAGGAAGACCTTTGCTTTCGGGACTATCGTGCAGAAAAATCAAGACCATAATTGCACCCAAAACTCCAGCGACCCCGGCTCCCCAAAATCCCCATTGCCAGCCACCAATGCCAATCAAAAAAGGTAGTAAGGTAAAAGTGATGGCTTTGCCAATATTATGACTTGAACTCCAGATGCCATAGTAGGTTCCCCGCACTTCGGGACTAAACCAACGGGTGAGCGCTACCACACTGGGAGCGGCTCCCAACGACTGAAACCAGCCATTTAAGCCCCAAAGAATAACAAAAACAATGAATAAGGGGAATGCTCCCAGGGCTAAATTGATAAGTGCACTAATCAACAATCCGGTAGCAATGAACCTGTTGATATTGGTACTGTCGGAAAATATACCGTTTATTAATTTACCAACAGCGTAGGTAAAAAATAAGGCTGCACCAATTTGTCCCAACTCAGTTTCTGTAAGGATATTGGCATCAACCAAGGGTTTCTTTACAACACTCAGACTCAACCGGCATACGTAAAACAAGGCATAGCCCATTGTTGCCGATAGGAATACGCTGTAACGGTATTTGAACATTTTTTTCTTTACTGTACTTTCATCGTCAAGCACAGGCTGGTGAGCAGCCGGAGCATAAAAGTTCCGAATGAATTTCAACATAAATTTAATTTGTGAGATTTAATATGCGTTATTTTTTCCAACCTTTTTTCTTCAGATAATCGATGAGCATCTGTGGGCGGTCGGTCTGGATGATGCGTGCACCTAATGTTTCAATCAGGTAACCATAGGCTTTGTCGGGGTCTTCCAGGGCTAAATCATCGTCGCGACTTCCGGCCATAGTATCCCAAAGTGTATTGTACCAGATAAGGCTTTTCCCTTTCAGCAAATCTTTTACCTCGTAAGGCACTTTGCAGGTATCTGAAACAAAAAGCAATTCAAAAGCCAGCGGCTTAATCTTTTCGTTAAATTGATTGATCTTATCAATTGCCCCGGGACGATCAAGGTGAACGATGGGCATATAAATAACCTCATTCAGATAAGAACCATATTGTTTAACAACCTCCTCGGGAGTCTTTGCACCTTTCATGATGATTTGCCGGGTAGTACCCGTCTTCTCAAGCAAAAGATAAACCTCATCAAAAAAACGATCCGCTTTGTCCAGGTTAATCATGATTTTATCTTTTGCGTACAACAACGCTTCTTCGAGAGTAGGAACATCATGTTTTGTTCTGATGGCACAACCATTAAGCAGTTTCAGTGTCTTGATTGAGTCTAACGTCCACTCATCCACACGTCCTTTACCGGTCGTGGTACGATCGAGCGTTTTGTCGTGCATCAAAATCAGATGACCGTCTTTTGTGCGCTGAACATCCAGTTCAACCACATCAGCACCCATCCTGATTGCGCTTTCAATGGCTGCAATCGAATTTTCAGGAAAGTTCCGCCAATCGCCCCGATGAGCTACAACCAACACTTCATCTAACGCTGGATTGTGTAATTTGGCGCGTATTGAATCGACATGACTTGAGATAACTGCCTGACAAGATGTGAAGATTATCAGCAGTAGGATAAATAGTTTATGCATAATTTAATAAGTTAGTTTTTTATTTTACTGCCGGATATTTTTCTTTTTTATAGGGGTGATTTTCAACAGTCCCAATTTTATTGAACGTAAATTCAACAATAATATCTTCTCCAGAAATTGATTTCAAGTTTACAACCCTATATTTTGCGTTAAACGACTCTTGTAGAGCCACCGTATTATTCGGCTTTATGGATGCAAGGGCCAAACGATTAGCATTAAGTCTGATTTTATTGGGTAATCCAACACCCTGAACCTTTTGATAAAGTTCCAGTTCGTAATCAATATCAGAGCTATTTTTAAATTGAATATATTTTGCGTTATTTTCAATGATCATTGGAAGGTCAATCACACTAACAGAAGCATTAAATAACTGAGTGAGATGTTCTGAATGACCCACCAACCCATTTTCAAAATACGCAGCGGTTCTTCCGGCAAACATAGCTTCACGAATTGATTCAACCGTATTTTCTTTGGCAAATACCAACGTTATTGGCCGATGTACATCTTTATCAAAAGTAATATCTATCAATTGATGTACATCAGAACCAGCTGTTATTGTCAGTTTTTTATCGCTGGCCCATTCAACTGCATCGGGGAAGAATATTTTTTGATTATACACCTCAATACCATGTAATAATCCTTGATTATATAGTCGGTCGTGAACCTCAAACCATTGGATCGGTATCTTCTGACCATAGCCAGGGTGATTCCATTGAATGAATGCACCTTGCGCTTTCGCTACATTCAGGGCATTAAAGAAGTTAGAATCTTGTAATTGATTCATATCTTTTGTAAATAGTATGTTAAAATGCCCGGGAGGCATCCCTCTGTTTATCTCACATCCTCTTATTAAGGTTATTCCCAAGCGGTCGGCAGTAAGTTTTGCCGTATTGTAAGGAGCATTCCCATCTTCCGAATTAACATACTCTTTTAAGAATGACCATTTATAATTCAAATGGTCGGTAATGGATATCACATCTAATCCATCGCGCCAGGCTTCATGCACCCGAATAGTCGGCCATACTTCTCCATCTGAGAAAATGGTATGCATATGAAAATCACACTTTAATGTCAGGTAACCCGGAATATTCGGAATATTTATTTCTTTACGTACCTGCGTAAATGCGGTGAAAACTACTACAAAAAACAATATTGAAACTATTATTTTTTTCATGATTTTTGTGTTCTAACTATGACAAGATTTAAAAAATTGATTCCCGACATAGAAATACGTGGTCGGGAATCAATTGGACTTCTTGTTAAACTACTATCTTTTGAGTTTTTCCATTTTTTAATTTTAGTATGTACACCCCCCTGTTTATATTCAGCATGTTTTGACCATGTTCAAGTTTTAGTGTTTTGATTAACAAACCATTACACGAATAAATATAAACTTCTTGCGTAACGTCGGAGTTATTGATAATCAGCTGACTGCCACTTGTGTAAACCGATATATTATTTTCAGTTTTGTTGTTGACTGCACTAGTTGAACTTTCAATCCTGTTTACTCCTTGAATATTTTTCCCTCTCATACTCCAGGATTTTGTCTCTAATCCGGCATTAATGTCGATAGCAAACAACTTTCCAAAATTATCGGCAGACGAAGCTCGAATGGATCCCATATACAATCTGTTATCGGGACCTATGGTTGCTGCTGCCATGAGTTGCTGATCGGTTTCTAATAACACTGTTGTGTCACCTGTTGCTGCATCTATCTCAAATACTTGGTAATAAGTCCCAATTTTTGCTTGTGTACCACCATACAATTTACCTGCATCACTAAGAACCAAACCACCGTAATTCATATTAGCTCCTATTTCCGTACTCCATTTCAGCGTACCGTCCGGGTTAACAGCATAAACCCTTTTATTTGTTTGTTTTTCGTTGAAATAGATTGTTCCATCCGGACTTACAATAGGAAAATAAGCATCACTACTACTTCCATAAGTCCATTTGACATCGCCATTTGCCATATTTATGGCCGCAATACCGGCCGTTCCTCTTAGTGCTGCATAGAGTGTAGTGCCGTCAATTGCAAAGGAGCCTCTTTCAGTTAAAACAAGAGAACCTTCAGCCGTCTCCCATTGCAATACTCCTGCTGCATTGTATTTGGCAACGATGGAATTTGTACCGGCATATACATTGCCCGCATTGTCGATTGCCACAGCCCCTCCTGTATTACCAGTCATAGTTTTATTCCACAATTCAGCTCCAGAGCTTGCATTAACAGCATGTAAGGTACTGTTTGTTGCACCATTAGCAAGACAAAAAAGAACGCCATCGGCTGATAATGCGGGGAAAGCACCAAATGCTCCAGCTCCGGTAAAATCCCACTTTAATGTGCCATCCGGTTTGATTGCATATACTTTACTGTCGGTACCACACTGATAGATTGTGCCATCATTACCTACAACAGCACCACCACCATAGGTTACGGTGGAAATCTCAAAAACCCAATTAATAACACCGGTCGCACGATCAACAGCAAATAAATGCCCGTTAGGTGTGGATGTTGGAATATATATGGTGTTACCATCGGGAGAAAATACCGGATTCGATACTTTAACATAACCCGAAAGATCATCTTTCTTTATTTCAATAGATGACCATGTGCTCTCTGTAGCATTTAAAATGCTTACAGTCAGGAGTAAAAATAAAAGTAGTTTGTTTTTCATAACATTTTAATTTAAAAATTTAACTTTCCATTTTCCCATATTAATTTTTCACCCCAAAAGGGTAATAATGAGTTCTCGCAATCTAATTTCGACGCTCGCTCCAAACCTAACTGAATGCTCCACCTGGATTCTTCTACTCCTTCGTGTGCCAGTTCAAGTATGTGCGACAATAACACGTATTTTGGTTTTACCTTTTGACCAATGATGTTATTTTCAATGATTGAATTGACGGTTGAATTCGGAGCATAGCGCGGAATAAAGATATCAACCGACTCTTTAATATTATATTGCGACGGTGTGAAGTTTGAATCGCCAATGTGCATAATCACCAGATTTCCACCCTCTTCTCCGCAATTAAACTGATAGGTGGTTACGAAATTTTTCAGGGTTGAATTATGGTCATTCATGTTCGTGAAGATACCAACAGTACCAATTTTAAACGTAGCTGAATTGGTAGTGGTGTACTGATAATTTTGTCCTTTGCGCAAATAATTAGATAATACAGGTTTGTTCATGCTGAACATTTCGTTGATTAATGGAGTATCATAATGATCGCTATGGCTGTGTGTGATACACATAAAGTCGAGATAAGGAGCTAATTTTACAGCCCATCGATGATTAATATCCACACCAAAACAACTTGTTGGAGTTTTTATAACATAGCCCATGTTGTACAACATCCAGATTACGGTTGTTCCCTGTTTAACCTGCGTACTTCTAACTTCTTCCAGTACTTTATCAAAGGCAGCGCGGTATGCAAATAGTACCGGATCATATTTTTCCAGATTTTCGCATTGTGCATCGGTGCTCTTCAAATAGGTCTTGAAATAATCAGCACTACACTTGTCAGCATAACTTTGTATTTTGTTAAAAGCACCTTCCCGTTTTATCTCAAAGTTTAATGATGAAGTTGACCACAACTGCGTCATCACTTTTTTTGCTTCATTCTCTTTTACAATAGTACCCGGATCGGGATCAGTATTTTCGTCGCAACTAATGCAAAAGAAGCTTATGAGTACAAGTAAAATGCTTCCAACAAAATATTTTCGACTGATGATTTTCATTTCATGTATAAATTATCTGCTTGTTCCCTGAATATTTCTTCCTCTCATACTCCAGGAGTTCTTCTCTAATCCTGCATTAATGGGGATAGCAAGCAATTTCCCAAAATCATCCGCAGACGATGCTCTGATTGTTCCTTGATATAGCCTATTGTCAGGTCCAATAGTTGCAGCCGACATGATTTGTTGGTCTGTTTCCAACAGCACAGTCTTAGCTCCTGTAGATGCATTTATCTCAAACACCTGAAAATAGTTTCCAACTTTCTGTTGTGTTCCACCGTATATTTTACCAGCATCGCTTAGTGCTAACCCACAGTAATTCATTGCAGATCCAATTTCAGTGCTCCATTTCAGTGTACCATTTGAATTTACGGCATACACCTTTTTATCACCTCCTTTTTCGTTGAAATAGATGGTCCCATCTGTTCCAACTATCGGAAAGTAGGCATCACTGGCATTACCGTTTGCATAGGTCCATTTGATAGTGCCATCTGACATATTTACGGCTGCAATTCCATCTCCTCCTCTTAATGCAGCATAGATCGTCGTTCCGTCAATTGCAAAGGAGCCTCTTTCAGTTAAATTGAGCGCACTGGTTTCCCATTGCTTTACACCGGCTGAATTGAATTTGACTATGTAAGAATTGGTACCTGCGTAAACATTACCCGCATTGTCGATAGCAACAGCGCCTCCTGTATTACCGGTTAATGATTGTTCCCACTCTTTGTTTCCATTGTTTACATTAATTGCATATAATGTGCTACCATTGGTAAGACAATAGAGGATGCCATCGGGTGATAAGGCGGGGAATGCACCAATGGCTGCATCCACATCAAATTGCCACTTTAAGGATCCATTTGCGGGGTTGATTGCATATACTTTTTTATCTGTACCACACTGATAGATGGTACCATCGTTCCCGACAATAGCTCCACCACCATAGGTTATGGTTGGAACCTGGAAAACCCAGTTAATTATACCGGTCACACGATCAACTGCAAATAAATGCCCGTTAGGTGAGGATGTTGGAATGTAAATGGTGTTGCCATCAGGAGAAAATACTGGGTTCGATACTTTTACATAGCCTGAAAGATCACCTGACCTTAATTCAATAGCTGACCAAAGAAAACCAACAGGAGCATCGGAAGGTGTAGCTGTCGTTGACACTTTGTCAGATTGACCGTTGGGATAAACTGCTAACATTTCAAATGTGTACATCACATCATTTGTTAAACCTGTAGCAGTGAAGCTCTCAGCATCTTTTGAGATATTAATATTTTGGTCATCTGGTGAGATGGTTAAAATGTATTCGGTAAAATTAGTGTTGTCCGGTTTTGTCCATCTTAACTCGACAACAGTATTGCCCGGAATGGCTGTAAAACTTGTAGGTGCAGGCCTTGATGATACAGGTCTGGACTTAACCGTAATTTTACCACTGAGACCTTCATTTCCATAGATTGCTTGTATGTTAAAAGTATATGTTTCGCCATTTACTAAACTTCCAACCACAAACCTGGTTGAATCATTTCCCACGCTGATTTCATCGCCAGACAGTGTAGCAGAGGTTGGTGTCCAACTTATAAGATAGCCAGTAGGATTTGAGTTTTCCATTAGCGTCCATTCAAGGCTAACCTCCATATCTCCGGGTGTGGCAATAATCGAATCTACTTCCATCAGGTTTAAATTGGCCTTGGGTAGTTTCTCATCGTCACATGCTACAAAGAAAAAACTTGATGTTAATATTATAGCGCAAATTATCTTGTTCATTTCGTGTTTTTTTTATGGTTAATAATTAGTTATAGCCAGTATTTTGCCACAGTAAGTCTGTATTATTGATTCGTTCCAGTTCAGTTTTGGGAATTGGATAAACTAATTGATAATCTGCTATTGAGTGCCCGATTCCAGCCATAACCTCTCTGGCAAAGCCCATTCTAACCAAATCAAACCAGCGATGACCTTCAAATGGGAATTCACGTTGACGTTCAATCATGATTCTTCTTCTGAAACTAGCTTGATCAGGTATTTCTGCAATATTAATATCCAACTTGCATGCACGTTTGTACACTTCGTTCAGGCTAGTATAAGCAGGGGAGGTTATTGAGTTTGTGAACGCAATTTCGTTTAATGCCTCAGCATACATCAACAATACATCTGCATAACGGAGTATGATAAAGTCATTACCGACATTATTGGTAGTTTCACTTCTTACATCATAAAACTTCTTAAGCACATAAACATTGCCTGACGGAACATATGATATCAGTTCTTTTCTTGCATCCGTTGGATCTGTGTACGAAGCAAGGAGTTGAGGTGATGGATTAACAGCGTTGGCCGGACTGCTTATGCTGTGCCAAAAGCCATGTCCTTCACCAATCTCATTTTTGTTAAAACGAATTGCAAAAATAATTTCATTGTTCATTTTCTTAGTTACATCAAAAACATCAGCAGGATTAGTTTGTAGCGTATAATTTCCAATCAAACTACTTAAGACATCTCTGGCCTCTTCCCACTTGCCGAATGTTAAGTATACTTTTCCAAGTAGTGCTTGTGCTGCTCCCAGGGTAGCCCTTCCAACGTTGTTTGCATCATACGACGCAGGCAATAAGTTTTTGTCAATAATGTATGCTAGATCACCAGCAATTAAATCATACATTTCTTCTTCAGAGCTTCGTCCGATTTGTAAAGCTTCTGTTATGGTAACAGTTTTTCGGGTTGTGGGCACGCCACCCCAGATTTGATACATGTTAAAGTAGGTAAATGCCCTTATAAACATAGCCTCTCCTTTAAACTGATTTTTCAATTGTGTGTCAAAGCTTGCGTCGTCTATCTGGTCTAACACCAGATTACAACGATATACACCATTGTTGTAGTTGGCCCAGGCATCCGATAAAATACCATTTGCAGCAGTTTCTACAAACTGATCAATATCGTATCGGTCTTGTGTTCCTGCTGTTGGTGCAGATAAATACATATTGTCACTCCGGTATTCTGAAAGTTCGGTATAGTAGTTTATCTGACCTTGTAATTTGGAATAACAACCTATTACAGCAATATTAAAATCATCTGCTTTCTTATACAGCTTCTCTGTTGTTACTTTATCACTTGGCGCCAGATTCAGAAAATCATCTGAGCAAGCGTACAGGAATGTAACACAGGTAATTATCAAAAATAGATTTCTTATATACATACTAATTGATTTTAAAGTTTTCAGAATGAGATATTTAATCCAAGAGTGAGAACTCTAGCCAGGGGATATGTGCCATAATCTTCACCGGGAGTTAATGCATTGGTTGGCCGTAAGTTTACCTCAGGGTTGTAGCCTGAGTAATTTGTCCAGGTGAACAGATTCTGCCCCGACACGTAAATTCTTAGTTTATCCATTGCCAATCGCTTGGTGAGATTATCGGGCAAGGTGTAACCCAGTGTAACGTTTTGAAGTCGTAAATACGATCCATCTTCAATATGCCAGGTTGATGTGCGACCATTATTCCCTTTTTGCTTTCTGTTAGCGCGGTTTACTTCACCGTTTCCGGGATTTTCTGCACTATACCAGCGTTCCAGTGCTATCGTTGTTCCATTGGTATTTCCTTCAAGATTATCAATGTATCGGCGATTCAGGTTTAAAATTTCATTGCCGTAAACACCCTGAAGCACAACTCCAAGATCCATACTCTTATACGAAAGTGTACCATTGAAACCATAGGTGAAGTCAGGCATATAATTACCCACAATCATACGGTCCTTATCCATGTCAATCACTCCATCTTTGTCAACATCAACAAAGCGGAAATCTCCGGGTTGTGTATTCGCAAAATGTGGATATTGTTTCAATTCATCCTGATTCATAAATACACCATCTTTTACTAATACGTAATAGGAGCCAATGGGACTTCCGACCTGAGTAATATAATAAGCATGATCGGCGCTTCCGGATGCAATAATTGGGGTGTTTCCGGGGCCCAAAGCCTTTACTTCATTAATATTTTTAGAGAAGTTGGCAGAAACAGAATACCTGAGTTCAGATGTAATACTTTTTTGGGATGTTAAAAGAAGCTCAATCCCTTTGTTATTTACTTTCCCGATATTCATGCGGGCTGTACTTTGTCCGGCAGTGTGCGGCACCGGAACATTCAGGAGCATGTCAGTTGTATTACTATTGTAGTATTCAACGGTTAAACCTAACACACCTTTAAACAGCTGTAAGTCGATTCCGACATTTACCATGCTGGTTTTTTCCCACGATAAATCATCGTTTTTAACTTTATCGGGTTTATATCCTGCGGTTAAATTTCCATCTCCAGTACCTAAAATATAATTATCTGAGGTCATTGTTGGCAAGTGTTCGTAGTTTCCAATCTGGAAATTTCCGGTTGCTCCATAGCTCGCACGTAGCTTTAAATCATTCAGATAGCTTTTTGTGTTGGATAAAAATGCTTCGTCACTAATTCTCCAGGCAGCAGAAGCTGAAGGGAAATATCCCCATCGGTTATTCTTTCCAAATCGAGATGATCCATCGGCACGAATAGCAGCAGATGCCATGTACTTGCCCAGATAACTGTATTGAACTCTGGCCAGATAGGATGCGAGTGCCCATTGTTCTATGTTGGAATTTCCACTTGTGACAGTTCCGCCCGAAATGGTTTGGATATAATCATTAGGGTAGTCGGTAGCAGTTACATTATTGCTTTTTAATGTTTCCTTCTGAGCTGATTGCACCAATATAGCGTTAATATTGTGTTTGTCTTCAATATTGGTCGTATAGCTCAGTTTGTTTTCAATCAACCAATTAAAATAAAATGCCGAAGAGCTGTAACCTACCGGGTTCGAACGTTTATCATAATATGCCCATCCTCGTAAAGGAAGTTCAGAGGAACGATAGGTGTCGTTGTGAGATCCATAAAAGTCACCTCCAACCGATAAATTGTACGTTAATCCTTTCATAAATTCGTATTCACCATACACCTTACCTACTGTTGCGTAGCGGTCAACCACATCAGATTGTAACTTTGCCAGTGCAACCGGGTTTAAAACCTCATTGTGTTGGTAGTCATTTCCAATTCTCCAATACCCATTTCCCTGATAGTTATAGGTTCCATCTGGATTGTAGACCGGCCAAACTGGTGGTATAGCTAAAGCCGACTGAACAATACCTCCATTGGTGTAAGGGCCTGAAGCATCAACCCGATTGGATTTTGAATAGGATGGGGAGTAATTAACCCCGAATCTAAATTTATCATAGTTTCCATCCAGATTAAGGCGAAGACCATATTTTTCGTAATCTGATTCGATTACAACTCCCTCTTTCAGCAAATAATTTCCGGAAATGAAATACCTGATGTTTTTGCCTTTCCCCGATAAGGAAATATTGTGGCTGGTAGTTTGTGCTGTGCGGAAAATCTCATCCTGCCAATCGGTGTCAACGAGTCCGGTTTCTCCCATTAAATAGGGGAATAGCTCAACAGGAATTCTGTGATAGGATTGAGGCCGGATGCTGTTAGGGTCATTGGGTGAACCAGTGGGTACTTCATCCAGGTAAGCATTGTTATGACCATCTCTTGCTGATTCCGCAAACTGATAGGCATTCATCATCGGCAGTTTTTTGGAAACATTTTGAGTTCCATAGTAACCATCGTATTTTACCGAAAGCTTTTCTGATTTTCCTTGCTTGGTTGTAATAATTATCACACCATTTGACCCCCTACTTCCGTAAATTGCGGCAGAAGAAGCATCTTTCAACACCTCAACCGACTCAATATCATTGTTGTTCAGGTTGGCGAATCCTCTTTCAATAGGAACTCCATCAACAATATACAAGGGTTCATTTCCTGCTGTAGCGGAACTAACTCCTCGCACTCTGATTCGTACAGCACCTTCGGGATCGCCGCTGGGTTGCAGTACCTGAACCCCTGTCATTTTGCCGACCATTCCTTCTCTGAAATCAGAAATTGGAATGTCTACAAGCTGATCTCCTTTAACCTGAGAGATAGAAGTTGAAATATCCCGTTTGTTTTGTACGCCGTATCCAACTACTACTACCTCGTCCAGTGCTTTCGCATCTTCTTTCAACACTACCGTTAAGTTGTTTCTGGAGCCAACTTTAAGTTCAACACTAACGTATCCAATATACGTAATTGTCAGCACAGCCTGTTCGTTTACATCCAAACTGAATTTTCCGTTCACATCGGATATAGTTCCGGTATTCGAACCTTTTACAAGTACACTTGCTCCAATAATCGGGTCGCCTTTTTCATCGGTTACCAAGCCGGTAATTTTTTTTGAGGGAGTTACGTCACTTTTGGGAGTTTTTATAACAGCTATTGTATTCCCGGTGCGTTTATAAGTATATCCTTTACTGCTTAAAACTCGTTGAACAACCTGTTCCAAGTTTTCGTTGGATACATTTACTGACACATCATGTTGGTTATCAATTTTCTCATCAATATAAGAAAAGCGTAAATTGGAGTTTTCTTCAATAGCCTTGAAGAATTCCACTAAAGTTACTTTCTCTAACCGAAGCGATATGGTGTTTCCTGTTTGCCCGTATATTGGCATGGCAAAACAACCAATTAAAAATACGAAAAGCGTTTTTGATATAAAGGCTTTAAGTTGCATTGTTTTTTTTCTTGTCATAACTGAATGAAAATTTATGATAATTATAATTTAAAGTTGTATTCTCTACTTGAAGTTCAGATAAATTTTGTCACCTTGTTTTGTGTAGCTAAACCGGTAATGAATAGCCATATTTCGTAATATTTCGTTAATGTCAGTTTCATGATACGATGCTGTAAGTGATTGCCCCGGTAGCTCGCCCTGAATATGAAACCTTACACCATAGTAGCGTTCTAACTTTGGTAAGATGCTGTGAAAGCCTTCTGATTGAAAATACAGATCACCACGAGTCCATGCTGTTTCAACACGCAAATCAGTCTTATGCTTTTCGAATGTGTTGCTTGAATAACTGTAACGTACTTTCTCGTTTGGCATTAGCACAAGACTCGTTGCACTATTGTTATTATGGAATGCCTGAATCTTACCTTCTACAAGGCTTGCTTCAAAATAATCTTCGTTCGGATATGCGTAAACGTTAAATTTTGTGCCCAATACTTTTATGCTTACCTCTTTTGATTTTACAATAAATGGCTGATCGGTTTTGTGAACAACTTCAAAGTATGCCTCTCCTGAAAGCTTAACCTCCCTGTTTGACCTTCCAAATGTTGCAGCGTATGTAAGCTCTGAATTTGCACTAACCATTACACGGGTCCCATCGGGCAAAGTAAGTCGGGTACGTTCACCATTCGCAGTTTCGATGGTATAATAATTATCTGCAAGCTGGTTGAGGGTTTCAGTTTTTGTAAAATAATACACACCGATACTGAGCATGAGTGGCAAAGCTATAAAAGCAGCAAACCGAAGTAGGTAATATGAAAATGGATGTTGCCTAACTTTTGATGCATGAGTCTCAGATGGTAGTTTGTCATAAGGCTGGATAATTCGTTTCAGGTTCTCTTTTACACTTTCATACGAACTCAAATTCCTTTTCGATGTTGGGGTATAAGCAAGCCAGACTTCGGATAAACAAGACTCAATGGTTTGTTCATCGAAAGAAAGCAACAATGTACGCAACCTGGCAAAATCTGTGTTATTGATTGTGCCACATACATGCTTTGATAATAATACCGATAATTCGTTTCGTTCCATAATGGCTGATTGTTGTGATGGTAATACAATTTAGAATTGAAAATCTCATTGGTGGATTTATATGTTTTACAACATAAAACCCAACTAACTTACTTTCAATATGAATGAGTTCAAATATCTTGCTTAATAAAATAAGATATTCTTAAATATATTCTGAGCTGAAACTACTGATTGAAAAACAGGAAAAACAAAAAGGAAAGACCTTTCAATTCGTTGCGGAGGACTGCCAAAGCTTGTGAAAGGTAGTTGTAAACCGAAGCTTCGTTGACATTTAATTTGTTGGCAACTTCTGTTGCCGATAGACCTTTTTCTTTACACATTTCGAAAACCTGTAATTGTCGGGGTGAAAGTTTTTGTTTGGCTTTGATGAGTGCTATTCTGAAAAGTTCCAAATCGAATTCCTGATCTGCCTGGGCAACAAGCTGATTGTTTTCACAATGAATAATATAATCTTCAAAAACAGGGTCCGTGAAGTTTTTTCTTATATCATTCAATAATTGATTTTTTGCAATTTTAAACAGCCAGGCTTTAAACGAGAGGGTAGGATCAATCTTTGAACGATGTAACCAGACTTTTATAAAAGTATCCTGAACAATCTCCTTTGATTGAATATGTGAACGAATCATTCCGAAAACAAATCCATACAACAGATCGAAATATTCGGCATACAAAGCTTCGAATGCATTGTAGGAACCATTTTTCAACTCTAATACCAATTTTTCCTTTTCATAGGGAGTCATTTGTAAACTGTTTTATGTTGAGTTCAAACGTCAGCAATGTCGCTTTGGTTTGCAAATATAAAACAAAATCTAACAATATGTCAAATTTTCGCACTTGTGTTTTCATATTGTAATTTATTTTTATGGAGTCTATAATATGTATCACAAACTACATGACAGTATCACTAGTATTATTGAAATTTCGAAAAATGAGAAAAAAAACGTCAGGACATTGTTGTCCCAACGTTTTCAGAATTCGCTATTTTACTCTCTAATGCACCGTATGCTTCGGCTTCCAAACAAACAACGCCAGCACAAACGAAATAGTCGATGCGGCAATCCAGAAGGTGGCTGCCGGCATGAAGTTGTACTGAACATCGGCGCCCACGATCACTTTGTTGCTTTCAATTAGCCAACCACTGGCAATGTCCTGCAATCCGGCGCCGATGTAACTGGCAATGCCTACAATACCTAAGGCTGCGCCACTTGCGTTTCGTGGTACGAGGTCGACAGCCATTAGTCCGCCAATGAAACAAATAAGTACCCCGATAGCAATTCCGAACAAAATCATGCTCAGGGCGTTTACCCAGACACTATTGCCCGAGAACACGAACAAACAAAGTGCGATGGTGTTGAGTACGCCGAAAATCAGTGCCGGGGCATTGCGTTTGCCTTTGAAAAGTTTGTCGGAGAACCAGCCTGATAATACGGTACCGAAAATACCCAGCAAAGCATTGATGGAAATAATCTGTGTGGCAGAGGCTAAGGAGAAACCTTTGACTTCCTGCAAGTACAACACGCCCCAACCGTTGATCGCGTAACGGCTTACATACATAAAGGCGCTTGAAAGGGCAATAATCCACACATAAGGGTTTTTCAATACTGCCTTTTGTGTGGCCGAAACCGATTTCTTCTCGACGGTTTTGGCTTCGCTGGATAGAATTTCAACGGGTGGTAAACCTTTGCTTTGCGGTGTGTCGTGGAGGAAAAACAGGATGATGAGTACGCCGATAACACCTGCCAGTGATGATCCGACGAAGCCCCATTGCCAACCGGCTAATCCGACTAAGGCTCCAACAAAGATGAAAGAAAGGAATTCTCCGATGTTGTGACTGGCACTGAAGAACCCGTAAAAAGTTCCGCGTTCTTTCAGCGGAAACCAACGGGACAAGGCAATGATGGCAGGCGCAGCGCCCATCGACTGTGACCAGCCGTTGATTCCCCACAGGATGGCGAAAGACAGAAAAAACATGAAGGAAGTAATGGCCATACCGTTACTGGAAGTGAAACCGAGTAGTCCCACTGCCAGGTTGGCAATTGCCGATACACCCAAACCGGCTGCCATAAAACGTTTGATATTGGAATGGTCGGCCAGAAACCCGTTTACGAACTTACCAATCGCGTAAGTAAAAAGCAGGGCAGAGCCAATCATACCCAGTTGATGCGCATCCAGCACGCCCGAATCGAGTATGGGCTTTTTAACCACATTCAGACTGGTACGGGCCACATAATAAAGACTATACCCCAGCGTTCCTGCGATGAAACTTGAATAGCGAAGTTTATTGTAATACTTTTTCTGCGCCGCCGCATCGCCCAAAAAGGGCTGTTCGGCCGGAGCGCTCGTTTTGAAAAATGAGACGAACTGTTTGAGCATGATTCTATTTTAAAGTTAATGATGTAATTTGCCACTCCTTCAATACACGTTTGAAAGACAAATTACCCAAGTGTTGGATAGTTTTTTTAGTTTAATTTAACAAGACAGTGTCATGATGAATATTCGAGGTGCCATATCTCAGGGTTGATATGAGTATTCAAGGTTGATTTTAGTTAAAATTCAGACCCTACATTTAATCAGAAAGGCCGTATTCTTTGTCATTATTTTAATTGTTATAACTTTGATATTTATTGTCAGCATGTTCTTCGTTGTATGAAAATATGTTTAACAACATAAAAAACACACAGTACTAATCCTGTTAATAAACGTAATAAATGTGGTGTATGCTTTAAAAATACACTCCTTACAATACAATACTATTCTATATGGAAATAGATATTATCAAATCCTATATAAGGGAGTTGAGAAATGACTCACATAAAGCATTTAATGCTATTTACGACATGTATGCTGATAAATTGTACGCATTTGTACTTGCACATACAAAGTCCAGGCAAATGTCAGAAGACATAGTTCAGGATACATTTTTAAAACTGTGGAAGATCAGAAAAACGATCAACACAGAGGGGTCATTGCAGTCATTACTTTTCAAAATATCGAAAAATAAAATAATTGATATGTTTCGCTCCCAGATAAATAAGGTTGAATTTGAACTTTATTTGTCCTACATGGAAGAAAACAGCAACGCGGAAGCTGAAGCAGAACGTCGTTTATATTATGACGATTTTTATAAAGCGTTGCAGTTGAGTAAAGAGCAACTTAGTGAGCGACAATTGGAGATATTTGAAATGAGCCGCGAAGAAGGTAAATCAATAGAAGAGATTGCCTCCGAGTTAAATTTATCAGAACAAACGGTAAAGAATCAGATTAGTAGTTCATTAAAAAAGATTCGTTCACAAATTTCAAAATACAGTATATGTATGTTGCCGTTATTTGATCTATGTTTTACAATATAAATTATATGATGGTACTATTTTGTATAAATTACGTGTAATAGTTTAGAAAGATAAGAAATGGATAGTTTTATAATAAGATTATATAAGAAATTTCTCTACGGGAACATTTCGCGAGAAGAGTTAAAAGAGATGCGTCATGGTATAAACAATACCACAGACGAATTGCTGTCCCGACAAATGGAAGAGGAATGGTCCGGAGATTTTTTAAACGAAAGTTTGTCAAAGGACACAAAAGATCGTTTACGTGGAAAGCTTGACTTCTATATCGAAAATGATAACAGACGTCGAAAAAAACGTCTATTCATGCGTATAGCTGCGATTATGATTCCCGTGTTTTTTGTAAGCACTCTGTTTGTCAGCCGGTATTTTTCTCCTGACTCGCCAGGTCATTTGCTTGTTACAGTGGAACGGGGAAATAAAGCGATGGTTACACTTCCTGATAATAGTAAAGTGTGGATGAACTCCAATAGTACACTTGAGTATAATAATGTTGATAACGTTCGTGAAGTCAAATTGACAGGTGAGGCTTTTTTCAAAGTTTCAAAAGACAAAAAAAGACCATTTGTAGTAACGATGAATGAACTGCAAATAGAAGTATTGGGAACTTCCTTTAACGCGAAGTCCAGAACATATTCAGATGTAATAGAAACCATGTTGATTGAAGGAAGCGTTAAACTGCGGAGCCCGGAGTTACCCCACGACTATTACCTGAAACCGAATGAAAAAGCAATTTATAGTCGTATCAACAAAAAGCTGGAAATAGTGCAGGCTGTTAATAGTCAGGAAACAGCATGGAAGGAAAATAAATTAAGATTCAATTCTAATCGCTTTATTGATGCAATGGCCATACTCGAAGATTGGTACGGTGTAAGAATTATCAATCAGGTTCCGGGCATAGAAAACGATTTAATAAGCGGGACATTTAATAACGAGAAATTAGAAACGGTACTGGATGCACTGAAGATGCAGTACAGGATTAATTACGTCATGGATAAAGACAGGGTCATTATATTAAACAGGAAATGAAACAATCGTTTCTCTACCCGGCATTTAAATAAATACGAAAACAAACATATTAATTTTAATTCAAGAAGAAATATCATGTACACAAATCACGAAAAAGTAATTCTTCACAGAAAGGTTGATTGGCACAAAACATGTTTCCTTGCACTATTATTGCTTATAGTGGGCTCAGTTCATGCTCAGAATAACCGCCAAGCAATAACGCTGCAACTTAATAATGTAACAATCAGGGATTTTTTTAAAGAGATAGAATCCAAAACACAATTTAGTATAGTGTACCGCGATTCGCTTATTAACAATAAAAAAGATGTCTCGATACAGGTTACAAATCGTCCTTTAGACGAGGTGATGAGGATAGTTCTTACACCCCGTGGACTACAGGCTAACTTTGCCAATAATACGATAATTATCACAGAGACAGAAAGAAAAAAAGAGTCTAATCAGTCAGGGAGATTAAAAACTGTTACTGGTCAGGTTACAGAAGCAGGTACAGGAGAACCATTACCTGGGGTAAATATAATTATCGAAGGATCGTCAAAAGGGGTTATAACAGGAGAAAATGGTGTTTTCTCCATTAGTGTTGCTACTAAGGATGTGTTGGTGGTTTCTCTCATTGGTATGGAAACCCAAAGAATAGCAGTGACTGATAAAAATTATGTTGATGTGGTAATGAGAGAACAGTCGGAGATGCTTGATGAAGTTCAGATTGTTGGATTTGGACAACAGAAGAAGGGAAGCGTGACGAGTTCGGTTGCTTCTGTTAAAGGTGAGTCTTTAAGGGTGCCGGTAGGAAAGCTGTCAAATTCATTCGCCGGTCAGGTGGCCGGACTTATCTCGATTCAACGTTCGGGAGAACCGGGCTATGATGCTGCTGAGTTTTGGATTCGTGGGATTAGCTCTTTTGCCGGGGGCACATCACCTTTGGTGTTGGTCGACGGTGTCCCGAGAAGCTTAAATGATATTGAAGCCGAAGAAATCGAATCCTTTACCGTGTTAAAAGATGCTGCTGCAACAGCAATTTATGGTGCAGAAGGAGCTAATGGTGTTGTTTTGATTACTTCAAAACGAGGTAGAGCTCAGAAAGCAAAGATTTCATACAGGGGAGAAGCAAGTTATTTAACACCAACCCGCCGTCCCCGTTATGCTAATTCGTATGATTACCTTAGTCTATATAATGAAGCCCTGGTTAACGAGGGAAAAGACCCTGTTTTCAGTCAGGAGGTATTGGAAAAATACAGAACCGGAGAAGACCCGGATTTATATCCCAGTGTTGATTGGTGGGATGTGCTGATTAATGACCACACCTATAACACGCGTCATACACTCAATTTCAGAGGAGGAACTGATAATGCACGCTATTTTGTATCTGGAGCTTATTTTGAAGAATCAGGTTATTTTAAATCTAATCCCGATTATAACAACAATACGGGTGTGAAAAGATATAACCTCAGGAGTAATGTTGATATTGATGTAACCAAAACAACCCTTTTACGAGTCGATTTCAGTGGACAATATCTAACTCAAAACAGGAGTTATGGTGGAACACAGGACATATTTGACCGAATTTCCAGAATCCCTCCTTATTTATTTCCGGCCGTTTATTCGGATGGAACATTTGCTCAACATCCTTCTTTTACTAATAACAGACAGAATCCATGGCTATTGCTCACCGAGACTGGTTATGCTAAGACATACAGAACTTTTATTCAGTCGAAAATTGACCTGGAGCAAAAATTAGACTTTATTACCGAAGGATTAAAAATCAGGGGAGTGATTAGTTATGACTCAGATGCTAATTTTTTCACATCCCGCTCAAAAACGCCGAATACTTATAATGCTACTGGTAGGGATGCAGATGGGAAGTTGATTTTTCAGCAAATTCAAAATGAGGTGAAATTCGGTGAGCCGTCAGAGTCTAATAACGGACAGAAAAAAATATACCTGGAGGCTGCTATTGATTACAAAAGAGATTTTGATTTGCATTCGGTTACGGGAATGTTGTTGACATACAGGAAAAACCTCCAGCAACATAATGAAGCCTTGTCCTTCCGCAAAGAAGCATATCTCGGTAGAGCGACTTATACCTATGACAACCGCTATACGGTTGAAATGAACTTCGGTATTACGGGTAGTGAGCAATTCGCGAAAGAGAATCGTTACGGCTTTTTTCCTGCGTTGGGTTTAGCCTGGAATTTGTATAATGAACCGTATTTTCCTATCTCTTGGCAGAAAACAATTTCAAATTTAAGATTCAGAGGATCAATTGGTAAAACGGGTAATGATGCAACAGGTGGAGCCCGCTTTTTACATTTTCCAACTTTTTCCGATACCGGTTCGTATGGTTGGGGTATTGGCAGTAGTGGTGTTACGAATAGTCTGACGGGCTTAACAGAAGGACGATTTGAATCGCCCGGTATTGGATGGGAAATTGAAACCAAAAGAAATGTCGGAGTTGATATCGCGCTTTGGAATGGTCGCGTTGACATCACGGCGGATTATTTTAATGATAATCGCACCAATATTTTACTTCAGCGCAGGACAGTAACCGACATGGCCGGGTTTCGTCAATCACCCTGGCAGAATTATGGTATTGTGAACAATGAGGGCTTTGATGCCAGCATTAATCTCAAACATAATATAGGGGATGTAAGATTATCGGGTAAGGGAACTTTTACTTTTGCCCGGAATACCATTGTCGAATATGATGAGCTTCCACAACTATATCCCTGGTTAGAAATAACCGGCAAAAGAATCACCCAACAAGGGACAGGCCAAAATCCACTCATTGCTGAAAGATTATTTGCTGAGGAAGATTTTGATATTACCTATGACAATGAAAATAATAAGATTTACACACTCAAACCAGACATTGTTGGTTCTCCGTGGTTACCTCAAACACTTCCCGGAGATATCAAATATAAAGATTTGAACGGGGATGGTATTTTAGATAACAATGACAGGGTTTATGATCCGGAGGGATGGCATCCTGCTGTACCGGAAATCGTTTATGGTTTTGGATTTGGAGCAGACTATAAAGGTTTTTATATAAATACGTTTTTCCAGGGAGCTGCGAATGTTACAGTGAACCTGAATAATTATTCTGCCAGTTTCATGCCTTTCCACTGGGGACTCATTGAAAGTAATGTCCGTCAGGAAATCGTGGAAAGCAGATGGACTCAGGAAAACCCGGACCCAAATGCCTTTTTCCCAAGACTACGTCAGGCAAATATGGGTAACAACAACACACATAGTACCTTTTGGTATAGAAGTGGCAACTTTTTGCGGTTAAAAAATCTGGAGATAGGATATAATTTGAATAAAAAAACATTGAAATACCTGGGTATTTCTGCCTCTCGCATCTATTTGAGCGGATACAATCTCCATGTGTGGGATCAGGTTAAGATGTTTGATCCTGAACTGGGAAATGCGGCAGGAGGAACCCGTTATCCTTTGTCAAGAACCTGGACAATCGGTTTGGAATTCACTATTTAATTTAGTATTAAAGCGTCATTAAAAATAAAATATGATATTATGAAAAAGATAAAATTTTTATTCATCTTTTTATTTCCCCTGATTCTATCATCCTGTTCTGATTTTCTGGATGTTTCCGATGAACTCGCAGAACAAAGGGATTACGAATCGATTTTCAATAGTCCTACAGATACCCGTAGGTGGTTGATGGATGTTTATCTGGGAATTCCGGATCCGTCCGATATGCATGCATCAAATGGTTTTAAACATCCATGGCCGATACTAAGCGATGAGATTGATTTAAATGCACAGGCAAATGACTGGAATCTGGAGGTTATAACACCTTCACATTTTCGGGCTCACAGATGGTCTGGATACTGGCAATATATCAGACAGGCTAATATTTTCCTTGAAAGAGCACATGTTATACCTAAATCAGGTGAGGCAGATTATATAGACGAGGTCGAAATAGCATATCTAAAAGCACAGGCGAGATTCTTCAGAGCTTATTATCACTATTTGCTTTTTGAATTGTATGGTCCTATACCTGTTATTACAGAACCGGCCAATCCTGATAATACAAAAATTGATTACGCCAGAAATTCTGTTGACGAAGTGGTTGAATTTATTTACAATGAATTGACTGACATCGCTGATGATCTGAAAGATCCGGATTTGAGTGCTGAATCTACCCTGGCTATACCAACCAAAGGCACAGCTCTTGCTCTAAGAGCAAAATTGATGGTTTATGCTGCAAGCCCCTTGTATAACGGTGGGTATGCAAATGCTTTGAAAGTGACTAATAAGGATGGAAAACGCTTGTTTCCTGATTATGATGCAACCAAGTGGCAAAAAGCACTCGATGCTTGTCAGAGTTTTATTGATTACGCTACATCCGGAAATTATGAGTTGTACAAAGAGTATGATGGATTTGGAAATATTGATGCAAATAAAAGTATTTATGAACTTCATAATTTCTACAATAGTGAAATTATTTTTGCTCGTTCAAACGTGAACTGGGGAAATGTTGTTTCTCAATCAGGATTAGATGGTGTCAGTATCCCGAGGGGTGCACGTGGCGGAACCCAGTCTACAGGTAAAATAGCAATACTACAGGAATTGGTTGATGACTTTTTTATGATAGATGGCCTCCCGATTGATGAATCTCCGCTTTATTCAGAAACGGGTTTTACAACGAATGCATCGGAAGATCAAACTGGGAAAACAGAAGCAGGAACATTTAAAATGTATATCAACCGCGAACCTCGTTTTTATCAATGTGTGTTTTTTAACGGTCGGAGATGGCACATTGGTAATGAACAAATCTGGTTCAATAAAGGAGGAAATTCTGACAACAGAGTTCCCAGTTATGCCAAATCAGGATATGTATCCTATAAAAGGATAAACAGAACAGTGTACAACCAGGGTAGCCATCCCAGAAGTTTATACCGACCGGGCATACTGATGCGATTAGCTGAATTTTATTTGTTATATGCAGAGGCACTCAATGAGGTTGACCCCAATGATAGCCGGGTTCTTGATTATATCGATAAAATCAGGGAAAGAGCAGGTGTCCCGTTGTTGGCAGACATTAAACCGGGGATCAAGGGTAACCGGGAACTTCAACGTGAGGCAATTCGCGCGGAAATGCGCGTGGAGCTGGCTACAGAAGGGCAACGTTATTTTGATGTACGCAGGTGGATGATTGCCGGAAATGCACCGGGTAATGGCGGGCAAGGTGGAAATTTCCATGGGATGGATATGGAAGCAACAACATTAGAAGGATTTTACACCCACACCGTAATTGAAGAACGGAGATGGGATGAAAAAATGTACTTTGCGCCTATTCCTATTGATGAAATACAAAACAGTAAATTATTGGTTCAAAACCCCGGTTATAATTAAAAAAAATGTAAACCCTGGTTTCTCCTTTCTGTAAAACAAAATTGATAAGTTAATATTTTATAATGAAGATGAAGAATGTACTTAGAGTGGATTTGATGCTTTTATTGAATTTATTTCTGATTGGTAGCTCATTCGCAGCAAATGATGCGGTGTTCGATACGATCATGCAACGTGTACGAGTAAATGAATGGGAAGAAATAACTGATATAAAAAAACTAAATAGTACTGTTGCCGGATTGTTGAATACAATCAATGCCGACGGTTCCTGGAGCGATTTGGATTATAACAGTACCGTGGCGTCAAACTGGCCGGGGACAACCCATTTGAACAGGGTGCTGGATTTAAGTCTGGCTTATACATTAAAATCATCTAACTACTATAATAACAGTAACGTATCTCAGAAAATTATCGCAGCATTGAATTTCTTTTATACGCGAGATCCTCAAAGTACAAACTGGTATGTTCATCAGATAGGTAATCCTCAACGTTTGGGTCGTATACTAATCCTCATGCGTGGAGGAACTGAAAAAATTCCGTCAACGTTGGAAGATAATATTCTGAAAAGAATTAAAGAGACCGGAAGCGACCCGCTGACCCGAACCGGAGCTAATAAGTCGGATATTGCTATACATTGGGTATACAGAGGTTGTCTGACCAAAGACCACCAAGTGCTTGCACATGGAGTTGAACAGGTATTTTATCCTGTTTTTATGACAACACTGGAGGGTTTACAACATGATTATGCTTATTTCCAACACGGTCAGCAGCTCTATACTGGCGGCTATGGGGTTGCTTTTGTCAGGAATACGCTTAACCTGGCTGTTTGCACATTAGGAACTGAATATGAATTGAGTAATGAAAAAACAAATTTATTAACTACATTTTTCAGGGATCATTACCTTAATATTATACGGGGTCAAACGTATATGTATAATACGGTTGGACGGCAGATTGCTCTTTCAGGAGGAGTAGGGGCTTCGTATGTGGCTGCTTTGGCATTGAAATTTAAGAAAATTGACCCAGGGAATGCTGCCGTTTACGATGCTGCTGCTGCACGATTGAGTTCTACACGATCGGCAGACTATCAGATACCTACCAGGCACTACCATTATTGGAGAGGAGATTATACACTGGTTAATTCCCCTGAATACGCCTTTGACGTTAGAATGGCTTCCAATAGAATTTGTCGCAATGAAAATGGGAACGGTCAAAATCTTAAAGGCTATTTTTTAACTGAAGGAGCTTACTCCGTCGTGCTCGATGGGAGCGAATATCGAAACATATTTCCAGTGTGGGATTGGGCTAAGATTCCCGGAACCACACTTCCACACATGGCCACGATACCCAATCCTGGCCAGTGGGAAAAGCCAGGGAATGCTGTTTTTGTAGGTGGAGTCTCTAATGGAAATTATGGCGTTACTACCTATTTTATGGATAATCAGGAATATAATGTAAACACTGAAGCAAAGAAATCCTGGTTCATGTTCGGTGAAGAAATCGTCTGTCTGGGTGCAGGAATCAAATCAATGGCTACCGTAAATGTTAATACAACCGTTAATCAATGTATGCAAAACGGAGGAGCTTATGCAAAACAGACTGGTAGTGAATCATATGTGTCAATTGGTTCTACAGTTTCATATTCAGGAACGTTGGAATGGGTCCACCACAACAAAGTCGCGTACTATTTTCCTAATGGAGGAAATCTAAATCTTAGTTTTGCCCCTCAGTCAGGATCCTGGTATTCCATAGCAACAACAGAGTCGAAGACTAATCTTACATCGAATGTATTTAAGCTTTGGTTCAATCATGGGTACAGACCTACTCAGGCCAGATATGAATATATTATCGTACCCAACAAAACATTAACACAAGCCAGAAATTATAATGTGTCTGATATCGTTATTGCAGCCAATGGCGCTGACCTTCAAGCGGTATACAATAAGAAGTTGAAATTATGGGGAATGGTTTTTTATAAAGCTACGACTTTAAGTAACGATGATTTTAGTGTTTCGGTTGATGCTCCATGTGTACTGATGATGGAAACTCCGGGAACTACTATGATTAAAGGATGGCTGGCAGATCCCTCACAGAGCCTCTCGACGATAAATGTTCAATATATCTCAAAAACATCCGGGAAAAGTGAAGTAATCATTAATGCCATGCCAAAGATGCCACATGCAGGTTCGACAGTAGAGTTTTTTATTCAGAATACATCTTCAACTGTCAAAATAAAAGATGATAAGGTAGTTCAGAAAAACAAACTGATTCCTAATCCTGTAGTCAAAGGTGTACCAGTTTCATTGATTTATAATTCGCTGAATAATCTGCCTGTTAATTTAAGTTTATTGGATATGTCGGGTAAAGTTCTGATGAATGCTACACGTGAAACTGTTTCTGGAAAGAATGTTTTTCCAATAGCAACTAACATGCTAACACCAGGTATCTATTTAGTCTGCACCCGAAATGAAGAACAGTATTTTAAACAAAATCATTTAATAGTGAATTGAGTGAAATGTATAGTTAAAAAACATGTGAATTAGTTAAACTCCCTTTAAATTATTTATGTTATGAAAAGAACTTTATTATTTACTTTGAATTTGCTTGTCATTTCAGCAAGCTTAGTAGCTACTACTAAAACGGTTTGGAATCTAAGTACTGAACCGTTTATCTCTCTCGCATCTTCAGCTGGTGCATTTAATGCAAACGCGACCTACACGACTGAAGACGGATTAACATTTCAAACTGATGGACGTTATGCGTGGAACTTAAAACCGGATGAGAAAGTTCAACCCGAAATTGATGGCGTAACTTACACACACAGTATTACGACGGTAGGTGGAGTTTATGTTGCTCCCGGTCATTTTACCTTGCCATATGGTGGACGATACCTGGCTTTTGATGTGGCAGGTGACAGTGAAATAGCGGTACTTGCCAGAAGCTATAATAGTTCACCGGCGGGAAAAATTGTAATAACCGATCATGAAGAAACATTTGTTGATACCATTGGAAGGCCTACACAAGGTGTTGCTAAGTGGTATACGTTTTCATATTTTGGTGGCCCTACCCGGTTATATATATATCCGCCCAGGTGGACAAGCGGTAATTGTGGAGTTAACTTTTATGCGATTACTGCAACCAATGTAGTTCCGGTTGAAGGTGAAAAAACAACGTGGGATTTTAGTGATGCGGAATTTTCTTCTATGAATTTGGAAGGAGTTTTTAACAATAAACAAACTTATACGACAGAAAGTCTCCTCTCTGTTATCGGGAACGGTAGTTATGGTTGGACTTACCGCGCACCTGACAACAGAGTTGCTTTATTTAATTATAAAGGGTCACAATATGTGAATTCGCTTGAAGTGCCGGGTGGAGTTGCCGTATCGTCTGATACCCGATATTTTAGTTTTCCTGTGAAAGGAAATAGTCATATTGAGGTAGGACTAAGGTCTTATAACAGTACCCCGATGGGAAAGTTAATTATAACGGATACTGAAAATATATTCCTTGATACGCTTGCAAAATATACCTTGCGCGATTACGTAACCACTCATTCGTATGTGTATCAGGGGCCTCCTGCAACTTTAAAGCTGATACCCAGTAAATGGACAGAAGGTAACGCGGGAATGAATTTTTATTTTATATCGGCAACAAATGTTGGTGAAGTAGATGGCTCTTCGGTTGATGAAATCCCCTACATTAATCAGTTTGTAAAATTTAATAAAAAAGAAATTATTAATGATAAAAATCTGAACCTGAATATATATAATGTTTCTGGTCAACTGTTGATAAGTTCAACGGCCTCAATTATTAATATTGAACACTTTAAATCAGGTGTGTATATTGTTCGTGACAAGAAGTTAGGTGAGACGTTGAAATTATTGAAATAAAGTACTCAACATTGTTTAAAAGCTTTTAGTTCTATTCCAATACATATCAAACTGTCCGTTTTAATGTTTTGTTCAGGCGTTAAAACGGACAGTTTGTTGTCTAACAAAACATATCCAATACAGAACAAATGTATTATTAATCTTTTGGCTTCACAGTTTGAGACCACAATATATAAATTACCATGCAAAATCATAAAACTGAACGTTTAGAATCACTTGATATACTGAGAGGATTTGACTTGTTCTGTCTTGTTTGTTTTCAACCGGTTTTTATTGCTTTTGGGAAGGTGGTTGATACCCCGTGGATGAATATATTGATGAAACCTTTTGAGCATGTTGCGTGGGAGGGATTCACTTTTTGGGACATAATCATGCCATTATTCATGTTTATGGCAGGGGTTTCGATGCCTTTTGCCTTTGCTAAATACTTCGAGAATAAGAATAGGACTAATCTCTATATGAAAATTATTAAGAGGTTTTTTTTATTGTGGATTTTTGGCATGATGTGTCAAGGGAATCTGCTTGCGTTGGATTTTCAAAGAATTTATTTTTACTCAAACACGCTACAGGCAATTGCAATGGGTTATTTAATATCAGCTCTGCTTATACTGAATTTTAAGCTAAGAGGACAAATTATTTCTGTAATTGCATTTTTACTTATTTCATGGACGATTCTCACTTTTGTGAAGAATGGTAGTTGGGGAGGAGGTAGTTTTGGACCAGATAATAACTTTGCAGAGTATATTGATCGAATGATATTAGGACGTTTTCGTAATCGTGTTACGCAAACCGATACTGGATTAGACTTTGGAAATTACCGCTACACATGGATATTAAGTAGTATGAATTTTGGCGTTACGGTTATGACAGGTGTATTTGCGGGACAGATTCTGAAAAGCGAAAAAACACCTCTGAAAAAATTGCATTTATTACTCTTGATAGGTGTAGCTTTAATTGTTGCAGGACAGCTTTGGAGTTTACAGATGCCAATTATTAAAAAAATATGGACCAGTTCAATGACGCTTTTCAGCAGTGGAATCTGTTTTTTATTGATGGCTTTATTTTATTACATAATTGATTACAAAAAAATAGGAAAGGGTCTCAAATGGCTTAAGATATATGGTATGAACTCAATTCTGGCCTATATGCTATATTCAATTGTTGATTTTAGTGGAGTTATCCATTCAATCTTATATGGTGTGGAGCAATATATCGGTAACTATTATGGCGCATTACTGCAAATGGGTAGCGTTTCTGTCATTTCCTTGATTCTTTGGATAATGTATAAAAATCAGGTGTTTTTGAAAGTGTAAATATATTTTATAAGATACATAAGTTCGTTTCTTATAACATGGTTGCTCAAGAATAAGTCCATCATGCATTTAGGTTCATAAATGTATGTTTAACAACATAAAAAATTTATAGTACCAGTTTCCCACTCGTTCGTGTAACATAATAACAGGAGATACTCACTTAAGGATCTCTCATTATTAAATATTTTATGATAAAAGGGAAAAGAAATACAAGCGTTATTTTGATATTTCTGTTTTGTTCAGGTTTTTTCCATTTTTTATTTGCTGTTAATGATGCAGTATATGATACAATAATGCAAAGAATCCGGGTAAATGAGTGGGAAGGTGTGGCTGATGTACCGAAATTAAATACGACTGTAGCAAGTTTGCTGACGACGATTAATTCCGATGGTTCCTGGGCGGATATTGACTATAACAGTACAGCAATGACCAACTGGCCTGGCACTACACACCTGGAACGGGTCGTGGATTTTACCCTGGCTTATACGCTGATATCTTCAAATTATTATCGTAATGCTATTGTATATCAGAAAATTGTTTCTGCTCTTACCTATTTTTATAATAAAAATCCTATCAGTAACAATTGGTATGTTCATCAAATTGGCAACCCTCAACAGCTCGGGCGAATATTGATTCTGATGCGTTCGGGGGCACAACAGGTTTCGTCGACACTCGAAACCAATATCCTTACCAGAATAAAAAATACCGGAGGAAATCCGCTAAATTACACAGGATCAAATAAAGTTGCTGTTGCGATGCATTGGGTGTACCGGGGATGCCTTTCAAAAGATCAGACAGCTCTTACATTGGGGGTGAACGAAGTGTATGAACCAGTTTACATGACCACACAGGAAGGATTACAGCATGATTATTCTTTTTTCCAACACGGACAGCAACTGTATTCCGGAGGCTACGCTGTTGCCTTTGTCCGGCATGCGATTGTAATAGCCGGTGCAACTAAAGGTACTGAATTCGCGATGGATCAGGTTAAACAGGAGTTGTTAGTTAAATTTTTCAGGGATCATTTCTTGAACTTAATTCGCGGCAGCGCTTTTTTATATAATACAGTCGGCAGGGGATTAGCTATTCAGGGAGGAATCGGAGCGTCATACGTATCAGCAATTGTATCGAATTTCAAGAAAGTGGATCCGGATAACCAGTTTGTTTACGATGCTGCTATAGAACGGCTAAAAGGGAACAAGTCCGGAACCTATCTAGTGCCCGTAACCCATTACCATTACTGGAGAGGTGACTACACCTTAACTACGTCCCCCGGTTATACGTTCGATATCAGGATGGCATCGACTCGAACAGCACGTAGTGAAAATGGAAACGGGGAAAACCTGAAAGGCTATTTTCTAATAGAAGGGGCAAATGCGATTGTTATAGAAGGAAATGAATACCGAAATATATTCCCTGTATGGGATTGGGCGAAAATACCCGGCACTACCCTTCCGCAAAAAACAACTATTCCGAAACCAACTCAGTGGGAGAAACCGGGAAATGCAATTTTTGCCGGCGGAGTATCAAATGGAAACTATGGCGTTACTACTTATCAGATGGATAATCCTGATTTTAATGTGAATACGCAGGCAAAAAAATCGTGGTTTATGTTTGGGGAAGAGATTGTCTGTCTGGGAGCCGGAATAAAATCAACGGCTGCCGAAGAAATTAATACAACGGTAAATCAGTGTATGCAGAGTGGAACTGCAGTAGTAAAACATAATAATAGTGAAACGTACATACAAATTGGTTCAACATCAACTTATACAAGCAATTTGGACTGGATACACCACAATAAGATTGCTTATTTTTTTCCAAAAGGAGGGAATGTAAATCTTAGTTTCGGACCGCAGTCTGGTACATGGCAATCCATCACGAGCGCTCAATCTTCAACGACAGTAACTTCTAACGTGTTTAATTTGTGGTTCAATCATGGTATAAAGCCTCTTCAATCAAAATACGAATATGTCATCGTGCCAAACAAAACCCTGGCGCAAACAAGGGCTTATAATGTTTCTGATATCGTGGTGGCTGCAAATGGTGAAGATGTCCAGGCGGTGTACAACAGAGAACTGAATTTATGGGGGATGGTTTTTTATAAAGCAACCACATTCAGCTATGGTGACTTAAACATTACTGTGGATGCACCCTGTGTGTTGATGTTTGAAAAGAATAATGCTCAGTTGAAATGCTGGTTGGCTGATCCTTCTCAAAATGCTACAAACATTAAGGTTCGCTATGCCTCAAATTCATCAGGGTATCATGAAGAAATAGTCAATAATATGCCCAAAATGCCATACGCAGGTTCAACCGTGGAATTTAGTTTTAATATCCAAACTTCTAACAATGACATGAAAGAGGTAAATGCTGTCAGGAAAAATATATTAAACATTAATCCTGTCAATAGGGGTGAGACTGTTTCGTTGACTTTTAATGCATTGAATGATCTGCCTGTACGATTAATATTGTCTGAAATGTCGGGTAAAGTGATTATGGATAAAACGTATGAAACCATTGCAGGTGAGAATCTCTTTTCAATTGAAACCGATATGCTAACTCCGGGTGTATATTTAATCTGTACGGTAAACGACAAATCGGAATTTAGACATAATCGGTTGATTGTAAGATGACTCAGGTTTAATTTTATGACTGGTAAGAAATTTTTAAAGATTGTACGGAGGTGTTACAGGACTTCAATACTTCCCTGTAATTTTTGAAAATGATAACTTAAATTTAATATGTAGAAGTCCAGTTAAATTATTAATGTTATGAACAAAACTTTATGCTTTATGCTGAGTTTGCTTATCTTATCGACAAGCATGCTGGCAACAAAAACGGTTTGGAATTTTAGTGATGCAGAATTTACCTCTCTGAAGGCCCCAACAGGCACTGATTTTCATGCTAAGAGAACGTATGTTACTAATGATGGATTAACTATCCAAGGAGATGGACAGTATGGTTGGGCAATCATGGTAGATGATGCTGTCGCTCAACCTGAATTTGATGGCATCACCTACACGTCAAGCCTTACAACGGTGGGAGGAACACAGACTGCCCCTGGACACACTTCTTTGCCCTACAGAAACCGTTATCTGGCTTTCGATGTGGCAGGAGATAGTGAGATTGAAATTATTGCCAGGAGTTACAACAGTACGCCGGCAGGGAAATTGACCATTACCAACAGAGCCGAAACTTTTGTTGAGACCCTTGGCACCTTATCGCAGGGGACTCCCGGTAAATATACCTATCAATATGTAGGTGGACCTACCCGCTTGTATGTTTATGCTGAAACCTGGACTACAGGCAATCAAGGAATAAACTTTTATGCTATTTCGGCAACAAATGTAGCACCAATACAAGGTCAAAAAACAACATGGAATTTCAGTGACCCTGAATTCTCTTCTCTAAATGCAAGTTCCGTTTTCAATAACAAAGAGACTTATAAAACAGAAGATTATCTGTCAATTGTTGGAAATGGTTCCTATGGATGGACCTACAAAGCGCCGGACAACAAAGTAGCATCAGTTCCCTACAAGGGAACAACTTATACAAACACGCTTGAAGTATCAGGTGGTGTTGCAATTACATCGAATACCCGTTATTTTAAATTTCCTGTAAAGGGGAATAGTTTTATTGAGGTAGGGATGAGGTCTTATAATAGCACTCCCATGGGGAAAGTGATAGTTACTGATACCGAAAACACGTTCATTGATACACTTGCGATACATTCCTTGCAAAGTTATGCTACGGTTCATTCTTATATGTACCAGGGAGATTCAACAACACTTAAAATTATGCCGATTGATTGGAGCGCCGGAAACGATGGTGTGGATTTCTACTTTATTACAGCAACCAATGTTGGGTTGTTGAGTACTACAGATGTGTCGGAGCAGGATTATAACAATAAGTTTATCTCCTATAATCAAGAGGATATTATTAATTCAGATAATTTGGATTTAGAAGTTTTTAACGCTTCAGGTCAGTTGCAGATTCGATCAAGCGCATCTGCCATTCGTGTTCAGCATTTGAAACCGGGGGTCTATATTGTTCGTGATAAGAAATCTGGTAATGCTTTAAAAATGTTGAAATAAAGAAGTTTGAGATAGTTTCTAATATGCGGTTGTTTAGTTAAGTAAAATAATTGCCTGTTAAGATGTCTGAACTTGACACCCTAACAGGCAATTTAAAGAGAATTTTGATCATAATGAGGTTTAAATGGATTGTTCCTGATGTGTTAGTTATAGCGTTGTGTTTGCCATTTATAGGTCTTGCTCAACCATTGTCAGTACCTTTAAGTTCTTATAGTAAAGGGAATTATTTGTTGTCAGTTTTTCAGTCTGATATGGGAGGAGGAGGTTATATCACCGGAATAGTTCAAGATCCCCACAGCAGCGACTTGCTGTATGCACGTAGTGATGTCGCAGGTGTTTTTAAAAGTATAAATGGTGGGAAAAGCTGGAGAGTCATTAATAGTGGTTTAGATACAATGAGCGATCATTATTGTCACTCATTGGCAATCAACCCGAATAATAGTCAAATATTGTTACGCGCTTCGGGGGATGTACGTAGTTTTAAATTTACAGGACGTATTCACCGTTCGGAAGATGGTGGGGAAAACTGGAAGTTAGTCAAAGAAGGTTTGGATTATTACGGGAACGGACCTACACGTGTCTATGGAGAGTTAATTGCTTTTAATGCAAATAATAAAGGTGAAGTGGTGGCCGGAAGTTTTTCTCAAGGACTCTGGATTAGTTACGATAGTGGAGTCAACTGGAAGTATGCAGGTTTGAAAGGTGAACGTATTGCTTGTGTGACGTATCACGATAACCGGATTTACGTGGGTACTGTTGCCGACAGCTATGTTTCTTCAAATTCATCAGATCCGAAAGTAATCGAAAGTCTTTTGAAAAGAGTGCAGGACTTTTCCAGAGGTAAAGATAAAGGACGAATTTACAGGTCGTCGAATGGTGGAAAAACCTGGGAGGTAGTATTCGAAAAAGAGCATATTGCTATATTCGAGATGGTGGTTTTGGATGCAGGTAAAACTATTATATATGTATCAAACCCCGGAATTTATCGTAGTACAGATAGCGGAAAGACTTTCGATGCAATCAAAGGTTTACGGTCGGATGCAGGTTATCGCACCATTGTACAGGGCAGTTCAGATGCCAATGTGTTGTTCACGGCAGAAGCTGGTACTGAAGTCGCTGATATTCCGATTTTTCGCTCTGATGACAAAGGAGCGACATGGAAATTAATTTCTCCGGATCCCAAACCTGAAAATTTGTGTTGTTTCCCTGCATGGCATGGCTTGAATACCAAACGAATCGGAGCTCGTATTTCACATATTCTGCAAGATTATAAACAGCCGGATAAACTGTATGTCTCAAACTGGTGGGGAGTAACCATTACGGAAGATATGGGTAAAACATACAATGGAAATTATTTCGAAGGAATAGGAATCCTTTGTATGGAGAATCTGAGTAAACATCCTTCAAAACCGGGTGTCATAGTTGCAGGTGTGTGCGATCATGCGCCTGCACTATCAACAAACGGAGGAGCAACTTTTCATTCTCTCCCTATGGATATATGGCCTCCAGCTAGATTAGTTCGTTTCTCTGCACATAATCCTGATTTACTTCTTTTTGTGTCACAGACAAAAGGTCGTTCAATCAGTTTGTATAAAAGTGATGATGCAGGTAAAACTGCCAGGGTTGTATGGACATTAAAGGGTACAAACTATATTCAGGATATAAAGGAAGATCCGTTTAATAAAGGACGATTTTATGCTTTTGTTGAAGGGGATAAAAACTCAGAAAACACTCCGGGTATCTACATTTCTAATGATTACGGAGATACATGGTCTTCTTTTGGAACTTCGCCATTTGCTCATCTTGCCTCGGTACCCGCGGATGTATATAAGATAGAAAGAGATCTTACACCCATCGTTAATTTTCAGCATAAAAACGGCAGCGGTACAGGTCAGTTACTTACCCTCGACCATTTTAAAGTCAATGTAATGTATGTTGGTGAATGGACCAGCGGTATTTTCAGAACAACCGACTATGGTAAAAGTTGGACGAATGTCGGGAATAAACTGCCTTTTGATAAAGATAAGAACAAAGTATTGCAGTTTGTTTATGCACATCCTTATGAAGAAGGTGTGGTATATGCAGGTTTCTGGAATGCTGGATTATGGAAGAGTGATGATTTTGGTGACAGTTGGAAGCAGGTATCTCCGCTGTATCCTGCAAATGCCTCTTCATTATCCATTCATAAGAATAAAGAAGGAAAAACTTTGATGGCGCTGGCTTGTTCAAACCATCCTTTAGGAGAAAGTAAAACGACCTTATGGATAAGTGAGGATAATGGGGGTATATGGACTGATATTTATGATTTTTCATTGGGGTGTGCCAGGTTTATTGCTGTAGAAGTTGATGCTGATTTACAACGTATCTATACGGCAACGGCAGGAAATGGAGTAATCTGTTTTGATTATAAAAGAAAATGATTGTTTCTAATTAAAATCAAATCAATATGAAGCAAATTATAAGAAAAATAATACTCCTGAGTACCATAATATTCAGTTTTGTTTCTTTGTTACAGGCACAAAATGAAAAATGTGAGATTCAACTGAAAAATGATATTTTAGTGCTTGAAAACTCAAGAATAAAACGAATCTACGAATGGAACGGTGGACATCTCATCACTCAATCCATTGAAAACAAACAAACAGGATATAAATGGATCGTTAATAATAATCAACCTGATCTTGTAATTCCCGGAATAGTAAAGCAAGCTACAAAAACACAATATAATATCTACGAAGTTCAGCAGTCTCTGATTGAACCGTATCATCAATGTGTTGAAATTATTTATTCCCTTGCTAAACTGGAAATAAAAAGAGTGTTACGACTTTATCCTGATTGTCCGGCTATTGCCAGTGATTATGCTTTCAGAGGGGTGGTAAACACACACTGGAATTGGGATGAAAAAATGATTGAAAATTCCGGGAGAATGACAACTGAAGATTTAATTCAGGCTGTTGATGTGAACAACATAGTTTCAATGGAGAATTTGAAGTTTGAAGGAAAGCACTGGAAGTTGAAAATCATAGCTTTGATGGATAATACCGACCACTTTAATGATCTGGTTACAGAATCAGACCATTTGTCGTACAAGAACAGACTGTACAGTGGAAATATTCTTTTTGCAAACAATCTGGAGCAGAATCAGGGTGTTTTTATGATAAAGGAAGCTCCGTCTCCCATGGCTCAATTGAATTATCCGGGAGGAGATTATGTCGCTGAAGATGGTTATGTGCGAATGATCGGGACCGGACTCAACAATGAATTAATTACTCCAGATCAATGGATTTATGGATATAGTTCAGTCGTTGGTGTTACTTCCTGTGGCGAGTTCAATAGCTATCAGGCTGTAATCGAATATCAACAAAAGCGCAAAAGATATGTTCCTGAACGAGATGAACTTATCATGGCGAATACCTGGGGAGACCGAAGTCAGGACGGAAAAGTAACCGAACAATTTATTCTCAGAGAACTGGAAAAAGCAAAAGAGCTGGGCATTACGCACCTACAGATTGATGATGGTTGGCAGCAGGGGCTGTCGCATGGCAGCGTTGTTAAATCAGACAATAAAAAATGGGACCATTGGAATCCGGAAGACTGGGAGCCTCATAAAGACCGCTTCCCAAATGGGTTTACAAAGATTATCCGTTCAGCGAAAGAGAAAGGGATACAATTGGGCTTATGGTTTAATCCGACAAAGTTGAATGATTATGCCTCGTGGAAAACCGATGCAAAGATTGTGATTAATTTGTATAATAAATATGGTATTCGGTATTTTAAGATTGATGGTGTGCTGTTGTCTTCAAAATTAGCCGAAATAAACATGATTAATTTTCTGAATGAAATTAAAAATCAGACAGGTGGAAAGGTCGTATTTAATCTGGATGCAACGGCAGGAAAAAGGTTTGGATATTTATATCAAGTAAATTTCGGAAATATCTTTTTGGAAAACCGGTATACCGATTGGCGTAATTATTATCCGTTTTGGACATTACGAAACTTATGGATGTTGTCGAAGTATATTCCGGTACAAAACCTTCAGATAGAATTTCTTAATAAATGGAGAAATATCGCCCTGTACGAAGATGATAAATTTGCTCCCGTAAATTATGATTTTGATTACCTTTTTGCCATCACGATGATGGGACAACCGCTTGCCTGGTTCGAAACTTCGAACTTGCCTGAAGAGGCGATGTGTATTTCATCTGTAATAAAAACATACAGAAAGTATCAGGCGGATATTCACAGTGGACTTATACAGCCTTTGGGTGAAGAACCCTCCGGCAGTTCCTGGACAGGGTTCCAAAGTATACAGCAGAATAAAGGTTATTTGTTGTTTTTCAGGGAAAATAATGCACAGAATAAAGTGAAAATTAAAACCATGTTACCGCCGGGGAGTAGTGTGAAGCTAATTCGCGTGTTGGGTGAAGGGAGTGATCAGATTGTAAGTCTTTCCGATAAGGCAGAATTAGTCGTTGAGTTAAATAAGAAAAACGCTTATGTCTTATATAAATATGTGTTAATTCAGTAAATGTATTTGGCACTTCAACCATGATTATTTAATTCATAATGACAGTTTGAAAAAATATATACGTATGAGATTCTTATTTTATTTTATTTTTATTTTTATGCTATCATGTAATAGCAGCCGGAACGTGTTGTCTTGTGATACATTCAGGGAATTGAGTGATTCGGCAGTCGTAAATGATGTTGAATGGAAGAGAGTACCAAATGGATTACAGGTTTCTTTCGGAACAATTGATTCGCGGTATGCTAAAACGAAAGTTCCGGTAGTAAAGCCAGAAACTTCCTGGAAAGGAATGGGATGGAAAGGAGAACGACTATCAGCTCAGGTTGTTTTATGGACAAATGAAAAGGTAGATCAGGTTAGTTTCCGGTTCTCCACGTTTAAATCCGGTACATCAGAATTATCGCCAGGAATTGCACAGGCCCGCTTCGTTCGCTATGTTATGACCGACTCGTTTGGTAAGGGATGTGATGCGGAGAGAAATCCTCAAAAATACCCTGCTTCCCTTTCTCCAGATATGTTGGATAATTTGACTTGCTTCGATATCCCTTCCCGTACAGTTCGTCCGGTGTGGATAAGTATAGATATTCCTGCCGAAACACAAGCTGGTATTTATAGAGGAACATTGTCGGTACTTATAAAAGGGAAAACAAAACAAAAGCTGAATCTGGAAATAGAAGTGCAAAATAAGGTGCTCCCACCACCTGCTCAGTGGACTTATCACCTTGATTTATGGCAACACCCTACTGCTGTTGCGCGTTGGCATAATGTGCCTGTTTGGAGCAACGAACATTATGAACATCTGTATCCGGTAATGAAAATGTTGGCCGATGCCGGTCAGAAAGTAATAACGGCCAATCTGAACAAAGACCCGTGGAACGGACAATGTTATGACCGGTACGCCGATATGATAGTGTGGACAAAGAAGATGGATGGCGGTTGGAGTTATGACTATGCTGCTTTTGATAAGTGGGTATCTTTTATGATGGAATTAGGAATAAACAAAATGATTAATTGCTATTCTATGGTGCCCTGGAATAATGAACTGGATTATCGGGATGAGCGAACAGGAGCAAAAGTTACTATTCAGGCTGTACCGGGAACAGATCTATTTGCCGAAGTATGGACTCCCTTTCTGAAAGATTTTTCGAAACATCTCGCGAAAAAAGGATGGTTAAGTATTACCAATATCGCCATGGATGAGCGATCCCCTGAGATGATGAAAGCCACAATCAGCCTTGTGCAGAAGATCGCTCCTGATTTGGGGATTTCATTGGCAGACAATCATAAGAGTTACAAAGAATATCCTTTTATTAAGGACTTGTGTGTGAAGCATGGTGCTGTCGTGGAAGAGGCGGATTTAAAATATCGCAATGAAAACGGGTTGAACACAACTTATTATTCGTATTGCGGCACCAAATTTCCTAATCAGTTCACATTCTCTTTACCTGCCGAAGCTGTGTATGCCGCCTGGTATGCTAAGGCTGCCGGATTTGATGGATTTCTTCGTTGGGCATATAATTCCTGGGTTGAAAATCCATTACTGGACTCCCGTTATAGTACCTGGCCCGCGGGTGATACATACCTTGTATATCCTGAAGCAAGAAGTTCTATTCGTTTTGAAAGATTACGTGAAGGGATTCAGGATGTAGAGAAAATCAGGATAATACAAAATGAGTTAGCTGTCTCGAAAAAGACAGAGGATAGTGAAAAGTTAAAACGATTAACAAGGGTCTTATCGACTTTTTCTTCGACGAATGCCAAGAGTGCTGAGGAGTGTATTTCTATCGTAAATGCTGGAAAAGAGGTGTTAAATGAAGTTTCCCGGTAATTACTTTCTTACACTCTGATTGAGTAAGGAAGTAGTTTTTTCTGTTGTTTTATGTTTATTGAATAATGTTGTTTCGAATTAATTGAAGGTTATGAATAAAAAGAGTTTAGTATTAATAGTGTGTGTGAGTGTTTTTACAGGTTGCCTTGCGCTAAAATCGAAAAGAGACGTCGACAAAGACATGGTGGACTTTGCCGTCAATCAGCTGGGTAAACAGATTGAAATTATTGAAGCATCGGGTAAATTCATGAACCCACGTACAGTTCACAATGATAAAACGGTATATGTTTCCCGTGAGGACTGGACCAGTGGTTTCTTTCCGGGTACTATGTGGTACATGTATGAACTTACAGGTGATGAAAAGTGGAAGGAATACGGTATTAACTATACAGCACAACTTGAACCGGTTAAATCGTTGACAAAGCACCACGACATTGGTTTTATTATTAATTGTAGTTTTGGGAATGCTTATCGTATTACAAACGATGAAGAATACAAACGTGTTATTATAGAATCAGCTAAATCATTGGGAACACGTTATCGTCCTGTCCCAGGCGTTATCCAGTCGTGGGATGAAGATAGGGGTTGGCAAAAAGATCGGGGATGGATGTGTCCGGTTATTATTGACAATATGATGAATCTTGAATTACTTTTTCTCGCAACACGATTGTCGGGCGATTCTTCATTTTATAAAATGGCGATAAACCATGCTGAAAATACGTTGATAAATCACTTCCGAAAAGATTATAGCTGCTATCATGTTGTTGATTATGATAAAACGAATGGTAATGTAAGAGGCAAAAGTACTGCTCAGGGTTTTGCTGACGAATCAGCATGGGCCAGAGGCCAGGCATGGGCATTGTATGGTTTTACAATGTGTTACCGCGAGACAAAAGACATTCGTTTTCTTAATCTTGCAGAGAATATATTTGATTTCTTGTTTTCACATCCGAATATGCCCAATGATCTAGTCCCTTATTGGGACTTCAATGCTCCAAAAATACCTGATGAACCAAGAGATGCTTCTGCTGCTGCGATTATAGCATCGGCTCTTTATGAATTAAGTACTTTTAAAGATGGTGAATACAAGTCTACTGCAGATAAGATTATGATATCACTTTCATCAGCAGATTATCTTGCTGGTTTGAATGAAAATGGTAATTTTATACTTAAACATTCAGTAGGGAGTATTCCTCATAATAATGAAATTGATGTACCACTTAATTATGCCGATTACTATTTTTTAGAAGCCTTATCTCGTAAAATAAAAATAGAAGCTTCAAACTAACTTAACGTGAGTTTGATTTTTCTTATATCGAACCTGCGTTACTTACAACTATTTTTATAATTTTGTCGTACTTTACGCTTGAATAATATAAAAACAACAAACTCAATTAAATAACTATAAACATGAAACAAAATTTTCTTAATCGATTGATTATCCTCATAATCTTGCTGGGGGTGTTGCCACTTTTCCTCTCCCAAATGGATGCCAAACAGCCTGAAATGGTTCGTTTTAAAACACCCAAACGTCAGGCCGGACAAGAAAATGTGCTGGAATTGAGATGTGACCCGATACCAACTGTCAGGGTGGCCTTTGTCGGCCTCGGGAAACGGGGCTATAATGCAGTGCGCCGTTTTATGTTTCTGGAAGGAGTAGAGGTGGTGGCACTTTGCGATGTAAATAAGGACGCTATTGAGAAATCGCAACAACTACTTGCAAAAAACGGGAAGAAGCCCGCACTGGAATTCGTGGGAGAAAATGACTGGAAACAGGTTTGTGAGCTAGAAAATGTCGATCTGATTTATAATTGTACACATTGGGATTTACATACACCAATTGCTGTGTACGCGATGGAAAAGGGCAAACATGTGGCATTGGAAGTGCCTGCTGCGCTTACGGTTAAAGACTGCTGGAAATTAGTCGACACAGCTGAACGTACCCGCCGGCATTGTATGATGCTCGAAAATTGTTGCTACGATTTCTTTGAAATGGCTACGCTGAACATGGCTCAACAAGGTTTGTTCGGCGAGATTGTGCATGTGGAAGGAGCTTATATACACGATTTACGTGAAAATAATTTCAAAGACCCACAAAATGGAGGGTATTATGATATGTGGCGTCTGAAGTACAATGAAAAATATCAGGCTAACTTATATCCTACACACGGCCTTGGTCCGGTTTGTCAGGTTTTGGATATCCACCGCGGAGATAAAATGAATTACCTGGTTTCCATGTCTTCCGGTCAGTTTGGTATGACTGAGTACGCTAAAAATACCTTTGGGTCAGATAGTGATTTCGCAAAACGGAAATATCAGAAAGGGGATATGAATACCACTATCATCAAAACCGAAAAGGGAAAAACAATTATGATTCAACATGATGTGACCAGTCCGAGACCCTATGATAGGATTCATAAAATAAGTGGAACAAAGGGTTATGCTCAGAAATATCCGGTGCAGGGTATTGCATTGGAACCAAATGCGCATAAGTTTTTGCCGGATGATAAATTGACGCAAATGTTAAAGGAATATCAACATCCAATTGTAAAAGAAGTTGGTGAGCTTGCAAAGAAAGTGGGTGGTCATGGTGGAATGGATTTTATCATGGATTACCGGCTTATTTATTGCCTTCAAAAAGGACTCCCTCTTGACCAGGATGTTTATGACGCTGCTGAATGGTCGTGTTTGGTTGAATTGACGGAAATTTCAGTAAGAGAAGGGTCGGTTCCGGTTCAGATACCTGATTTCACACGGGGTGACTGGAATAAAGTGAAAGGACTGACTTTTGCGAAATGATTGTCAGGGCTTACAATGTAATCGCCGCTACTGAGAAATTCAATAGCGGCGATTTCATATATATAAATAATGTCTGAAATTCAGAAATATAAAAGAATAGATTTATCCTAAGATAATATTTCCTTCTTCATCTTTCAGCCCTTCGAAACTCTTGATGTATTGCTCCATCGCGCGGTAACTCATACCCATGCTGGAGTATCCACCGTCATGGAAAAGGTTTTGCATGGTAACTTTTTTAGTTAGATCACTGAACATCACCACACAATAGTCGGCACATTCATCAGCTGTTGCATTGCCAAGCGGTGACATCCGTTCTGAAAAATCAACCAAACTATCGAATCCTTTGATACCACTACCGGCAGTGGTGATAGTCGGCGATTGTGAAATCGTATTGATGCGTACGTTGTGAGCTCGACCATAGATATACCCAAAACTTCTGGCTATTGACTCCAGCATTGCCTTGGCGTCTGCCATGTCGTTGTAGCCATACATGGTACGCTGTGCTGCTCCATAAGACAGCGCCAATACGGAACCCCAATCGTTGATGGCATTCTTTTTATAGGCTACCTGTAGCATTTTATGAAATGAAACAGCCGAGATATCTAATGTTTGGTTTAACAAGTTATAATCCAGATCGTCATAAGTGCGCTTCTTACGTACGTTGGGCGACATGCCTATGGAGTGCAAAATGAAATCGATCTTTCCGCCCAATGCTTCCATTGACTGATCAATAACCTGCTCCAAATCTTCCACGCTGGTTGCATCGGCCGGGATGAGTTTAGCATTTAATTTTGCAGCTAATTCTTCTGTTGTACCCATTCTGATAGCCAAAGGTGTGTTTGATAGGGTGATAGTTGCTCCTTCTTCCACGCAGCGTTCTGCGACTTTCCAGGCGATGGACATGTCGTTTAATGCCCCGAAAATAATTCCTTTTTTACCTTTTAATAAATTATTACCCATGTTATTCGTTTTAGTTAATCCTTTCTAAGTAACCAATTAATACCTGAAATTGTTCAGAAAGGACGTAATTTCGGCACAAAATTACACAAAACGTGCAATATTTGCAACTTATGCCTTCATTATTTCCATTTGATGACGTACCGACTCTTCGTGAATGGCGACTAAAACGGCTTTCATAAATTCCGGATGCATGCCCATCTTTTCAGCCTGAGAGATGCGTTTCTGCAAGATTTCATCGTATCGTTGTTCCTGTAAAATAGGCATGTTGTGTTCCTTCTTATATTGACCGATTTCTTCTGAAATACGCATGCGTTTGGCGAGTAACTCAAGCAAGTCGTTGTCACATTCGTCAATCTGCCGACGCAATGCTGATAGGTTTTCGGTTGTTTGATGAGCATCACGGATTACCAGGGTGCTTAATATGAAATCCAATACAGCTGGTGTAACCTGTTGGGTAGCATCGCTCCATGCCTTTTCCGGATTTACATGGGTTTCAACAATTAATCCGTCGAAATTTAAGTCCATTGCCTGCTGGCAAAGTGGTGCCACCAATTCTCTTTTTCCACCGATATGACTCGGATCACAAAGGATAGGTACTTCCGGCATCTGCCGGTGTAACTCAATGGGGATATGCCATTGCGGCAGATTCCGGTAAATCTTTTTGTCGTAGCTGCTGAAACCACGGTGAATAGCGGCAATTTTTCGTACACCTGCATTGTAAACACGTTCGATAGCGCCGATCCATAAATCTAAATCAGGGTTAACCGGATTTTTGATTAATACCGGAATGTCTGTTCCTTCCAACGCATCTGCAATTTCCTGTACAGCAAAAGGGTTGGCTGTGGTGCGGGCGCCTATCCAGATCATGTCCACATCAGCTGCAAGGGCTTCACGTACGTGCTTGGCGGTAGCAACCTCTGTGGCGACATACATGCCCAGTTCTTCTTTCACTCTTTTCAACCAGGGGAGTCCCTCAGCTCCGATACCTTCGAATCCTCCGGGTTTGGTGCGGGGTTTCCAGATACCTGCTCTGTAAATCTTGATGCCTAATGCATTCAACTGACGGGCAGTTTCCATGACTTGTTCTTCTGTTTCTGCCGAGCAGGGACCGGCAATAACCAGCGGACGCTTTGCGTCGATGCCGGGAAGTAAAATTGATTGTAATTCCATCTTGATTGTTTTTTGGAACCATATAAGTCATATAAGTTTTTGTATCTTATAATAATATTTCTGTTATACAGTTTGTGTTATTTGATGTTTATTGAATATTGCACAAACTTATATGTAACTTATATGGTTTAATATTAATTTATTATTGATATTCTCTTTAATGCCTCCGCCAACATTCCTTCCGGACAACACAGCGATATACGCACATACCGTTTACCCTTGTCGCCGAAAATAAAGCCGGGGGTGATAAAAACATTTTTTCCGTACAGTATTTCATCTGCCAGTTCTCCTGAATCTTTGTATTTCTCCGGAATTTTAGCCCAGATGAACATGCCTACCTGTTTGGTGTCGTACGAACAGCCCAGTGTATCCATGATTTGTAAAGCCAGTACGCGTCTTTTGGCGTAGACAGCATTCATTTCATCGTGCCATGCTTTCGTATTTTGCAGGGCTTTGGTTGCCGCCACCATCATAGGCTTGTACATGCCAGAGTCAACATTCGACTTTACTTTCAGTATCCACTGTACGAATTCGGCATTGGTTGCCAGCATTGCCATACGCCATCCGGCCATGTTGTGCGATTTGCTCATGGAGTTCAGTTCTATGCAGATTTCCTTTGCTCCGGGAACTGAAAGGATGCTCAATTTTTCGTCATTGAGAATGAAACTGTAGGGATTGTCGTTACAGATTACTATGTTGTGCTTTTTCCCGAATACGACTAGTTTTTCAAACAGCTCCATGCTGCCATTGGCGCCGGTCGGCATATTCGGGTAATTTACCCACATGAGTTTAACGTTTGACAAATCCATTTGTTCGAGCGCCTCAAAATCGGGTTGCCAGTTGTTTGATTCGTCTAAATCATAACTGATGATATTGGCTTCGCAAATGCGACTGGCTGAAGTATATGTCGGATATCCGGGGTTGGGAACCAATACGCTTTCCCCGGGGTTTACAAATGCTAACGTGATGTGCAGAATGCCTTCCTTGGATCCGATAAGCGGTTGTATCTCTGTCGCTGGATTTAATTCAACGCCGTACCATTGTTTGTACCAGACAGCAAAACCGTTGCGTAACTCCGGAATACCTACATAACTCTGGTAGCCGTGTGTGTCGGGTTTTTGTGCCTCGGCACAGAGTGCTGCTATTGTCTCTGCTGATGGCGGCAAGTCAGGATTTCCTATCCCCAGGTTAATGACCTTTTTTCCAGCTGCATTCATTTCAGCCACTTCCCGCAACTTTTGCGAGAAATAATATTCTGAAACGTTATTTAATCTATTGGCGGGTTTGATGTTCATTTCTTTTATGTCTACAGTCTACAGTCTACGGTCTACGGTCAACAGTCATTGGCCTCTCACATTTGCTGTTTTCTGTCAGGTAAACTGATGTTTAATATTTTGTTTAGAAAATTATTTATTTAATTATAGGTGTTGTCAATTGTCTGTAGTCCGTAGACTGTAGACCGTAGACAAAATTACTCTGGCGTCTTCCCTTCCTGATACTCGCCCAACAACTGAAAATCCTTCAATAACGGCCGAACAGCATCTAATGATTGACGGTATCGTTCGTAATTGTCAAAAGTGAGGCTGATGTAAAACTGGTATTCCCATTCTCTTCCAACAATGGGCAGAGATTGAATCTTGGTCAGGTTTACACGGTAAAAGGACAAGATCGAAAGTACTTTGGCCAGACTCCCTTCTTCGTGTGGAAGTGTGAATACCATTGATGATTTGTTCAATTTGATGTCCTGTGTCATTTTATCTGCCAGTTCGGGCGCAGCTACAATCAGAAAACGGGTAAAATTCCGTTTGTTAGTCTCGATTCCGTCAGCAATGATTTCTAATCCATATTTTTCAGCAGCAAACCGGCTGCAAATGGCAGCTCTTCCCATGATCTTGTTTTCTGCAATTTCTTTGGCCGAAAGGGCGGTGTCATCACTTTCCACAACCCTCAGGTGATGATGCAGCTCCAGAAACTCCTCGCATTGCATCAGGGCAATGGGATGGGAGTGTACCTCCTTTATTTCGTTGATACCTTGTCCGGGCATCGCGGCAAGGGTATGTGAAATCCGGAGTTTATGCTCCCCGATAATCACATTGCCGCTTTCCCTTAAAAGATTGTGGTTCTGAAGTAAACTCCCGGCTATGGTGTTTTCAATCGCGATGATACCCAACACACCCGGATCTTCAGTCATAACACTGAATACATCTCTGAATGTTACGCAGGGTACTATCTCGATTTCTTCACCGTTGAAATATTGTCGGGCGGCAATCTCGTGAAATGCCCCGCTTACTCCCTGTATGGCTACTCTTTTCATATCTGTTTAAATTAAAAAATCCTACTCATGTATTGAGCAGGATTCTTATTAATGTATCATATTTATGCTTAGACTCTACATACAATTATCCTGCTCTCACCTTTTAAAGTAAAAGTAAAAATAAAAGTATGTAAAAAATCGTGTCATTTTCGTTTTGTTTTCGATGCAAAAGTAATACTTTTTCAATAAACTGCAATTTTTTCTGAAAATATTTTTATTCTATTGTGGGTCTATACCGGGAATTATGCAATTTTTTCATGCCTGAAATTTCAGCAAAAAGTGCTTTTGGGCTCAGAACACCTCTAAAACCCTCTGTATAAAAGGATTTCAGCAGATTATTCAAAAATCTAACAAAGTTTTATCAAAGTTCTAACAAAGTTCTAACAAAAAATGACAAAAAATTAACAAAACATTACACCGTTTGACATTATTTAACGTGAAAAAAGTGATAATTTTTTTATCGGAGCAAAAATTCTTTCAATTAACCTCCGGTTTTCGGTGATAATTTCGGCAGTTGCCGACAAATTTCCACTCATTTGCAGCTCCTTTTTGCTACTTGTCACTAATTTCTCACCAATTTGTACTTCCACGAGGTAGCTTTCACGTTCCTTTGTCGGTGAAATTTGTCGGGTAATACCGTTGATATGCCCAAACTCCAGGTAGGGATAAGCAGTCATTTTCAGGATTACCTGTTGACCTGACTGAATTTTACCCGCTCCGCCTGCCGGGACTTTGACGTATGCAATCCACTCATTGTTAGAGTTTTGTATAGATGCTTCGCCGCTGATGATATCAGGGTAATTGAAAAAGAAACTGCCGGCAATGAGGATGGCCAGGATGGCACAGATAACGGTTGTTCCGTATCGGATGAGCGCCTTCGGTGGCCGGGCTAAGATTTCCTGTACCTCCCGACTCCTGAGTTCTATGTTGTTGCCTTCCTGATTCATGTCGTTTTGTATTCTCTTATAGCTCGAGCTGATTCTTAACTAAGTGATAATAAGCGCCTTTATTCTTTGTGAGACTTTCATGGGTTCCTGTTTCAACAATCTCTCCATTGTCAAGCACCACGATTTGGTCTGCATTTTTCACGGTACTGAGCCGGTGTGCAATGACGACTGATGTCCTGCCTTCGAAGAATCTGCCTAAGTTGTCCATGATGATTTTCTCATTATTCGTGTCTAACGCGTTGGTGGCTTCATCTAAAAACACGAACTCCGGATTCTTGTAAATCGCTCTGGCAATAAGGATTCTCTGCTTCTGACCCTGACTGAGTGCATGTCCTTCAGACCCTATTTTCGTATCGTATTTTGAGGATAAAGTTTCGATGAATGGTCTTATGTTGGCTGTATTAACTGCGTTCAACAGCCTGTCTTTGTCAATTTCTTCGTCACCCGGTGCAATATTCCGAGCTATGCTATCGGTAAAGATGTATCCTTCCTGCATCACAACACCGCAATTTTTTCTCCATTCGCGCATATTGTAGTGTGATAAACTATTGCTTCCCAGGAATATATGTCCCTGTTGCGGTTTGTAGAAACCCAGTAATAATTTCATCAGGGTAGTCTTGCCACTTCCACTCATTCCCACAATGGCAGTCTGTTTTCCGGAGGGAATATGAAGGTTTATGTTTTTCAAAACTGGTTTTCCTGCTGAGGTTGTATCGTAAGCAAATGTCAGATCGTGAATTATAATGTCCTGTTTTTCAGGGATAATGTGAATCTGATCGGGCTTGTCATCATCTTCATTGTCTTTGGTATAAACTTCGCTGAGCCTTTCGATGCTAAGGCGTGCATCCTGTGATTCCCGGTAGAAGTGGATTAACTGATCAATTGGGCTATTTAGCTGACCCAGAATGTATTGCACTGACAGCATCATCCCCAGACTCATGTTTCCATCAATCACAAATTTGGCAACTAAGGCAGTAATGATGATGTTTTTGGTTTGATTGATAAAAATCGCTCCCGAATCCTGATACTGGCTCAAAGCCAAACCTTTGATTCTCAGTTTGAAAAGCTTGGCTTGTATCCTTTCCCATTCCCATCTTTTCTGTTGCTCGCAGGCGTTCAGCTTGATTTCCTGCATGCCTGTAATGAGCTGAATTACATTGCTTTGATTGGCTGCCTGTTGTGCGAAGTTTTTGTGGTCGAGCGCTTCTCTTTTCTTCATAAAGAGGCTTACCCAAAAGAAATATAGCAGACTGCCCACTAAGAAAATCAGGAAAATAGTTACATTATAAAACAAGAGTATTAATGTGAATATCAAGATGTTAAACAATCCAAACAGGATGTTCAGGGTGGAATTTGTAAGGTAATTCTGGATGCGGGTATGGTCACCCATGCGTTGTAACAGATCGCCGGTCATTTTGGTGTCGAAATAGCCCATAGGCAACCGCATCAGCTTGGCTAAGAAGTCGGAAATCACCGAAATATTGACCCGGGTTCCGATGTGCAACAATATCCAACCCCTGATGAATTCAACGGTTGAGGCGCTAAACACCAGGACTAACTGAGCAATCAGGACAAGATATACATAGCCGATGTTTTGTGCTGATATTCCGAAATCGACTATAGATTGGGTGAGGAAGGGGAGTAAAAGTTGTAGCAGACTGCCAAAAAACAGTCCGAGAAACAACTGGAATATCAGTTTTTTATAAGGTTTCAGGTAAGAAAAAAGAAATGAAAATCCTTTGTTGGTCTTGGTTTTGTCACTTTCCTTTTTGAAAAACTCGGGAGTCGTTTCCAGCAGGAGGGCTATGCCCACATCTTCACCGTCACTCCTGGTGCTTAACCAACAGCGACAAAATTCTTCTTTGGTGTATTTCAGTTTTCCGGCTCCCGGATCTGCCACATAAATAATGTCTTTCCCGTTTTTTTCGCGGATGTCATAAACTACGACGAAATGTTGCTGGTTCCAGTGGACAATGCAGGGGAGGGGAGCTTCTTTTTTTAACTCTTCGAAGTTTACATAGACACCTACCGTACGGAAACCCAGCTTCTCAGCGGCTTCGCTGATGCCTAACAAGGAAACGCCTTCACGACTGAAGTGGGATTTTTCACGGAGTCCTTCAAGGGAGTATTGCCTTCCGTAATGCGCTGCAATCATGCGCAGGCAGGTCGGACCGCAATCCATGGCATCGTGTTGGTGGTAGAAGGGAAATTTAGACATAGAGTTATAATATTCAAAGCGGCATAGCATAAAATCTCTTGATAATCAGTTGATTTCAGGAGGTTCTTGCAATAATGAATTATTGCTCGCTAAACCGCTTTAAAATTAGGGAATATTTTTGTTATACCCTAACTCTAATTCTTTTTCCGTTGGGAAGAGTGATAATTACATAATATCCACCAATTGTCTGATTCAGCTGTTCAGTTGATAATTTCCTCAGGTTGTTATTAATAGTTTTCATGATTGTTTGAGTTATTGATTAATTAACTAATGTAAAATGATTTTATACTCTTACTCTAACCTTGCTACCATCAGGTAACGTGATAATTACATAATATCCACCAACTGTTTGATTCAATTGTTCAGTTGATAATTTCCTCAGGTTGTTATTAATAGTTTTCATGATTGTTTGAGTTATTAATTAATTAACTAATGTAAAAAGATTTTTATACTCTTACTCTAACCTTGCTGCCATCAGGTAACGTGATAATTACATAATACCCCCCAACTGTTTGATTTAACTGTTCAGTTGATAATTTTCTGAAGTTGCTTTCAATAGTTTTCATTGCTGTTATTTTTAATTGGTTTGACTTTGCTAATGATTTGATTTGTTTGACAATGCAATGTTAATACAATTATGTGAAAGAAAAATGCTCAAAGTTTCACCAATTCTTCACTAAAGTTCTAAATAAAAGTGATTTGTTAGAAATTTGATAAAAAAATTTTATCTTTGTCGGGAATTATAAACGCAGATTGCATATAAATTCTAATTTGCATTATGTCAACTAAAAACATCTCATATATTGCAATCATATCAATAGTTTTTATATTGCTGACACAGAGCTATCTGGTTTACGATTATTTTCAGACAGTACGTTTTGCGTTAATTAGGGAATCTGATGCAATATTGAAAGAGGCATTTAGAAAGGAACTTAATCAGAGAAACTCAAAATATGTGAAGCCTGAATTGGAGTCAGATAGTTCTGTTGATGTGGATACTGAGGATGATATAGTTGATTTTGATATGAGAAAGGTTGAAACTGAGGATGAAAGTCTTTTGAATAAGTTTGATATTGTTATGCATGTATTTATTAGCAAGTTAATCCCACTTGATATACAAAAGATAGATAGTATAACAAGTCAGATTCTTCAAATTAGAGATATCAACTCAGACTATTCAATCCAACTGATAAACCCTAAAACCCAAGAAGTATTAGCAAGTTCAAAAGATTATGCCAGCAGTTCTTTTCTTGTGATACCTTCACAATTATATCCGCTTGATTTTGAGGAAAAGGAAGCATTACAGTTGGTTCTGATTAATCCTTTTTCAGAGATTATGAAGCGAATGGCGCTCATGTTACTGGGTTCGATTGTGTTTTCAGTAATTTCGTTGCTGGCTTTCAGGTTCCTGATCATAACATTGGCCAAACAAAAGAAGTTAGTGAAGTTTAAAAATGAGTTTTTAAGTAATATTGCCCACGAATTAAAACGGCCTGTTTCGAGCCTGATTGTGAATTTAGATTGCCTAAAAGAGCCTGAGATGTTCGAAAATGTTGGTATGCGCGATATGATGTTGAATAATTCGGTGAACTCCCTGACAGAACTGAATGGAACCATCAGTATGATTGTAGGTTTGGCAAAGGTGGAAGAGGGCTTGCTGGTGCTGAACAAGCTGCCGGTTAACCTTGTTAAACTCATAGATGATCTGAAGACCAGGTTCATCAGTTCTCTTACCAAGAAAATAACAATAACTACTCATTATGAAGCGGATGAGATTATCGTGACCGGTGATGGGTTGATGTTGACACAATGTTTTGCTAATTTAATTGATAATTCAATCAAATACTCAAAACAACAGGTTAGTGTTGATATTAGTGTGTCGGTGCACGCGAATGCAGTAGAATTGGACTTTAAAGATAATGGTATTGGTATACCAGCAGAAAAGATAAACAATATTTTTGAAAAGTACTCGCGGGTTGATAATAATGTTAAAGTCAATGGTTTCGGAATCGGGCTCAATTATGTGAAAACAATTATTGAGAAACATGGAGGAAGCATTGGAGTAACCAGTGAATTGGGTGTGGGTTCAAACTTTAAAATAATTTTGCCAAATAAATAAGACACAAATGAAAAAGATCTTGGTTGTAGAAGATGATCTAAATCTGGGAACCGCTTTAGTCGGGTTCTTAGAAATGCAAAAGTATGAGGTTTACTATGTAAGCAATGGGGATGAAGCCATTGCTGAATTTCAGCAGTTTTCTCCCGATCTGGTTACACTGGACGTAATGCTGAACTGTAGTGTTGATGGTTTTGAAATTGCGCGTAAAATCAGAAAATTCAGTGATGTGCCCATTATTTTCACGACCTCACGTGATGGTAATGAGGATTATGAAATCGGATTCGGTATTGAGAACAGTGATTACGTCCGGAAACCATACCGCTTGGTTGAGTTAATGCTCCGGATCAATAAAATGGTAGAAGCTGAAATGACTTCTTCTTCGGCTGCCAATGACAATCAGTTCAGGATAGGCAGGTTTAAATTCTTCCCTGATGAGCAGTCACTTAAGTTCGATAAGGGTGATATTCACTTGAATCATTTAGATTCCATGGTGTTGGCTTTACTATGCCGGAACAAGGGTAATTTTATGTCTAGAGAAGAGATTATTAAGATTGTCTGGCAGGTTGAGGAGACCAGTTCCAAGGAAGCCGCGCTGTACAATTCTATTTCCAGACTGAAGAAATATCTTTACAATGACGATCAGGTTGTAATTGAAAATAAAATTCGTTTGGGTATCCGTCTCCGGGATTATGAAGAAGGAGAAAAGCGGGAATAAATTGATCATGATTAAATATAAACGCCCTACTGCATCAAAACAGTAGGGCGTTTTCAATGTTGCAAACTAATACACTTATTATTGAAGTTTGGCAAGTGCATCTTTGATTCTGCCAAATGCTTTAACCAGATTTTCATCGGATGTTGCATAAGAAAGCCGGATGCAGTTTGGAGCACCGAAAGCGCCACCACCTACACAGGCAACGTGACCAACTTCGAGCAGGTATAACGCGAGGTCACCTGAGTTCTCGATTTTCTTGCCTTCATAAGATTTACCAATGTAAACTCCGGCATCCGGGAAGATGTAAAAAGCTCCCTGAGGCTCGCTTAATTTTAAACCGGGAATCTGAGCAGCAAGCTCAACAACTAATTTTTTGCGACGTTCGAAAGCCACCCGCATCTCTTTCACGCAAGTTTGATCGCCGGTATAAGCAGCCTGTGCAGCTACCTGAGCCACAGAGCAAGGTCCGGATGTGTATTGTCCCTGCAGGGTGTTGCAAGCCGATGCAATCCATTTCGGAGCCGCAATCCAGCCAATACGCCAGCCGGTCATGGCATAACCTTTGGAAACGCCGTTGATAATCACCACGCGATCACGGATACTTTCAAACTGGGCAATGCTTTCGTGGGCGCCTAAGTAGTTGATGTGCTCGTAGATTTCGTCTGATAAAATATAGATATTCGGATAGTTGGCCAATACATCAGCTAACCCTTTTAATTCTTCTTTGGTGTAAACGCTTCCGGTTGGATTTGAAGGCGAACAAAGGATAAGAGCCTTGGTTTTGGGAGTGATAGCTGCTTCCAATTGTGCAGGAGTCATTTTGAAATCCTGTTCGATTCCCGCTGAAACAATCACGGATTTACCATCGGCCAAAGTTACCATCTCCGGATAACTTACCCAGTAAGGTGCAGGGATAATCACTTCATCGCCTTTGCTGATGATAGCCAGAATCACGTTACAAACTGATTGTTTAGCCCCGTTCGAACACACGATTTGTTCGGGTTTATAATCTAAACCGTTTTCATTTTTCAGTTTTGCACAAATGGCATTGCGCAAAGCGGGATAACCCGGAACCGGAGAATAGAAGGAAAAGTTGTCATCCACGGCTTTTTTTGCAGCTTCTTTTACGTGGTCAGGCGTGTAAAAGTCTGTTTCTCCGACACTTAAATTAATTACATCGATACCCTGAGCTTTCAACTCATTACTTTTTTGTGACATGGCCAGCGTTTCTGAAGGAGAAAGGGCTGCCAAACGGTCTGATACTGGAAACATAATTTATCGGTGTTTTTGTTTTGTTGTTATTTCTGGTCACAAAGATAAACAAAAAAAGCAATCATTCATTATATTCTCCAAATCGGCATATAAAAGTAAACGAATTTTAAGAAATTACGACAAAATAACATCAGGAGAGCTTATTTGATAAGTTTTAATCCTGTGGTTGCCGATTCGTCATTGGGCCTGAGCGTCATGGCATGATTGAAAAGAATGCCGGCCTCCGCCTGTTTGCCAAGATTCAGCTTTGTCCACGCCAGCATAATGACTGAATCATAATCAAGCGGATACAGGTTTACAACTTTCTCGAACAGTTTTACCGCGTTCTGGTAGTCTTTTTTGTTGTAGTAAATGACCCCGAGCCAGTAGTTTGCAACCGTGTTTTGTGGGTCAATTTTCAGAATCTGATGATATTGTTGTTTGACTTTTTCCCATTGTTCGGTTGCACTATAGGGTTTCACAATACCGAATCGTGCTTCAATTGAATAGGGTTTTAATCTGATGGCATTGAGGTAGAATTTTTCAGCCTCAGCATGTTGCCTGGATAAATAATGAAGCCAACCCATGCGGATATTCGCAAAATAATCTTCAGCTTTATATACTTTCTTTAATTCAGAGATGGCTTGTGCATATTTACCTGTCTTTTCAGCTTCATAACTTTTGTAAAATGCCTGTTGCCAAACTGTCTGATTCTGTGCTCCTGTTGTCATGGCTATAAAAAACAGGCATACGGTAACTGTTTTTCGAATTATATTTTCCATATCAAACCTCCTGTAATTGAATGTTGGTTGTAGAATAAATTATCCGTGATTATTTTTTTCGTATCGTAGTTGTAATTCAAATAAATCGTCAGGGGCTTGCACACATACCAAAACCCCGATATGCCTGTCCTGAAGGTGGTCGGATCGAGTGAATTGTAAAAGTATAAGCCATTATTGTCAATGAATTGATTGAGATTGCCCAAATTTACATAGGCTTCTGTCCACAATCGATTGAAGAGCATAATTCCGGCTGTTTGTTTGAAAACATTTCGTCCGTAACTGTAATCCAAACCTGTTTCAACAATTCTATATATTGTTGTCCGATAAAAGTTTCTAGATAGAATAAAAAAAGGAGCCAATTTTTTCAAATCAGCTCCAAAGTTGTATATTTGAAGTTACCACACCATAAATATACTACTATGAGCAAAGATAAACATT
>JAEWUM010000002.1 GCA_023459355.1 Bacteroidota bacterium | reverse complement strand
TTTTTTTTTTTTTTTTTTTTTTTTTTTATTTTTTTTTTGTTTTTTTTTTGTTGTTTGTTGTTAGTTGTTAGTTGTTAGTGGTTAGTGGTTAGTGGTTAGTTTATGAGTTTAAATATTTAAGGGTTTAAAAAGTTTTAAGGTAAACCTATTGTGATCCTTTCCTTTTGTGCCTTTTGTGGTTAAATTTCATAAATCGTACATCGTAAATAATAAAATAGTAAAAACATATACATCGCAATGAAAAAGCAAAAAGTTGAAGAAACACCGGAGCAAAATGAAAAGCAGGTAGAAAATCAGATTAAGGAAGAAAAAGAAATGACGGCGGATGAAACAACTGATCAGATTTCGGCGGATATCGAGAACCTGAATCAGGAAGTATCAGAATTAAAAGACAAAAACCTGCGCCTGATGGCTGAATTTGATAATTTCCGCAAGAGAAGTATTAAAGAAAGAGCTGATTTAATCAAATTTGCCGGAGAAGATGTACTGAAGAAAATTCTTCCGCTGATTGATGATTTTGAGCGTGCTTTACTGGCAATGGATTCTGCTGAGGATGTTAAAGCAGTGAAAGAGGGTGTTGATTTAATTTACGCCAAATTTATTTCATTTTTAACTGAAAACGGAGTAAACGTTATTCCAACTCAGAATGAGGTATTTAACACCGACCTGCACGAAGCCGTAACTACTTTCCCGGCGCCATCAGAAGAGATGAAAGGAAAAATTATCGACTGTGTATCCAAAGGGTATACCCTGAACGAAAAAGTGATTCGTTTTGCCAAAGTGGTTGTCGGAGAATAAAACAATACAGGTTGAAATAAGAAATTCATAATTCAAACGAAAGTGTCTAAAAGAGATTATTACGAAATACTGGGTGTTAGCAAAAATGCTTCCGCCGATGAGATTAAGAAAGCGTACCGCAAGAAAGCCATCGAATATCACCCTGATAAAAATCCGGGTGATAAAGCTGCCGAGGAAAAATTCAAAGAAGCAGCAGAAGCCTACGAGGTATTGAGTGACCAGCAGAAGCGCCAGCGTTACGACCAATTCGGTCATGCCGGCGTAAACGGCGCTGCCGGAGGTGGTTTTGGAGGTGGTGGTATGAGTATGGATGATATATTTTCTCATTTTGGTGATATCTTCGGTGGACATTTCGGATTTGGCGGTGGTGGTTTTAGTGGATTTGGTGGCGGCAGCCGCGGTGGCACCCGTGTCAGAAGGGGTTCCGATTTAAGGGTGAAAGTCAAATTAACACTCGCTGAAATTGCTAATGGCGTTGAAAAGAAAATCAAAGTCAAGAAGTTTGTTCCCTGTCAACATTGTAATGCTACCGGTGCGGCACATGGTTCAGATTCCGTCACTTGTTCGACTTGTCACGGTAGCGGAAGGGTTACCCGGGTGCAAAACACGATTTTAGGGCAGATGCAAACCCAGTCGGAATGTCCGACCTGTCAGGGAGAAGGCAAGATCATCAAGGACAAATGTTCGCATTGTAACGGTGAAGGTATCGTCAGGGAAGACGAAGTAATCAACATCAACATCCCTGCAGGCGTGATGGAAGGCATGCAACTCTCGATGAGTGGCAAAGGTAATGCTGCCCGTCGCGGTGGCGTGAATGGCGACTTGCTGATTCTGGTAGAAGAAGAGAAACACCCCGATCTCATCCGTGATGAGAATGATTTGATTTACAACCTGCTGATAACTGTTCCGACAGCCATACTGGGCGGTTCTGTTGAAGTGCCTACTGTCGATGGAAAAGTAAAGGTTAACATCACACCGGGTACACAGCCGGGCAAGGTGCTGCGTTTAAGAGGAAAAGGTTTGCCAAGCGTGAACCGTTACGGAACAGGCGATTTACTTGTCAACATCGGCGTGTACATCCCGGAAAATCTGAACAAGGAAGAAAAGACCGTGATGGAAAAACTGGCTAAATCGGAAAATGTGAAACCAAATGCATCTGCTTCGAGAGATTTCTTCTCAAGATTCAGGAATATGTTTGAGTAGATTCTCACCATATTTTCACATTTTGCATACTTCAAATTCTGCTAAAAAGATTAACTTTGCGGGAGTAATTAAACCAATTCATCCGTGAAGCATCTTTTTAGCATTTTTTTTATTCTGTCTATATGTGTCGCATCTTTTGGTCAGTCATTAGATGCGAATTATTTAGCTTACATAGAAAAATACCACACGATTGCCATCAGACAGCAAAAATTGCATGGCATACCGGCCAGTATAATATTGGCACAGGGACTCCTCGAATCGGGAGCAGGAAGAGGTCGATTAGCCGTTGAAGCCAACAATCACTTTGGGATTAAGTGCCACGACTGGACGGGTGACCGGATTTACCACGACGATGACGAAAGAAACGAATGTTTCCGCAAATACCGTCACGCTTCAGAATCTTATGAAGACCACTCCCTGTTTTTGGTCAATCGTTCCAGATACAGAAATCTGTTTCAACTGAATCCGACCGACTATGTAGCCTGGGCACACGGGCTGAAAGCTGCCGGTTACGCAACCGACCCGGCTTACGCGCAGAAACTTATCAGCCTCATCGACAGATACAGTTTACACGAGTATGACAAAGCCCACAAGGGATTGTTTGCATCAAACGACGACAATAAAACCACCGAAGCTGTTTCTGCACATCAGCCCGAACGTACCATCTACAAATCAAATTATATCAGGATTGTAGTTGCAACAGCCAACGACACTTATGCATCTTTAGCAAAAGAACTGAAAATATCTGAGCGCAGATTGAGAAAATACAATGAAGTTGGAACGGATGCAGAACCACGCGCGGGTAGCATCGTGTATTTGTCGAAAAAGAAAAAACGGGCAGCTTGCTCCAATCGCATCCACGTGGTGCAACCGGGAGAAACGCTCTATGGCATTTCGCAACTATATGGAATCCAGCTAATCAGTATTTATAAACTCAATGATTTATCGTTCGAACAGGGTGCGTATATCGGACAGATATTGAAATTACGATGATACGTGTATCATGAGACGAAGAAACACAGAGACCATACGCGATGTTATTGAGCAATTTCTCAAACAAAAGAAGCTGGACAAACCTTTGTTTGAAAAGAAAATTGTAGATGCATGGCCCGAAGTATTGGGAAAAAACATCATGAACTATACAAGTAATTTATCTGTAAAAAACAGAAAACTATACGTTACCATCACATCCTCGGTGTTGAGGCATGATTTATTTATCTCGCGCGAAAATATTGTTGAGTCGTTAAACAAGCATGTAGGAAGTCATGTTATAGATGAAATAGTTTTCAGATAATCAAATATAAATAATGCGAATCAGTAGTAGAAAATTAGATCCCTCACTTCCGTTCGGGATGACAATTTTCACTCTATTAATATTGCCCGTCGGCAGAAGTCTGCAAAAACTATTCTATTTTTGTAGCGACGGGTGCTATGGTTCCAGAACCGTCGCCGTAAAGAATCCAATTATAAATGGAAAGATAGTGCGACGGTATTTGACCTCACTGAATCGTTGTCATCCCGAACGGAAGTGAGGGATCTAATTTTTAATTCCTGATTCGCATAAATAACAACTTTAACCCCACAAATTCTGAATGAAAAAAGTCCTTATCTTACTGATTTGCACCTTATCAATATTGCAAATCAGCGCACAGTATTATACCATCAGCGGATACATTACCGATGAAAAAAGCGGGGAAACACTGATCAACGCTTCTATATACGACATCAACTCCAGAAAAGGAACCGTTGCTAATGTGTATGGTTTTTATTCATTGACACTTCCCAAAGGTCAGATCGAACTGCAATATTCCTATGTCGGTTATGCTACACAAGTACGAAAACTCGACCTGCAAAAAGACACCGTCATCAACATCCGTTTCAAATCATCCGTCGATTTGCAGGAAATTACAGTCATCGGTCACCAGCGCATTACTGGCGTGCAATCTGCCCAAATGAGCGCAGTGGAAGTTCCCATCAGCCAGATTAAAACGGTACCTACCCTCTTCGGAGAAGCCGATTTGGTAAAAGCCCTGCAATTGTTGCCCGGCGTACAATCCGGCTCCGAAGGTTCTACCGGCATGTACGTTAGAGGTGGCGGTCCGGATGAAAACTTATTTTTATTAGACGGTATTCCTGTTTACAACGTGAACCACATGGCCGGTTTCTTTTCAGTTTTTAATCCGGATGCTGTTAAAAATGTGACCTTATATAAAGGAAGTTTCCCGGCACGATTCGGGGGCAGGTTATCTTCCGTGATTGATGTCAGGATGAATGACGGAAATGACAAGGAAATCCACGGCAATGTGAGCGTAGGCATCATTTCTTCCAAAATCAACATTGAGGGACCAATTATCAAAGAAAAAACAACTTTCAATATTTCAGCCCGCAGGACTTATTCCGATTTACTCCTGCAACCCATTTTAATGTTTGCTGCAGATGAAGCTTTTGATGAGAATGACGATGGAAGCATGTCTGCCGGATATTATTTTTACGATTTGAATGCTAAAATTAACCACAAATTTTCTAACAACGACAGGCTGTATTTCAGTTTGTATATGGGCGATGACATAATATATACTGATTTCAGGAATAAATACTCCAATGTTTACGACTACGAAGATCAAATCAGATATGAATTTTCAAACCGAATGAATTTAAAATGAAACTGGGGAAACATTGTTACTTCAGTCCGCTGGAATCACATGATTAACAATAAGTTGTTCATGAATGCCACAGCTGCATATACCCGTTATCGTTTTGATATGGGCGTTGGCACGAAGATGAAAAGCACGACAACCTACACCGATTCAATTAAAAAAGAATCATCAGAAGTATTCATGGGCTATCAATCCGGCATTGAAGATTATACGCTCAAAACTGATTTTGATTATGCACCACATCCAAACCATGATGTAAAGTTTGGTGTCAATTATACCAATCACACCTTCAGACCGGGAGTTTCAGTGGCAAGGATTGATGTAAATGAAAGCGGACAAACTCTTGCAGTCGACACCATGATCGGCGATAAAAATGTTTATTCACATGAGACCATGTTTTATGCCGAAGACAATATCTCGATCGGTTATGCGCTGAAAGCCAATCTGGGTCTGCATTATTCATTTTTCAACGTGCAAAAGGAAACCTATCATACCCTGCAACCCCGTTTAGGTTTACGATTATTAGCCAATGATAATCTGTCATTCAAAGCAGGTTATGCTGCCATGAGTCAGAATGTACACTTGTTATCCAATTCTTATGTTAGTCTGCCTACCGACTTGTGGGTGCCGGTGACCAAACGTATCAAACCCATGCGTTCTCACCAGTATTCAGTCGGCGCTTTCTACAATCTGAAAGATATTGTTGACTTATCTGTAGAGGGCTACTATAAATCCATGCACAACCTGATTGAATATAAAGACGGAGCAACCTTTCTGGGTTCGAGTACCGGATGGGAAGACAAAGTGGTTATGGGCGACGGATGGGCGTATGGAATCGAGTTCTTAGCTCAGAAATCAATCGGAAAGACAACAGGATGGATTGGGTATACCTGGTCGAAATCGGAAAGATTATTCAACCGTCCGGGACAAGAACTCAACTACGGCAAAGTATTCCCTGCCAAATACGATCGCCGGCATGATGTTAGCTTAGTGGTATCTCATAAATTCAGCGACCGGTTTGATTTATCAGGAACCTGGATTTTCAGCACCGGAAACACCGGGACACTGGCTATGCAGCATTATGTAGCAGCTACTACCCCTGATACGAACAACAATACTTCCGATGCACTTAACTACATCAGCGGTAGAAATAATTTCCGTTTTAACCCTTATCATCGTATGGATATCGGCATGAACTTCCATAAAAAGAAAAAACATGGTACACGAACATGGAATATCAGCATTTACAACGCTTACAACAATAACAACCCATTCCTCGTAAACCCGAAAGAAGATCAACAATATAACCCGGCAACCGGTACATTTGTAACAAAGAAATCATTGGTTCAGGTATCGGTTTTCCCGATCATTCCTTCAATAAGCTATAGTTATAAATGGTAATTTCAAATCGTCATTAAAATGAAAACACTCCATAATCTTCTGATTGTAACTTTTTCAATATTGATTTTCAATTCCTGCGAGAAAGTAATTGAATTTAACGGTGAAGAAACAAAACCCATGATCGTGGTTAATAGCTTCGTTACACCAGACTCATTGATCTATGCTCAAATTTCAAAAAGCAAATTCTTTTTAAGCAACAAAACCGGATTCGATTATATCAACAATGCGGATGTATCGCTATACATCAACAATATCTTCAAAGAAAAACTCACATTCAAGTCTGACGGTCTCTATTTAAGCAATTTAAAACCAAATACCGGCGATACCATTCGTTTTTATATTACAGCAGACGGGCTGGACGATGTCGAAAGTATTTCCGTTATTCCAGATCAACCTGTAATTCTTTCAGCTGACACCACCTTTAAGATTTCCTTTACTGATTTTCAACTGGAAGGTGAAGATACGATAGGATATTATCAGGCTGGTGAATTAGGTTTCAGAATTAAGTTTAAGGACGAGTCAAACCGACCGGATTATTACAGACTGACACTAAAAAAACACGCTGTTATTGATGCCGGAGGAGGCGTTACATACGAAGAGGTTGATTATATGCCATTCATCCTGGAGGGATTTCAAAACACGAATACAGGGGGCGGTTTATTTGATATTTTCGGAGGTATAATAGTTGACTCAAAAAACCAACAACTAATAACAGATGAGCTTTTTAACGGGAAAGAATTTGTATTGAAATTCACGGCGCTTTCATCAAGAAGAATGGTGAAACCCGGCTATGAGGATCGTTTTTTTTACGGTAGTGACAATGTGGTTTCGGAAGAATATATTGTAAACTTGCAAGGTATTTCTAAAGACATGTATTTATATCTGAAATCAAAAGAAATGTCTGATGGAATAATGGATGGGTTCTTCACCGAACCTGTTCAAATCTACAACAACATCAGCAAAGGAATTGGCATATTGGGTAGTTATACCAGTAATCGGGTTGCATTTAAAACACGTTGATAAACATCACCATAACCCTTATTTCTTTTTATTCCAACTTTCGTCCCGGTATTTTTCATTGGCTAATAATTCCACCGCTTTCATCATTGCTTCATCAGGCGTGATGATTTGGGTAATACCGGTCACGAATTTAACCTCATCAATCATCTTATTAAAAAAGGCTGATGGCGTTCGTACAGGCAGGTTATTTTCCAGGCAAAAAGTACGAATGTTCTTCACCGGACTGGGAACCGATGCAATGCCTTTTACGGCTGAATTTACTTTTTTAGCCGCTAAAGCACCGGTCAGTTTGTCGATATCGGTATCATAAAGCAGGGTACCATGATGTAATACCCGGTTGGCTGTCACGTGTGAAGCGGTGCCGGAAAACTTAAACCCATCGGGCAACCAAAGGTCTTTGCGCTGCCCCACTACCGGCTGACAGCCAAAGGTAGTCAGAGACACAATGATGGGTTTAAGGAACTCAGCATTCAAATCGGTCTTGTCGCCTTTTTTATTGCTTATAAAGCAGTAATTGAGATTGCCATAATCATGGTAAACGGCTCCCCCTCCCGATATGCGCCTGTAAACAGGAATGGCATGCTGGCGGCAGAAATCCGCGTTGACTTCATTTTCCCATACCTGATTACATCCGATAATAACTGAAGGGGCATTCACATAAAACAAGGCATATTCCATGTCTGTTTTGTTAAAAAGAAACTCTTCCAACGCCAGGTTAATGGCCGGATCGCTTTTTTCTGAAACAACTAATTCCATGGTATCATTTTAATTGTGATGTGTATATCAGCTGATGATCCGGGTATAAATCCGGATGTAAAACCGAGATAACATCCAGCAGCAGCCAATCGGGACGGGCAACCGCGCTTTCCCAAAAATCATTGGCGCTGGAAGGTAACATCCGTTTATTGAAGTTATAGACTCTTTTCGTGGTCACAGGTTTAAAAAGTGCATGTTTTTTATCTGCCTGTACCAATTCATCTATCGATGCAAAATTGCAATTTAACCACACATCTGCATGCGAGAAGTTTTTCAAAACAGACTCGACGTTCAACGGCAGACTACCTTTTGAATCGTCGCCGGCATAATAATAATCACCGCCCGCATCAGCAAATAAACGGGCCATAAAGCTGTTACCACCCGGCATGTACCAGGTGCCTCTGAAGTTGGAACCGGAGACAACAGTTGGCTTCTTCTCAACAGCCTGCGCCCGTGCTTTAACCGACTGATAAGATTCGTTCACAAAATTGAAGATACTGTCGGCTTCCTTTTCCTTGTCGAAAAACACCGCCACAAACTTTATCCACTCCGCCCTTGCCAACAGGGAACTTTCCATCCATTCGTTGTTATACACCACCGGGATGCCCGCCTGCATCACTCTTTTTGCATAGGGATCGTCCTGTTTGTAACCGCTCATCATCAGCATTGCCGGTTGCAAACGCAGTGTTTTTTCTACATTGATATTGAATGCATCTCCCAAATCTTCAATCTCACCGTTTTTCACCTGATACTGAATATAAGCATTGTAGATTAAATCGGGGGAACAAACACCCGATACCCGTTCAATCACATCAAGCAAAGCCAGAAATTCGAAATGCGTGGAAGAAGTCACGGCCAGATTAGCAACAGGCTGACGAATCACACTTCCATCAGCAGGCGTTGCGACACTATCCTCAGCAACCACATAATAACGGGCAAAAACTTTCCCCGGTTGCCAGGGGTCGTTGACGATTACTTCCTTGTATCCCGGGTGATAGACGATATCAAAACCTTCGGCATAGAGCAGACTCAGGGTGTCTCCCGAACCGGCAAGTGTAGCATCAGCCTGACGGTCCACCCGATTACAGGCAGCAGTCAGCACAAGCACAATGACAAAAAAAAGGGCTTTCATTTTCATGTAAAAAACAAAAGCCCAAAGTTACGAAATATTTTCAATCTTAATGACCGCCTCCCCTGACATTTGTTGCCGCTTTGGTAGATTCCGGCTCCCTGACAAAGATCCAGAAAAGCACTGACACCGACACAAACACGCCGCACAGAATATAAAGCAACTGATAATTACCGGTTTGCCTGATTACATTGGCGACACCATTACTCATCATCTGAGGCAATACCACGGCCAGGTTAAATACTCCCATAAACAAACCCATTTTAGCCGGGTTCACGCGTTCACTCATAATGGCAAATACAATGGAAATTATGGCCGACCAGCCGATGCCGACCAACAACATGCCTAAATAGAAATCCCACTCAACCGACCCGACAAAAGCGATGTAGAAATACCCCAATGCAGCAACCGAGAGTGCCAAAATATAGGTACGCACCCGACCGATGATTTTAGCTACCGCCTGCAACACCAGCGGGAAGATAGCACCCACCAGATTCAGGATAAAGAATCCGAGTGAAACCATGTTCCCAATCGAAGAATCAGCCGTTTGCTGCACCCCCGTCAGACTTTCGGCGAACCAGTTGGCTGTAATTTTTGCAAGATCGATATTCGGTAAAATTCTGTTTTCAATGAAGAAACCCGACAAGATAAACATACTCTGGAAAGCCACCCACGAAAAAGAGTGAGCCAGCATGATTTTATGGAATTCCTTTTTATTGGAAGGGTTTTTAATCCCGTCAACGATATTTACAATCCCTATTATCACCGAATATATCAATGCAGATATTAGTACCGGATTGTGTAATGCCGCTAATGTGTCGTGAAAGAAATGGTGAAATAAACTAAAGATACCGAACACCAGGAATCCGTACAGTGGATAAATTTCTTTGATAATTTGCCAAACGCCAAACTTTTCCTCCTCACCATCAGCTTTCTCTACGATCATATCCTTCTTCTCTTCAATCAGCAGAATGGGGAAAACAGCCATAGCCAACACGATGAAAGCCGCGATATACAACAATATTTCATTGCCGAACAACATCGACAGGAAATAAGCAAACACCCCGAAAAAACCGGAAACAATCTGCATCCAGACATAACCCGATGTCCGCACCTTCCCTTCCGGCGTTAAATCCGCGATGATAGAACGAGCTGGATTAAAAGTCACGTTAACCGACAAATCCAGGAAAAGGGCGATCAGCGAAGCAATGATAACTATATCAGCAATGCCCGTGATATTGGATATTTCCTGAATAAACGGCAAACAAAGGAAAGCAATAGCACTAATAATGCCCCCAATGATGATAAACGGTCGGCGACGGCCACCCATGAACCATACATTATCGCTAATCATACCCACGATGACCTGTCCGAATATACCGGCAATCGGTCCCGCAAGCCACACGAAAGCCACTTCATGTATATCGAGTCCATATTTTTTAGATAAAATCCAGCTTAGCGCCGCAATCTGAGTCGAAAGCGCGAAGCCTACCGCCGTTGCCGGCAAAGCCAACAAAGCTAAAAAAGGATTGGATAGTTTTTTCTGGATGTTCAGCATGATGATTTATTTTTGAGGTTTGAAGGATTTAGTCGTTCCGATGATGACAAAACCAAAATTTCATGCAATTTTATACAAAAAACGGATGATATGCGAATTTTGAAGGAAAAAAGGAAGGAAAGAGGGAATGCAAACGATTTCGGGGGATTAATAATCCCCCGCCCCGGTTTTAACCAGGATTCGTTTTGCGAACCATCAATAGCCCCCGGTTTTAACCGGGGGATTGGAGGATTGGAGGATTGGAGGATTGGAGGATTCGGGGGATGGAAATTTTTCCGAATATTTTATAATACGGAATGGGTTAAAACCCATTCCGATTGATTAAACGGAATATATTTTTTTATTAGGGCTAAAGCCCTTTAATGAAATCGTTGAATTGTAAAATTAACCAATATCATTAAATTTTTGAAATTCGTGTTCTTTGATAAATTCATTATATTCATCATTCCATGATTTCTTGGCATGGTGTTGCTCTTGATTCCTGATGTAATTTCTTACTTTTTCAATATTGGATTCTGAAACTGAAGCAGCCCAATACTCATCCTGCCATTCAAATTTCTCTTCCAGAAACAATTCTTTATTAATCCAATAAGATGATTCGCCTTTGATTAATTGAATGATTTTTCTGAGCGATTGATTTTCTCCTAATGAGACCAGACAATGACAATGGTCTTCATAGCCATTAATAAAATCAATAATAATTCCTTTCCTTTTAGCATTTTCAAGGATATGCTTCCAAACGGTTTTCCTTAAATCCGCTGTTGACAAATAGGGATACCTGTTTTTCGTACTCCATACAAAATGGATGTAAACTTTGATAAATGACATGTAGTTTAAAATGTGGTTATGGGTTTAGTGCCTTATTTACGGCCCACAAATATAAACATTTTACACACAAAAAGCCTCACTTCCTCCCGAACTAAAGCTCTCTGAACCTGCATTTTTTACCTTTTGCACGATTAATAAAACAAAACATTCAACCTGACATCATAAAAAAATCCAGCTGCTGTGTTTGATAAAACAAGCCCTGGATTTTGACGGTGTAAGCCTAGGAAATTGATGTTGAAAGCCTTAGTAATTGAAGTTTACGCCCTACATAATTGAAGTTTATGGCCTACATAACGGTCGTCATGCAAGTGCGTTCTTTGTTATCGAGCAAGTGCGTTCTTTATTGTAGAGCAAGTGCGTTCGAAGGCGTAGAGCAACGTTGCTCTTTATTGTTGAGCGATGTTGCTCTTTGGGGAAGGAAGTACGTCCAGGCGGACACTACCCGGAAGCGTCGTGGGTTTCGTGAGTAATCGCTTGGTACCGCAATAACAGGTGACAACGGTAATCTCGTAATTGCCGGCCGGTAGTTCGTCGGGTAGCTGAAACAGCAGGGATTTGGGATTGTTGAAACTTTTTGGAATGCGGCTGACCTGATATTTTTGGCGGGTCTGCGTATTGGCGAACCAAACGCCACATTCGGGGAAATCTCCCATGATCTTCAGGTTACGACCGGTCAGCTCAATATAATCTCTTTCCATCACCAACTCATTATAACCATTGGCGCTGTAAGCTTCTGTAATGTAGCGGTTGCGGTAATACTTTCTTGATACGCGTAATTTTGTTTTGGATACACAGTTACGCAGGGCTTTGCCGGGTATCGTGACAATCTTCAACTTGTTTCCTTTTAGCGTGGTGCGGTCGGATGGTACAGTTCCCGTGACAACCGGATGAATGTGAACCAGTCCCGTATCGATGTGATAACCTTGTGATGCCAGGTCTATCACTTTTTCATGATAGGTTTGTATCAGTATGGCAAATATGGCAGGATCCACAAAAGGAACTTTGGGCTTCAACAGTTCTATAATCTTTTCAAGGTCATATTTGCCTTTCGACTCGGGCATAACCAGTGATTTATTCTGTACGGTTTTGAGCGTCGTATCAATGATTTGAACGTTGACAATCTTTTCAGTTGGAGAATACATGGTAAACAAATGATAAATTAGATGGAACCTGCAAGCTAAAATGCTTGTTTTATATTTACAGGCTGCGAAAGTAAAATCAATATTTGACATGGCAAAATTTAAACCATGCAATACATATAAATAAACAAAGCAAAAACACAAAATCTTACAAACCCTTGTTTATTTGGTCTATATAACCTAACAATTCTTCCCTTCCCTGCCCTTTTTCAGAAGAAGTAATGAAAATCGGCGGCAGTTCTTCCCAGGTTTCGAAAAGCTTATCGCGGTATGCTTTCAGGTTTTCACTGAGCTTGGATTTGGATAGTTTATCTATTTTGGTGAAGATAATTGAGAATGGAATGCCATTCTCGCCCAACCATTCCATGAATTCGATGTCAATTGGCTGAGGATCGTGGCGACAGTCAATCAGCACAAACAGACAGGTCAGTTCCTCGCGATACAGGATATAACTTTCGATGATGTCTTTCAGCTTTTCGCGCATGGATTTCCCTGCCGTGGCATAACCATAACCGGGTAAATCGACCAGATACCAGTTGTCATTGATGACAAAATGATTGATAAGAAGGGTTTTACCAGGCTTGGAGGAGGTCATGGCCAATCCTTTCCGGTTGGTCAGCATGTTAATCAGGGAGGACTTCCCCACGTTCGAACGACCGATAAAAGCATATTCGGGTAATCCGTTATCCGGACATTTTTTTACATCGGTATTACTGATGACGAATTCGGCTGATTTTATTTCCATATCCTGAAATTATTAATAATCCTGTAAATGTTAAACCTCCGTTCAGCAACAAAAGTTCATACCCGAAGGCATATCCGAAGGTTTGGGTAGTAAATATATTTAATCCGTAACAAAACAAAGGCGAAAATACAGCAATGTAAGGTACTGCTTTATCGATTGGCTTTAGTTTGGTAAATAATCCGAATGCATACATGCCTAATAATGGCCCGTAGGTGTATGAAACAATGATGTAAATGGCATCAATTACACTGGTATTATTCAGTTTTTCGAAAATAAGGATAATAAAGATAAACAGCACTGTAATGCCGGCATGTACACTCATTCTGATGCGTTTTGCGTTCCATTTTTTATCTCTTGCATACTTTTCCCCGCTGATACCCAATATATCGACTGTAAACGATGTGGTCAGGGCTGTTAACGCGGAATCGGCACTGGAGAAGGCTGCCGCTATAATACCCAACACAAAAAGCAACAATACGGTTTTGCCGAAATAATTTACAGCAAAGAATGGGAGTATTTCATCACCCTTGACAGGCAATTGAATCCCGTTTTCCATGGCGAACAGGTAAATCAGAAAACCCAGGATCAGAAAAAGCAAATTGAAAGGGATAAAAGCAAATCCATACCAATGCATATTTTTCTGTGCTTCAGGTAAAGACTTACATGATAAGTTTTTCTGCATCATATCCTGGTCCAAACCAGTCATCACCACGGCTATAAAAATTCCGCTGAAAAATTGCTTGATAAAGTGCTGCCGGCTTACCCAGTCATCAAATACGAAAACCTTCGAAATATCATGTTGAATCAGGCTATCTGTGAGACTACGCACATCCATTCCCGTGAGATGCAACATTTCCACAATCATCATAACCAATGCCACCAGCATCACGATGGTTTGAAGCGTATCCGTCCACACGATACTCTTGATCCCACTTCTGAAGGTGTATATCCAGATCATGAGCAGAATACTGCTCACAGTCAGATAAAAAGGGATATTCCACGCATCAGCAACCAGTTTCTGGAGAATCAGCGCCACCACATATAATCGGGCAGCAGCACCAATTGTCTTGGATATCAAGAAGAAAGAAGCTCCGGTTTTGTAGCTGACCCTGCCAAAACGTTCTCCGAGGTAAGTATAAATACTGGTTAGCTTCATCCTGTAATACAAGGGCAATAGTACGTGGGCTATCACCAGATACCCGAAAAAGAATCCTACAACAGTCTGCATATAGGTAAATTGCATATTACCCACCATACCCGGCACCGAGACAAAACTCACACCCGAAATAGATGCACCAATCATACCAATAGATACAATCCACCAGGGTGACTTGTGGTTACCCGTAAAAAAAGCTTCATTGTCGGTTGATTTCCTTCCTGTTATAAATGATATCAACAACAATAAAGCAAAATAGGCTATGATAATCAGCAAAATACCTGAGCTACTCATCCTTATTATTAAAATGGGTTCAAAATTAGCAAAAAAACCACAAAAAACGGATAAATAAGTAGAAATTCACACATTACATGGTTTTTTTTGTAAATTTGCGATTGATTTTTTAAACACCTATGAGTCATCAGCAATATCCATCATCCCTGCTCGAAAATGCAGTCAACGAATTTTCCAAATTACCGGGGATAGGCCGGAAAACAGCCCTGCGACTGAGTCTGCACCTGCTCCGGCAAAGTGAAGCAGAAGCGGAGAAATTCGGGAATGCGATGATTCAGTTAAGGAAAGAAATCAAATACTGCCGGATGTGTCACAATATTTCAGACACTGGAATTTGTCAGATTTGTTCCAATCCGGCCCGTGATAACAAAACGATTTGCGTGGTTGAAAACATCCGGGATGTGATGTCGATTGAAAACACGCAGCAATTCAAGGGTTTGTACCATGTACTGGGTGGCATTATCTCGCCCATGGATGGTGTCGGACCCGGTGATATCGAAATCAACAGCCTCATTGAACGGGTTGAAAAAGAAGAAATTAATGAGGTAATCCTGGCTTTGGGAGCTACGATGGAAGGTGATACCACTAATTTCTATATATACAGGAAATTATCGCCTTATAATGTTCGGATTACCACCATTGCGAGGGGTGTTGCTGTAGGCGATGAACTCGAATATGCCGACGAAGTAACCTTAGGCAGGTCGATTCTGAACCGGGTAGATTTTTCAAATGCATTAAAATAGATATTAACATGAAGCAAGTACTCAAGAAACTGACATTGGTTTATTACCTTATATACATTGCCGCTGTATTGGTAGCATTGCTGGGCTTTCAACTTCACCGTTCTGGCGTGTATATTGACAGCCAGAGTCAGGCAGGAATCGCAATTTCATCTACTTTAATCATCCTGATTATCGGATCAATACCCATCACACTGGCTGTTTTCAACAAAAAAACCAAGAAATGGGCCACTGAGGATGATGTTTCTAAAAAACTAACTCAGTATAGTAAAGCATCAATTATTCGCTTAATTATTATCGGTACAGGCTTTTTATTGGGAATTTTATTCTTCTTCCTGATGAATTCACAATCGATGATTTTTTGTGCCGGTATAGCTGCTGTTGGTCTGTTTTTCTGCAAACCCGCGGAGGTGAAGATTATTTCTGAATTGCAGATTGAGGAGACGGAGAGCGAATAGCGAATAGTGAATAGCGGATAGCGAATAGCGAATAGCGGAAAACGGATAGCGGATAGCGGAAAACGGAAAACGGATAGCGGATAGCGGAAAACGGATAGCGGAAAACGGAAAACGGAAAGATGCAAAAATGGTAGAGACGCAAAAAATGGTAGAGACGCAAAAAATGGTAGAGACGCAAAAAATGGTAGAGACGCACGGCCGTGCGTCTCTACCATCAACCAAAAACATTAAAAAAACATATGATAATAGCCGTAGATTTTGACGGGACCATCGTGACACACGAATATCCCAATATTGGAAAAGAAATTCCGTTTGCGATTGCAACACTGAAAAAGTTACAGGAAGATTTTCAGCTTCAGCTGATTCTTTGGACTGTACGTGAAGGCAAAGAATTAGACGAAGCTGTTGAATATTGTCGTAAAAGGGGACTTGAATTTTACGCCGTAAACAGCAATTATCCGGAAGAAAAACCAGAACACCGGGAACCGCGTAAACTGAAAGCCGATTTGTTTATCGACGACAGAAACCTGGGTGGCTTACCCGATTGGGGAGTAATTTACAACATGATTGCATCGGGACAGCATTTCAACATTGAATCCTTCTTCTCTCCCTATAACAACAACGAGTTTACGAATAGAGGAAGCGGAAAGAAAAAAGGTTTTCTGAAATCTATTTTTGGATGATATGTTATTAGAAAACAAACTATTGAAGTTACGTGCGCCGGAACCTGAAGACTTAGAAGTACTTTATGTTTGGGAAAATATGCCCGTGTTCTGGGAAACCGGAAATACCCGGCAGCCCTATTCTAAGTTTGCATTGAAGGAATATATCAGTCAGACCAACACCAACCTGTACGAGTCAGGGCAACTTCGCTTGATGATGGTCGACAAATCAACCGGAAAGACAGTAGGCACCGTCGATTTGTTTGATTTCGACATCCACCACAGCCGGATTGCATTGGGGCTATTTGTTGCGCCTGAGTTTCAGGGAAAGGGATTTGCTACGGCAGCATTACAGCTTATAGAAGAATATGTGTTTGGTTATCTGAAAATCAACCAACTGTACTGTCACATTGCAGTAAATAACGTAGCCAGCACCAATATGTTTAAAAAGGAAAACTTCTTCGAAACCGTTTTGAAGAACTGGATCAAAACCGGTTCCGGATTTGAAGATGTTATTGTTTTTCAACAGTTTATTGACGATTATCTGAAAAGAAAACAACCGTAATCAGGGAACTCAATCCATGTATACGGTTGTAATTATTTTTAGTATAAAAAAGCCTGTCAACTCACATAAACTTCAAGTAAAGTTACTTCTTCCTGCGGTTTCAGTTTCACCTCGTGTACATTGGCCGGAATCAGCACAGTCTCTCCTTTGGTAACCGATGTCTTTGTTCCGTTGCTGATGATATCAAAACTACCTTCCATACACATATACGCCACAAACGAGTCAACCTTGCCGTAACAACGATTGAATTGCTCGTTGAAACGAATGATGTTGGTCGTAAAATACTCACAACTTACCAGGGTAGCCAGTTCGTTGATATTCCGGGTGTAAACCGTTTTGGGATCACTGGATGCAGAAAAGTCGATAACATCCAACGCCTCCTGCGTATGCAGGTCACGTTCTTTGCCATTATCATCCACACGTTTATAGTCATAAATACGGTAGGTAATATCACTGGTTTGTTGAATTTCAGCCAGCACAACCCCTTTTCCGATTGCATGGACCAATCCGGCCGGTATAAACAAAACATCGCCTTTTGTTACCTTAATGCTTTGAAGCAGTCCTTCCAGGTCTCCCCCCTCCAACGCTTTCAAATAAGCTTCTTTGGTACAATCCTTTTTGAACCCGATAATTAATTCTCCATCCGGTTCAGCGTCCATGATATACCACATTTCAGTTTTACCAAATGAATTGTGGCGTTCCATGGCTACCTCATCACCGGGATGTACCTGTATCGACAGGTTATCATTGGCGTCAATCAGTTTGAACAACAAGGGAAAAACATCCCCAAAACGCTCGTAAACCTGATTTCCCACCAAATCACCTTTATACTTGTCTATGAGATCTTTCAAATTTTTCCCGGCCAGATTTCCGTTGTTAACAACAGAAACATCTCCATCATAGCCTGATAACTCCCAGCTTTCACCCAACTTACCTGTATCGGAAGGTTTATTAAACAGCTTGTTGAGTTTTGAGCCACCCCAGATTTTATCTTTTAAAATCGGAGTGAATTTTAACGGATATAATGTACTCATCCTGTTAAATGATTTAGTTTTTACGATTTGCCAGATTTAATTCCCAAGCCCAGGCACTGCGAAGAGTTTCTTCCACTGTTTCCATTGCTTTCCAGCCCAGCACTTCGTTTGCATAAGTCGGATCGGCCCATACCTTTTCAATATCGCCTTCCCTTCTGCTAACAATTTTATAAGGAACTTTAACCTGATTTACTTCTTCAAATGTTTTGATGATTTCCAGTACAGAGAGTCCGCGACCGGTACCTAAGTTGAAAGTTTCCAGACTGTCTCCGGATTTTCCATCGAGCATGCGTTTTACTGCAATCACATGCGCTTTGGCCAGATCGACTACGTGGATGTAGTCACGGATGCAGGAACCATCGGGTGTATCATAATCATTACCGAAAACCTGTAATTGTTTGCGAAGTCCTATCGCTGTCTGTGTTACAAATGGCAACAAGTTATTGGGAACACCATTAGGCAACTCCCCGATTTCAGCAGAGGCATGCGCCCCGATTGGGTTGAAGTATCTCAACACGATGCTTTGATAGCTGTTCGGATTGGCATATATTGTATCCCGGATGATTTCCTCTCCAATTTGTTTGGTATTGCCATAAGGTGACAGTGCTGGTTTGATGGGGGCTCCTTCGGTTACCGGCAGAATATCGGGCTGACCATAAACGGTACAGGAAGATGAAAAAACAAAGTTTTTAATTTTGTGTACCGGCATCAATTGTAAGAGATTGATCAACGAAACCAGGTTGTTACGATAATAAAGCAATGGCTTTTCAACTGATTCACCGACTGCCTTACTGGCTGCAAAATGAATAATGGCGTCTATTTTTCCATATTTATCCATCATGTTGTCCATGGCCACATAATCAACACAATCAATATTTTCAAAAGCCGGACGAACACCGGTTATCTTTTCAATACCATTAAGGACTTCCACATTGGAATTCGACAGGTTATCAACGATAACAACCTCAAAACCTTCATTGATCAACTCAACAACGGTATGGGAACCAATGTAACCAGTTCCACCTGTAACTAATACTTTTGACATGACACTTATTATTTAAACAATTGTGCCGGGTAAACACCCTTGCGCACCAATTCATTAATTTTCAATACAACCTGCGGACGGTCTTCTGCATACGTAACCCCAAACCATTTTGAAGGAGTGTCCAACACTTTACAACTTGCTTTTCCGGTTACAATTAACTCATTAACCGCCAAAGGAATATAAAATTCTGATTTCAGTTCCTGTCCTTTTTCTACTAAGAAATGTTTGAAATATTCCCATGAATAATCAAAATAATCCGGTGTGAAACCCCACATATTCATTGATACCGGTGTACTGGCAGGAATAGAGACTTCTTCTCCTTTTTCATCCACATAAATGATTGCACCCGATTTCTCTTCGATATGGGTACGTTCAACCACATTTTTCAGATTACCGTTTTCATCCACTACACATACGCCGCGACTTACCGAACCACTCTCAGACAAGGTGTTACCTACACGGTAACCAATCATACAGTATTCATTTTGCTTGCCATTTACGCTACGCAGGAAGTCAGCTAACACCTGAAAGGATTCCTGACCGTAAAAATCATCGGCGTTGATAACGGCAAAAGGTTCTTTAATCACATCTTTACCCATCAGCACAGCGTGATTGGTTCCCCATGGCTTTTCTCGTTCCGGATTATATACAAAGCCTTCCGGCACATTGCTTATATCCTGAAATACGATTTCAACATCAATCAGATTTTTGAATTTGTTTACCACGATTTCTCTGAAATCCTTTTCAAAACTCTCGCGAATAACAAATACCAGTTTTCCGAAGCCGGCTTTAATAGCATCATAAATGGAATAATCCATGATGGTTTCACCGTTCGGACCCAGTCCGTCTAATTGTTTAAGACCGCCATAACGACTACCCATTCCCGCCGCTAACACAAATAAAGTTGGTTTCATATAAAATGCTTTAAGATTTGAGCTGCAAAAGTACATTATTTTTTTGATTTACGATAACTTTTTCCATCCTGAATTGTTATTTTATCTGAGTGGTTTAAACGTAAACTTCCAACCTTTAAATTTAATAAATCACATGGAAACAAGTACTTTCTTTTTTCCTAAAAGAACGTGTCTGTTCTTTTTAAGCATCTTAGCTTTTTCTTTCTCATTGTCCGCTCAAACTGAAATTTCCGGAGAAATCAACTCTGATTCCACACTAAACTTAGCAGGTAGTCCCTACCTGGTTCCTTACGGACTTATTGTTAATCAGGGGGCTACGCTGACTGTCGAACAAGGTGTGGAGCTGAAATTCGGAAATTATGCTTCACTACAGGTGCTTGGCACATTGCAGGCACAAGGCGCTGTTTTTACTTCAAACGCTGCTACCCCGGAACCCGGTAGTTGGAACGGAATTATTACGGGGAACGACTTACATGCTGCAACCGTAAATTTAACCGATTGCGAGGTAAAATTCTATCATGAATGTGTGGTGGTCAGAGGTCAGTTGAACGCTACCAACACCAGTTTTTCTGAAAGTAACTCTCACGGTATTGTTGTAACACAAGCAGGATTACTGCAACTAACGGGGGGCATTATTCAAACTTCATCTGAATATTCTTTTTCTTACCATTCCGGAATTTATGCTGATACTTCGGAATCAGTAACCGTATCCGGCTCAGCTATCCGGCATTTCCGAAATGGTATTACCGGTGATCATACGCATATCAGTCTGACTGACATCGACATCAGAGACACTTACTATCCGGTTGAATTTAAAAGCACTATTGATTTTGCTCTGACCGGTAACAGCAACCTGGAATTTAACACCTATAAAGCTGTATATATAGGTTTCAGTGAATTGTATGACACCCTGAACCTGCCTTTGATTCAATACCCCTATCTTTTCATGGGATATTTTAACATCAATGAAACCGGTAAACTAAATGTCAACTCCGGCAACGTACTCAAATTCAACGATTATGTTTCCCTGAATATAAAAGGGGTTCTGATTGCTGATGGAACTGAAACTGAAAATATCATCTTCACTTCACTCCGCGACGACAATGCAAAGGGTGACACCAACGGGGATGGGACTATCACTGCTCCTGAGACTGGTAGCTGGTATGGAATCAACTTCGAAAATGAAAGTGTGGATACAGAAAATTTATTACAAAATTGTATCATCCGCTATGGTGGACGTGATTACAGGGGTGGAGTCAACACCTACCATGCTTCACCAACCATTGATTCCTGTTCGTTTGCCAACAATTATTATGGCATATACCTTTCCGGCGTATCCAAACCGGTTATTTCAAATACCACCATCGGTTCGAGTAGCATGACTCCGCTTGCCATGTCGTTTGAGGCCGATCCGGTACTGACCAATAACGTTCTTTCATTTTCTGATAATGCTTATGACGCGATTGGTATCATCGGCGGACACATGTCGGCCAACGGAACTCTTAAAGTGCGTTCATTTACCGATGTCCCGAACATCACTTACTATTTGCTGAATGAAATTATTGTTCCTGAAAACGTTACATTAACCATCAACAAGGGAATTACACTCAAATCATTCAGGCATGATGGTGGTTGGGATAAACGCATCATCGTGTACGGAAACCTGATTGCAGATGCCACTGCAGGAGAAATGATTAACTTTACTTCTGCCCGTGACGATAACTATGGATATCCTGCCGATTGTAACAAAGATGGCACCATGACTTCTCCTGTTATCAACGACTGGGGTGGTATTATTTTTCAACCGGGCAGTAGTGGTTTATTGAACTATTGCCGGTTTAAATATGCTGAAATCAACAACTTCTCCTATCCTAACTGCAATCAGCACGATAATGCCAACTATTCGGCCATCGCGATTATCGATGCCGGTTCGGTGATTACCAATTGTGAATTCAAAGACCTGCACCATGCCATATCCTGTTATAGGGCTGCCAATCCTCAGATTGATAATTGTCAGATGATTAACATCACCTACACACCTGTAAACATCTCGGGAACATCGACTCCAAGCATGAGTAACATACAGTTTACCAATGTGGGTTGGCGGGCAATCGGGCTCATCGGCGGCAATGTTTGTCTGAACGGTACCATCCAGCAGCGGAATATGGCAGGATTCAACAATATCAGTTATATCTTGCTGAATGACATGGTTATAAACGAAGGTTCCTATATTAATATTGACCCCGGCGTCGTGATTAAAGTTGCAGGGAGTGATAATTATTACGGAAATTTCAGTTACGGCATGTATGGTCAGCATATATTTGTGAAAGGTGGTCTGAAAGCTAACGGAGCAGCAGATAACAATGTCATCATCACATCGGTAAAAGATGACAACGTGGGAAATCCGCTTGATACCAACGGTGATGGTAATGGGAGTAGTCCCCAACCCGGAAACTGGAGTTACATCAAGTATTTATCTGAAGCCGATGATGCATTCAACACGCTTAATTATACCCAGCTGAAATTCGGAGGTGAAGATGAACAAGGCATGTTACATTTCGAAAATTCCGGCGGAAGTGTAAACAACTCGGTTTTAATTAACTCAAAAAGCTATGGTGTGTTATGCAATGGGAATGCCAATCCGGTATTCGATGGCGTCACCATACAAAATTCAAATTCCGACCCGATAGCCTTGTCGCTTACTGCCAACCCCTCATTCACGAACATGCAATTTATTTCAAATTTCAGTAATGCACTGAAAATCATCGACAGGGAGTTAAATGGCAATGCAGTTCTTGCTTCAAGAAATATCGCGGGGATTCAGAATATTGCCTATATTATTGATAATCTGAAAATAAACAGCAGTGGAAAGTTAACCATCAATCCCGGTGTAGTCATTAAGTTCAGGACTTCGAATTCCTATATACTTTCTGAAGGCAACCTGATTGCAAAAGGAACACCTGAACAGAAAATTTACCTCACATCATTCAAAGATGATTCGAAAGGGGGAGATTCCAACAACAACGGGAATGCCGATGCGCCTGAAAAGGGCAATTGGGGAGGCGGACAAATGCACTGGTATGGATATTGGATATTCCCTCCTTCCGGTATATATTTCAGGAATAACACCCAGGTTAGCGACACGGTCAACGTGCTTGACCACTGCGAAATCAGGTATTGCGATACCGGTATCCGGGTAGAAAACGCCCACGCGACTATCAACAATACAACCATTCAGTTGTGCAGTTACTTTGGAACGACTGTCATTGGCAATTCCAATCCGGTATTCAACAACTGTCAGTTCTACAACCTGAGTTACAGTCCGGTGGAACTGAGCATGTTCTCCGAGCCTGAATTTAACAACTGCTCGGCACTCAACGTCGGATTCATGGCACTGGCTGTTATCCCTGAAACTTATTCACTTTCGGATACCATTCCCATCCGGAGTTTCGGCGGATACGACAACATTACCTATCTGACCGAAGGCCCGTCGACCATCAACACCGGCACAACGATTACCATTCCAGAAGGAGTTGTATTCAAATCAAGAGAGAATATTACTTCCGGAGGATATTATTACAGTCCATCCTACATGATGGCAAACGCTTTCACAGTAAACGGCAGGTTGAATATTCAGGGAAGTGCAGAAAAACCGGTTGTATTCACCCACCTGACCGATGACCGATTCGGAAATCCGTTTGACACCGAGTTGAATGGTTCGGCCACGATGCCTCAGGAAAATGCAAATGATTGGAGCGGAACCTGGATTCATTTCAGCGATGTAAGTGATGACCTCAGTTTGATTCATCATGCAAAATTCCATTACGGCGAAAAAGGAATCAGCAATTTAAGTGCATCACCCCTAATCAAAAACAGCTCATTTGAAAAACTAAAGTTTGGAGTGGACATGTCTGGCGTTTCCATGCCTGTAATCGACAGTTGTGTTTTCCATAACCTGAGGTACTTTCCGATACAAATCTCGTTGGTTGCGTATCCCGCTTCAACGAAAGATAATATTATTTCCGGGACAACCTACAAAGTCATCAAGGTAAGAGATGAAATACTGACACAGGATATTACACTTCCGAAAAGAGATTTTGGAGGTAAAAACAATATCCCTTATTACTTTGAACGGTATGAAATCGGAACCAGCGCCTCATTGGAAATAAACCCGGGTGTGATCTGTAAGTTTGGCGAGCAATATTGGTGGCAGGAAAGTGGTTTATATGTAAACCGCGGCCTGAAAGCCATCGGTGGAAGCACTCCCGACTCCATCATTGTTTTCACGAGTATAACCGATGATTTCTACGGAGGCGACTCCAATGCCGACGGCCATGGAGGCCAAATTCGTTGGGGAGGAATCCGTTTTGCCGATTTATCACTGGATCCGCTATGTGAATTAAAAAACTGCTACATCCGGTTTGCCGATAAAGGGATTTCCACATACAGCAGTTCTCCGACAATCCGCAACAGTAACTTCAGCAATAACAATTATGGCATCTATTTGCAAGGAGCTTCCAACCCACTGATTAATAATACTGATTTCAGCAGTAATATATATTATGGCATTAAAAATGCCGACAAATCATTCAATGTGAACGCAACCGATTGCTGGTGGGGAAACAACAACGGACCAATCGTAACGGATAATGAAGCTCAGAATGAAAACGAACAGGAATTGATCACTTCCGGAGTAAATTACGTCCCATGGAAAAATCTGGGAGCTATTAATCCGGCTATGGGTGATGTCAGTCTGAACGGTCTGATTCAGGCTTACGATGCTTCCCTTATCCTGAAACATACGGTGGAATTGCTTATGTTGAATGAATCTCAGCAACAGGTGGCCGATGTAAGTTATAACGGAGAGATTTCAGCACTGGATGCTTCATTGGTTTTACAACATGTCGTCGGACTGGAAAGCACATTCCCGGCACATAAAGTCAAGAGAGCAAATTCCGGAGCCGGAGGTCAGCCGTCTATAGCTGCTGAGAGTATGAATATTCAGGAAAATGAAAGCGAAATGGAAATGCCTGTAACGATGTACGTCCCAACAAAAAAACTGAGTTCCGACATAGAAATTCGTTACAATCCTGCTCATCTGCGGTTGAAAAATATCGGGCAAAAAATAAATAATGTAGCTATCGAAAGTAATTTTGATAATTTGCTTGGTAAAGCAACCATAGGCATAGCCTCTTCAAACGGATTTGAAGGTAGTTTGACGCCTGTATCACTGCTTTTCGATATCATTCCAGAAACGTCAACGGTCAGTCAGGTTAGTTTTGCTAAATTCCAACTCGACGAACAAGACTATCTGGCTATGGCACAGAGTGGTATTATTACCATAACACGTATAAAATCAGGCACAAACGATGTCGATTTACATGCAACCGGCATCCACAGTCTGTATCCTAATCCTGTTGTAAATACCGGTTTATTGATATATACAACTGACAAAGAATCTTATGTCGAACTCAGTTTGTACAACCTGACTGGGCAAAAGGTAAAAAATCTGCTCAGCACAACACTACCGGCCGGCAACCACAACCTGCAAATCAGGAGTGACAACCTGAAAAATGGAACATACATCCTGAAGATGAGGACTGACGATAACAGTTATACACATAAAGTACAGATACGCAAATAAAATATACGACCATGAAAAATCACTTCATAACAGGCATAATCCTGATGATTTTCTCATGTTTACGGATAGTATCACAAACCGTTTCCCTGTGGGTTCACGACACCACTTTCGTAAAAGGATCAGTGGTTGAATTACCGGTTTATGTAAACGAAGAGCTGGACACCTATCAGGTATCGGCCTATCGGCTACAACTGGAATTCGATGCACAGCTTATGGAGGTCCTTGGTGTGGTAACCAATGGAACGGTTAGTCAACCTCTCGGCGAAGCCTTGGTGAACAATACCCTTCCGGGTAAAGTCACCATCGGGGCCGCCGGAACAAGTTACGTATCCGGAAAAGGTATATTCATCCTCATCAGGTTCAGGATATTACAAACCGGTGGATGTTATCTGAATTTCACCGGAAAAGCAAATAATTATATGAATGAAGGTTTACCCTCTTTATTGCTAAATAATGCCTGGATTGGTATTACGGCAGCACCCTCCATAACTTTGTATTCCGAATACAACAGCATGGCAAAGGGCGACAGTCTGCAACTATGGGTTTGGGGAGGAGAAGAGCCTTACACATGGTCGGTTTCAGATACCAACATAGCGTCCATTTCGGCAAACGGAATGTTACAGGCAAAAGCAACCGGCAAGGTCACTCTAAAAGTGGAGGACGCACGGGGAATTAAAGACTCTGTGAGTAATTTCATCATCAGACCTTTTAAGCTGATGATACCCGGGCAATTGAAACAATGGGCGGGCAAATACTTAGAAATTCCGGTTCATGTCACCGACCTGACGGAAAGCAACATCAGTTCTGGAAGCTTCAGTCTGTATTTCAATTCTGATGTGTTAGAGTGGGTTGAATACAACTCAGTAGAAACCCTGCTTGCGAATAAAAGCGTGGTGGTCAACAGCTATCAGAACGGTCTGAATGTTTCATTTGCAAGCGCTCAGACAATTACGGGATCCGGTTTACTGCTCATACTGAAGTTTATGGTAAAAAACACCGGGTGGCAAAACACCTCCGTTGAGTTTACAGATGTTATATTCAACGAAAACATCCTGCCATCAGTAGAAAACGGGTATTTCTCTGTTCAGCAATTTGACCGGCTTTATATTTATCCTGATCAGGTTGAACTATTGGCCGGCGACTCTATTCAATTACAGGTTGGTTATGGATATACCAACCCACTCAGTTGGACAGTCAACAACACTGCTCTTGCAACCATATCTGAAACTGGCATGCTCAAAGCAACAAAAGGAGGAAAAGTTCTGGTAGCAGTAACCGACTCAACAGGATCGTCAGGAAATTCGTATTTTAACCTGATTGACACACGGGTTGCACTTGCGGATACAAACTTTTGTGTAGGGGAAATGGTCATACGATATCCGGTTATCATACAGAAAGTTCCGGATGCTGACCCTGTTATATCAATGGAAATGACGGTTGAATTTGACACGACACGACTGCAATTTAACGGTTTATCATACGAAAACACGGTGTGCCAGGGTTGGATGCATACCACTAATGTACAGCAAAACAGGATATTGTATGCCTCATCAGGCGCCAATGCCATAACGCAAACAGGCAGTATGGTGTATTTTGATTTTCAATTGAAACAGCCTGAAGCATCCCCAATTATCTCCATCGTTCATTTACAAAACATCCGGATGAATGAAGGCAACCCGGTGGTGAATCCAGAAGCTTACGGGAATATCTTTTACAAAGACAAACCACCAACCCCCTTTACGGTATGGGGTGATACACTTATACATCAGTATGCCACAACCGCTTCGTTTTTTGTCCCGCAAATGCCCGAAATAAGTGAGTATGTTTGGATACTGCCCGAAGGTTTATATGGCAACAGCAATGACAATATGATTCAGGTAACATTGGATGCAGGTTTTAGAAACGGTATTGTCAGCGTGTATGGCATCAACGCTTGCGGCAAAGGAGAGAAACTGGAATTTTCGGTAAGGAAAGAAGATGACACCGGCTTTGAAGCAAATTCCTTAGAGGATCTAAGCTGTTATCCTAACCCGGTAAAAGATAAACTACACATTCGTTCTGCTGATTTGCACGGGACAAACAATCTCGCGGTATTGTATGATCTAACAGGAAGATATATCTTATCAGTCAAACTGTACAAAAACGAGCATGAGCTGGATGTTTCGGAGTTGCTTACCGGAGTATATGTCTTAAAGGTAATTTCGGGAGAGCAGGTAAAACACATCAATATTGTAAAGGAATAGCAACTATTACACATCAGCTTAAGAGTGACAACATACAGATAAATTGCATGTTGTCACTTTTATTAGTACTTTTGCACGCGAATATTTTACACCACATGACAACTACCGAACAAATTCACATCGCGGCCCAACATATCAAAGAAGGAAAGTTAGTGGCCTTTCCCACAGAAACAGTATACGGTCTGGGTGCCAATGCCCTGAACCCGCATGCTGTTGCCCGCATTTTCGAATTAAAGGAAAGACCTACTTTCGACCCGTTGATTGTGCACATCGCTTCATTGGAAGATATAAGTAAATTAACCGCTACGGAGGATGAACGGGTGAATAAATTGGCGGCACGTTTTTGGCCGGGACCGCTGACCATCATCCTGCCCAAAAGTAAGTTGGTTCCTGATATCGTGACTTCCGGTCTCGCAACCGTAGGTATTCGCATGCCAAATCATCCGGTTGCACTGGAACTGATACGGCAGTCTGGTTGCCCGATTGCAGCTCCGAGTGCTAATAAATTCGGTCAATTGAGTCCGACACAGGCAAAACACGTTAGCAAACAACTGCCCGATGTTGACTTTCTGCTTGATGGAGGCGAAGCGCAGGTCGGGATTGAATCGACCATCATTTCAGTGAATGAAAAAGGTTTTGAAATTCTGCGACACGGAGTTATAACCCGGGAAGAAATTGAAGCTATTATTCCTTTTTACGAGGTGCCTGAGCGGGATAAAACCAATATTGTAAGTCCGGGTATGCTCAAGTCACATTACAGTCCGGAAAAGCCCATCTATCTGATGGATGAAAACCTGCCTGCCGGTATCGACATTACTAAAGCCGGTCTCCTCTCCTTCTCCGGCGAAAACACCGCAAACTATCAAGTTGTGGAATTGCTGGCTCACGACAAAGAACTGAGAACCTGTGCCGTCAACCTGTTTGCAGCCATTCACCGACTTGAGGAATCGGATGTGGAATATATCCTGGCGGAAACTGTTCCGGAAACCGGCATCGGCATCGCGATTATGGATAAGTTAAGGAAGGCGGCGTACAGGTATCGGGAGTAAAGTCGCCAGACACCGGACGCCAGTCGCAAGACTACACAGACGCCGGGAAAATGCTTGATAAACTAAAGAGGATAGATAGTGAAAGGATAGTTATGAAGTTCATGTTACAAATCAACAATTGAGCTTTTATCTTGTTATTCTTATAAACAATGAATTGCTCATGGAAATTGTAATCATTAGTTTCGCGGCTTTTCTGACCGCCATTTTGACATTCTTCTCAGGTTTCGGACTCGGAACCATCTTAGCGCCGGTATTTGCCATTTTCTTTCCGATTGATGTAGCCATCGCGCTTACAGGCGTGGTACATTTCTCCAATAATGTCTTTAAAATGGCATTAGTTGGTAAAAACACGGACAAAACGGTGCTGCTTCGTTTTGGTATTCCGGCTATCATCGCTTCTTTTGCCGGGGCGTGGACACTGATACGCATTACCAATCTACCGGTGCTCTACACATACGAATTATGGGGACAAAGCTTTGATATTACCCCTGTTAAACTGATTGAATATTCCGGACTAAACTGAGCCACTCATTCCGAATCAAACTGAGCCACCGTTCCGGTTTAAAGTGAGCCATTTGTTAAGATTTGAAGTTGTTTTTTTGGGTTTATGTTGTCGTTATTTGGGGCT
>JAEWUM010000001.1 GCA_023459355.1 Bacteroidota bacterium | reverse complement strand
TATTATCAATACCGCCCATATACCCGCCGAAGTACACAGAAAATAAATTACTAAAGCCAGTAAACCCACCCGGAACAATAACCTGAATAAACCGCTTGCTTTCATTATAATTTGTTTTGTGGGCGGGTTTCCCCGCCCGGTGAACAATCAGGAAGCCCGGAAAACAAAACCATCTTCAAACCAGTAATCACCCATGAACAAATCACGGGCAAACTTTTCGTAATCGAAGTATGTTTTTGCGAACTCCGGCAGTTCGTAGCACTCTTCTACAATTTCATAGGCGTAATCTTCTTCATCGTTGTATTTGCCTTGAAAATCGTCACTGAAAGAAGAAATAAGGTCGTTTGTATCATCGGTCGATAGGTCGTGCGAACCGTGATTACACCACACTAAAAATGCTTCTTGCTCGTCTTCACTTAAATCATCCATTGCATCCCGGATGTCGAAGAAATTTTCTGATAACCAACTTTCGCCGATTAATTCATCCGGTATATTTTCCCAGTCCTGAAACATATATTCCGGGTCTTCTTCGTCTGCATGGAGTTCTGCACAGGCTTCGTAAAACTCGTCTTTGTCCGAAAAGTCGGAAAGGTCAAACCACTTGCCCTCGATTGAGCCATCGTTATACTTTGCATATGTACCTACATAAATCCTTGCTTCGCTTAAACTTGTTGCTTCCATAACTTCTGATTTTTTAGATATATGCGGATTCTTGAGGTGAGGGAGTTGAGTTTCATAACCTTTTTTTCCTGCTTCTCGTAAATCCGACTTTTTTTATATGCGTCTTTCCGTTGGGTCGGTCGTTTTCGTTTCATATATGCCGGAAAGTGTAGGCTTTAGTCTTTGCAAGTTTTTGTGGAAAAATACTCTCTGGGCGAAGCACAGCAGGAAGATTTTTGCATCAAACCCTTTAGGGCTTGAACTTTCAAAGACGTTAAGAAGTCGTAAATACTTTTGCATATAGAAATGGAAAGGAATAACCGCCCCGATGGAATGACTGCCTATGGGAGTGGTTTACGGTTAAAGAAGCTGGAAAAAAAGCATTATATTACATCATTATATGCTTAAAAATGATATATTTGCAGAAATATCATAGAGTATAAAATGGCAAATCCATCTAAGAAAATTAGAGAACAGAGAGACGATTTATCCCCTTTCTTATTTCATTATACAAAAGGAAGAGAAGCGTTTGAAATTCTTTTATCAATAATTGATGAGAAAAAATTGAAATCAGAAAAAGGATATATCTGTTTTACAGAAGCCCCCTTAGCTACCTCATTACGGATGTTTGATTATATGAATCAATATCCAGACCCTATGTATGCCCCTTATGGTATTGGATTTAATAGAGATTTCCTTTTTAATATTGGTGCAAGACCTGTTATTTATGGGACAGAAGAAGAGAATGAAAAAATCCCACAGGAGTTAAAATGGAGATGTTTAAATCTACAACCGGAATCATATGATTTTAGCTGGCTAAGGGAATGGCGTATAGAAGGTAATGAGTTTGACTTCAAAGATTATCACAACGATATTATTATTGTTGCTCCGACTAATGAAGAGTTAGAAAAACTCACCACAGATTATGATTTTGATGTTGATTTCGCTTATGAACATGAAGTTCGCATGTCTTTTCCCTATCTAATTCATATTCCCAAAAGAGGATTTCGAGGTATTTCATTAGAAAAAATTAGGGATGATAGTTATATTTCAGATAGAGAAGTATCAAATGAAGTGGAAAGTCAAACGCTTAATGAACTTTTAGATGATTAAAAAAATGGCGAACTAACAAAGCTCGCCATCATTAGATTATCACAATTTGTGATAAGTTATTCTTCTTCATCAGGTATTCTGTATCCTATGGGTTTTCTTGGTTTGGGGTCAGGTTTACTTAATAACTGGGTTAAAGCTTGGTATATTTCACTGAATTGAGCATCTGTACTTTCTTCCAGTTCCTCGATACGTTTAAGAAGTTCATCATATCCGATAACCATTTGTCGCATCAGGACAAATGCCCGCATAATAGAGATATTAACATCTATCGCTGTTTGACTTCTCAATACCGTAGAAAGCATTGCTACACCCTGTTCCGTGAAAACCATTGGGCTGACAGAACTATGTTTTAGGCTTTCGGGGAACTGGTCACAATTTGTGACCAGTTGGTGAAATTCCTCTTTATCCAGTTCAAACATAAAGTCAGAAGGGAATCGCTGAATATTACGTTTAACAGCCTGTTTGAGAACCTTTGTCTTTACATTATATAACTCTGCTAAATCGAAGTCCAGCATTACCCTGTATCCCCGGACTTCAAAGATTTTGTTTTGAATGATTTGTAGTTCCATATATTTTTGTATTTGAATGTTTTAGAGTGAAAATCGTTACCCATTTATTACCATTTCTCAATAGGTAACTATTCGGCAACCTTTTTGTAGATTTTTTCAATACCCGTAAATTGTTCGGAAAGCCCTTTCATATCGCTACTAATCTTGTTATTAGTAATGCGGGCGTAGATTTGGGTCGTTTCAATATTGGTATGTCCCAGCATTTTAGAAACGGTTTCAATAGGAACTCCTTTACCCAGTGTCGTTGTGGTGGCGAAGGTATGGCGGGCAAGGTGAAACGTAAAATTCTTCTTGATTCCGGCAAGGTCGGCAATCTCCTTCAAATAAGAATTAAGTTTTTGATTACTGATTACAGGAAGTATTTTGCCGTTAGGTAGTTTGTCTTTATACTTATCCAAAATCATTTTTGGAATGTCCAGTAACGGTACATTTACATCTATTCCGGTTTTCACTCGCTTAGTCATAATCCATAGGTTGCCGTCAAACGACTTGCGGATATGCTCTTTTCTAAGCCCTGCTACATCTATGTAAGCCAAACCGCAAAAACAGGAAAAGAGAAATAAATCCCGAACGTGTTCCAGCCTTTCGGAAACAAGGTTGAGTTCAAGGATTTTCTTGATTTCATCTTCTGTAAGGTATCCTCTATCAACTCTTTGTAAGCGTATTTTATAGTTAGCAAAAGGGTCGCCGACAATCAACCCATTATTGCGGGCAATCAAAACAATACGCTTGAAGAATTGCATAAACTTGGCAGTAGTGTTATGGTTACATCTGCCAACTGTCATAAGATAGACTTCAAAATCATTGATAAACATATTGTTTATAGACTTCAAAGCTATATCGGAAAGGTTGTACTTAGCTTGGATGAAACTCGCAAGATGCTTGCGGGTTACTTCATACTTTTGATAGGTAGATGCAGATTTAGAAAGACCTATAAGCTGCTTCACATCATCATTGTGCTTCTGAAATAAATTCAGCAACGTTTCGTGGTTCTCCGTATGCCCTAAAAATTCATTCTTGATTTGCTCGGCAGTAACGAAGTTTTCACGCCGTTGCTGTTCATGGTAGATTTGATGTAATGAAGCTTTTATATCTTCCAGCAACTTATTAAGCTGCGCACAAGATTTCCCGGTCGCTTTACCAGCTTTCACACTCCAATTATCAGGATGGATGCTTTGTTTTGTACTAAACTGGCAAATTTTTCCATCAACGGTAATTCTTGCCATAATTATTACCTCTCCATTACGTTTTTCCGACCCTTTTTTTAGGTAGAAAAGGACTTTGAATGTACTCTTCATAATCTCACTTTTTAATGTTACAAAACTACATTTAATGTATTAATTGTGAGATATATACAGACTGTACAAATTGAGACAGCGAGAGGTCATTTTTGGACAAATCGTTACCGTTTTTGTCCGGTATGGAATCGGTAACGATTTAGGCACAGATTTGTGTCTTTTGGGGTCTTTTTAGTGTCTTTTATGCTGGACAAAAAACAAATAAAAAAGCCTACAAATCATTGACTTGTAGGCTTTTGTCCAGTTACTGTCCGGCGTGGTCTGCCGGTTTCAGCGGAGAGTGAGGGATTCGAACCCCCGGTACAGTTACCCGTACACCGCATTTCGAGTGCGGCCCGTTCGACCACTCCGGCAACTTTCCAAAAACAGCGCAAAGGTAAATATTTATTTTTAAAAACAAGCCCGGAAGCATACAAAATGATGTTCCGGGCTTGTAAAATTATTGATAAATCCTGTAGTTAAATCTCCCAGGCTAATGCGCTTGCCCCGAGGATAGCAGCATCGGCTTCTTTTAAATCAGAGAATAACACTTTGACTTTACCTTTCCAAATAGCAAGCAGATTTTTCTCCATGTGCTCAACAATCGGCTTCATGATGTAATCACCCGATTTTGTCAAACCACCAAATAATACGATAGCTTCAGGGGCACTGAACGCGACAAAATCCGACAAAGCTTCGCCTAATATCTTACCTGTATATTCAAAAATTTCCAATGCAACCTGATCTCCCTGCAGAGCTGCATCATGCACGTCTTTCGATGTAATCGATTCAGCAGGAATGTTTCGCAGTAAACTGTCATCTTTTCTTGTTTCCAGAATTTCACGTGCTGTACGTGCAACTCCGTTTGCTGACGCATAAGTTTCCAGACAGCCTGTTTTACCGCAAGCGCACTGACGACCATTGTTGCGTACAGAACAAGTGTGTCCCAGCTCTCCGGCAAAACCGTCATGCCCGTAAACTAACTTTCCATCGATAACAATTCCGCTTCCCACTCCGGTTCCAAGTGTAATCATGATGAAGTTTTTCATCCCGCGTGCAGCACCATAAGTCATTTCTCCGATAGCAGCGGCATTTGCGTCGTTGGTCAATACGGTTGGAATGCCGAATTTTTCAGACATTAAATTTGAAAATGGTATTACTCCCTTCCAGTTCAGGTTGGGTGCAAATTCGATATTCCCGGTATAATAATTTCCGTTTGGGGCGCCAACACCGATACCTTTGATTTTTGAAATGCCTCCGGCACCTTCAATCAATTTGTTGAGTTCAACATAAATATCGTTAATATACAGGTTGATATCCTGATGAGTTCCTGTTTTTACTGCTGATTTTGAAAGTACATTTCCACGGGCATCTACAATACCGAAAACAGTATTGGTTCCGCCCATATCCATGCCTATAACATAAGGTTTCTCCATAATGGTTTGATCTATTTAAATTAATTTATTAATAAACAAATGATTAATTTTTATTCAACAGGAATATCCTTGTTTACATTTTTACTTCCTACAAGTGCATAGAACAACAGGTATACAAGGCCGGCTGCAATTACCCAATAACTAACCAGGTAGTCGCTTGTACCGTCAACAATAGCATTTTGGAGTAATGGTAATATACCGCCACCACAAACGAGTACCATGAAAATTCCGGATGCTTTTTCAGTATATTTTCCAAGGCCTTCAACAGCAAGGTTGAAAATACCACCCCACATAACGGAAGTACAAAGCCCAATCAAAACTAATAACGCAGCATTTACAGGTACTTCTGCCAGGCCGAATAGTTCAGATCCGCCTTTGAAAACAGGTAAGTTAACCAAGATATCAGTAGGCGCGAACATGGCAGCTAATGTAAGTGTTAAACCTACAACAGAAGCAACTCCCAACATGGCTTTTGCAGAAACCTTGCTCCCGATGGCAGCACCCAACAAACGACCGACAAGCATTAATAACCAATAAGTTGCAGCGACAGAGCCGGCCACAGCTTCTGCAATGCCAACACCACCGTCACCGATTGGATTTTGCAACCATTTATTCAGTACATTGGGAACACCAACTTCAACGCCTACATAAACAAAAATACCAATAGCACCCAATACAAAGTGACGGAACGACAGAGCGCTGTAGCCTGATTTTACTGCAGAAGCCTGTTTTTGTTCTCTTGTTTTTTCCGGAATGGAAGTACGTGAAATCACGAGAAAAGCAAATGCAAAAATGGCCAGGGCAGCATACATCAATGGGAATACATCACTGATTTTGGCATCAGCGATTGCAGGAATCAGGATGCCCGTTAGTACGATAACAGCTGTACCACTTAATGAGTTGAAAGAACCACCGATTTGAATAAGTTGATTTCCTTTGTTTCCACCGCCTCCAAGCGTATTTAACATCGGATTTACCACAGTATTAAGCAGACACATTGAGAAACCGGCAACAAAAGCACCTAATAAATAAATGCCAAAGCTTCCGAATGCTCCTGAAAGAGTTTGTATTCCAACTCCGACAAATCCTATAGCAATAGCTATCAGCGCGGTTTTTTTATAACCGAGCTTTTGAAGTAAGTTTCCCGAAGGATAACCCATCACAGCATAAGCAATGAAGTTTGCAAACACTCCCAATGTCCCCATCCAGTTAGGAACATTAAACTGGAACTTCAAAATATCTCCCATCGGAGATGCTAGATTTGTTACAAATGATATCATTCCGAAAAGGAATATCATCACAATAATGGCAATGACGTTGCTGCCTTGTTTCTTTTGTGTACTCATTTTGTTAATAGATTGATTAGTTATTTGGATAAATTGATTATTTTTTTATAAAACGCACAAAAATACAATTTTTCCATGGCTTAACCACAAAAATAACGTAGTTTAATTCTGTTCTAAAACATATTTTATAGTTCCCTGAGGATAAAATCACTCATTCGTGTGTACAGATGACGTCTTGTTTGTTGTCCGGTTATACTATGGTTTTTGTCTGTATAAATATGCATTTCGAATTGTTTGCCTGCTTCAACCAGTTTATCCGTATAAATCAAGGTGTTATTATAGTGTACATTGTCGTCGGCCGTGCCATGTACAATCAGTAGCTTTCCTTCCAGCTGTCCTGCTTTCATTACTGCTGATGTTTGTTCGTATCCGGCAAAATTTTCTTCCGGAGTTTGCATGAATCTTTCTGTATAAGCAGTATTGTAAAAACGCCAGTCGGTAACGGGTGCAACAGATATGCCAGCTTTGAATACTTTTTCGCCGCTACTCATTGCCCATAACACCACAGAGCCTCCGTAACTCCAGCCCCAGATGCCAATTCTGGTTTTATCAACATAGCTCAGACCACCCAGGTATTTTGCAGTTTCGGTCTGGTCTCTGGCTTCCAGCACACCCAGTTGTTTGTAGGTTGATTTCATGAAAGTCGCTCCTCTTGAGGCAGTTCCCCTACCATCGACACATACTACCAGATAACCTTTCTGAGACAGGTAGTATTCCCATCCGATACTCCATTCGTTGAGAGCTTCCTGGGAACCCGGACCAGAATACTGAATCATAAGAACCGGATATTTTTTATCAGGGTCGAAGCCGGAAGGTTTGAGCATCCAACCATATAATCTGATGTTGTCTGATGTTGTAAAGTTAAAGAATTCTTTGTTGTTAAGATGAAGTGATTGAAAGGCGGATGCAAGAGCAGTGTTGTCTTGCAGGTCTCTTATCCTTGCTCCGTTATTGCTTCTGATTATTAACTTTTCAGGTTCAGTTACACTGGAAAATTCATGAATGAAATAGTTGAATCCGGAGCTGAACCAGGCATTGTTTTTACCTTTTGCATCAGTCAGGCAGATTTTTTTACCTTTTGCATCGATTGAAAAAATATTTCTTTGTACGGGTGAAAGTTCAGCGCTTTGATAGTATACGATGTTTCTGCGTTCGTCCACTCCGTAAAAATCAGTTATGTCCCATTCTCCTTTGGTGATTTGTCGTGCGATGGTGCCATCCATACGATGCTGGTAGATGTGCAAGTAGCCGTCACGGTCGCTAACACCATAAAAACCGGTATTGTCTTTACGAAATCTCAACAAATCGATATTTTGATAATCTATGTATGTTTTACTTTCTTCCCTGGTGATTAAACGTGCGATACCGGTCCTGGGATTTGCAAAATACATGTCCAACCGGTTTTGGTTTCTGTTCATCGAAAAAACAGCCAATTGACTCGCGTTGCCGGTCCATTTGATTCTGGGGATGTAGTAGTCGTTCTGCTGTTTCAGATCGACAACACGTGTAGTTTTGTTGAAATCATCGTAAATACATACTATGGCTTTAGGGTTCTTTTCTCCCGCTTTGGGATATTTAAACCGGGTTGTTTCCGGATAAAGCAGGAATCCGGGTTCTTCCTTGCTTAAGAAAGTTTGAAAAGAAAACTCTTTCACTTCTCTTTCATCGAATTTGATGAAAGCAAGGAGTTTACTGTCGGGGCACCAATCGTAATGATACGTTGTTCCAAACTCTTCTTCATACAACCAGTCCGATATGCCATTACTGATTTTACCTGCTTCTCCGTCTTTGGTAATCTGGATGTCTGTTTTGAAGTCAACCTTTTTCATGTGCAGGTTATTACCATGAGCAAAGGCTATGTACCGGTCATCTGCCGAAAAAACAGGAGCTTCCTGAGGTGTTTTGGATGAGAGGGGATCAAACTCTCTGTATTTGATGTCGTAAATGTAGTAATCGGCTGTAAAAGAACGCCGGTAACGCTTTTTTGTATTCGTGTAAACCAATATTTTGGTTTCTTTCGGACTTAAGATATAGCCCGAAAAAGAGTCAATTAATTTATTTTTTACTTTGTTGATTGATAACAAGGTGTCAACGGCGGCTCCTGATTTGTAACTGTATTTTACAATAGTTTGACTGTCAACCATCAGTGTGTAATGTTCTCCGTCATTCATGGATACCGGAATTTGACTCTTTTCCGGTCTGAACTTACCATCCGTGATGTCGTATAAAAACTGATCTGCATTGGTTGTGAATGTGATCATCATCAACAATGTAAAAAGAATTCTGCTTTTCATATTTCAACTTCCTTATTTATTTGATTTTTTTATTTACTCTGATTTCGAATGTAGTTCCTTCATTATCTTTCGTGATAAAAGAAATATGACCTCCCATGTGTTCGATGATACTTTTTGAAATACTTAATCCTAATCCCATACCGGCACTTTTTGTTGTGAAGTTGGGCTTGAAAATTTCGTTTCGGATGGTTTCGGAAATACCTGTCCCGTTATCAGTAAAACGAATAATAACGGTATCTTCCTGAAGTTTCAGGGTGACATCAATTTTACCTTTTACTTCTTTTTTGATAGATTGCGTGGCATTTTTCAGGATATTATTGAATACCTGAATGATTTGTTCGGGATCACCGGATACAATGATGTCATTTTCAGGTCCGCTATAACTGATACGGATGTTTTCATAGTTGTGTTGAAACAGATTTACGACTGAAACGAGTTTCCCGGCAATGTCTACGTCTGTAAATTTTGTTTCGGGCATACGGGCAAATTGTGAGAAAGTACCTGCAATGCGCGATAAATTGTCGATTTGCTCCACCAACGTGTGAGCTGCCTTTTCAAAATAACCGTCAAACTGCTCTGGATCTATTTTTTTTGTCCGCTGCAATTGTTGTATGGTCAGTTTCATCGGGGTCAGGGGATTGTTGATTTCATGCGCGACCTGTCTTGCCATGGTTCTCCATGCCGATTCTCTTTCGGCTGTCAGTAAAAGCTGGGCGCTTTTCTCTAATTCATCAACGGTACGGTTGTATTGTTCAACCAATTGGCCGATTTCATCTTTCGACTTGTATTCGATTTTTTCATTTTTACCCCCCAATCGCATGGATCTCAACTTGCTTTCAAGTTGATGCAACGGTTCCGCAAGTTGCCGGCCTGCTATCAGGATCAGAATGATAGAAAGGATGATGATAATCAGGTATATCTGGATGATGGCTCCTAAAAATTGCTCTATTTTTGCATTGATTTCGGTCTGACTGAAATATTGAGGAATGGAAATATAACCGATTTGCAGGTAGTCACCGTTGATAAGGTCTGAATAGGCAGCCAGGTAAGCTAATTTACCTATTTGCTCATATTGGTTTTCCGTGGTACGGTCAGGAAAATACACTTCAGGTGACATCAAACCGCTAATCAGGTTTTTGCTGAAAATAAGCGACTGAGAGCTTCCTCTCAGTTTTCCGGCGTTATCATAAATATTGATATCGGTTTGGTATCTGTATGCGAGTTCCTGTAAGTTGGTATTCAGACTTTGCTCATCAACGGTAGCAATATCTTCGGTCCAGTAATACAAATCCTGGAGCGAGTTCCGGATGTATTGTTTTTTCTTTTCAAGTTCAGCGATTTGTTCCTGCCGGTAATTACTTCTGATATAATTCACGGAGAATACAAGGATACTGATAAAACTCACAAATAACAGCGATATGAATACCAGTTGAAATTTGGATGTCAGTCCGAGTGCATATGTTCTTTTATTCTTCAACAGTCCGAATAACCAGAAAACAACCCTGGCTATCAGCAGGTAAGCCAGGATGATAAACAGAGAATAAAAAATCAGATTGCGGGATGATGTACGAATAATCTCGGTAATGATAATCCGAGTGTCGTTCTTGGTATATACATAATAGTCACGATCCTTATCGTTTATTTTGGTGAAACCGTCATCCAGGCCGTGGAACATGATGTCCGATTCATTCCAGTCGAATTTCTGATCACTGTAAATTAATTTTGATTTCTCATATTTTGCAATTGAGATGTTGGATTGTTTGAATGCATCCGACTCTTTGCTGATTAATAGATCAGGAAAACTGTAACTTCTGAAATTCCGCTTCGGTTGAAATTCAAAAACCAGCAATTCTTTTTCTGTATGGAGAATCTCCGGATCGTCCAGAACAAGATCAACCAAACCGATAAAACTCATGTCGTATAGAGAGGCCGGCAAACTGTAAAAACCGGTGTTTTTGAGTCTTTTGCCCGTAAATTCAAGAAACCGAACGTAATAATCAGTTTCCGGAGCATTACCCGATACGGGATAAATTTGTACGTTGTACTTATTCCAGAATCCATATAAGTGTTTTTGATATATGTGTTTGTTGACTGAGTCGGTATCGGTTTTATCCCGCATTAATTGCTTGAGCGTCTCATCTTTCCGCAGATTTTTGTCCAGTTCTTCCAGTAGGAGTTCGGCAATCGGGTCGTTGTCGGAATTGCCGTTGACCATAATATTCTCTGCCTGAATTTTATATTTAATCAGCTTTTTATATTCGGATAAATGATAGGAACTCCAAAAAGAGATGATACTGATTGTAAAAATAAAAAGGCCAAAAGTATTGAATGTGAATTTGTTTTTAAAGAAGAAGCGCCTGATTGAATCAAAAATCAGGATTGTAATCAGTAATAAGACAAGCAACCATGTGAAATTCTTGAATATCAGTGCGTGTAATACTGTAATAACAGCAATATACATCAGTTCGATACTTATCTCTTTTCCTGGTTTTGTTTTGAAATCTTCTTTGCTGTTTATTATCAATAAGAAAAAGAAAATTCCGGTTCCCAGTAAAAAGATAATTGTTTGCGCCCAGATGTTGATAAAATGGATATCGCGCAGAATAGCTATATTAAAACTGATGTTTGAGTTTAGAACTATGCTTTTAAGCGTTTCGAAGTAGAATAGCACATAAAGATAAAATACTGATTTCTTTAACCACAAACGCTTGTATGAAAAGCTTACCTTCAGATGATAAACCAGAATGGCGGCTACTAAAAAGAGACCAATTGCTGAGAGATGTGTAAAAGAATTGATGAGTTGATTGGTAGCATAATGATTGGATGAAAACAGTTGGTTGGAAAAGAACAGACCCGGGAAATCAATGTAGCTGCATATTAATATGATAAGTCCGGATAGCAGGGTGACTGCGATATACTGACTTTGTGTAATCTTTTTAACCCGAAAGAAATGGTTGATGTTGAAATAGATAAAAATAAACAACAAAAATGAAATGCAGAAGAGGATAAAACCAGTAATCCGAAGTGCTTTACTGTCGTTTGGAGCGGGTATCAGACTAAACAGGTAATCGCCTTCCTTCGTGCTGACGCTGACTGCTCCGGGACTTGTTTCTTCAACAATGGTTACATTTTTACTGATATCGAAACGTGGATGAAAATCATTTTGCAGGTAATCGTTTTCGTACGGAAAGTTCATTCTGACAGGAATAAAAGCAACAATTGCCGTATTTGCTTTAACTTTATACCACTTATAAATGCCGTATGCGTTGGGTAATTTGATATAATGCCATCGTTCGTCTTGAATGATATGTTCCGACTCTACATCAAAACGATTGGTGTTCCACCCTGTCAGTTGTTCGTTTTCAAAAATATAAAAGGCTATTTGATCCTGTTGGTCAATCAGTTTCTGAAGAAAGGATTCTTCATGCAAAGCCGCAGGTAACCCCGAAGAAGAGATTAGCCGGTCGGATTTTGATATGGCATGATGCAGAGCATTGTTGAATTTTTGAGCCGAAAAGGGTTGAGTAAGGGTTTGATGGTATAGATACTCAACCAGAAAACCCGACAGTAAACAAATGATGAATATTGCCGGAAGTATTTTATATTTACCTTTCAACCTCATATAAATAAGCTTATTCGTGATGATAGCTCTCACCCCGGATGATCGTCATAGCCCTGTATAGTTGTTCTATGAAAATCAACCGGATCATTTGATGCGAAAAAGTCATCGGCGACATGGAAATCATACCGTTGGCTCTGTCGTATATTCTCTGCGAAAATCCAAACGGACCACCTACAACAAAAATCATTCTTTTTGCTGATGAATGCAGTTTTTTTTCAAGAAAACCAGCGAAGGCAACCGAACTAAATTGTTTCCCTTTCTCATCCAGTAATATAATATCATCCTGATTGTCAATTTGTTTTAATATCAGATCGGCTTCTTTTTCTTTCTGTTCCTGTACTGATAAATTTTTTGTATTTTTTAATTCAGGAATGGTAACTGTTTCAAAATTCAGGTAATGTTGTACCCGCCCTTGATAATCTTCGATCAGTTTTTGTAAAGATGTTCCGTTGGTTTTCCCTATCATCAGGAGTATGAATTTCATATAATGATTGGTTTTAACGATTCATGGTCTGCTATTTGTTAATATCCTTCCGGTTTAAATCAGTCGCAAATCGTCATTGAATTAAACTGCAAATACATAAAATAAAATAAAAGTTTTGCTTTGACTAAATAATTGATGTATTTTTGCCCTGAACTTCACCTTTAATCAGGTGCAAATATGGCACTTTTTAACGAGATATCCTGCCTGTAAAGGCATGTTTTTGTGAACTTTTAAATTACAGAACAATGAAAACCCTGATATCATTTATAATGTTAATGTGTTCTTTGGGTGTCGTTAACGCCCAACAGGAAGTTTCAGAAAGTATTTTAGATGCGCTTGCGGGAGGAGATGCGGCAACACTTTCTGCTCATTTTAATGACAATGTGGAGCTGGTCATTGGCGCCAGCAATGATGTGTTCAGCAAGCAACAGGCAACGGGCATCATCAATGATTTCTTCCGCAGAAATAAGGTAAGCGCCTTTCAGGTCTTGCATAAAGGAACAAAAGACACTTCTGCATTTTCTATCTGTACGATGAAAGCCGGAAATGCTTCCTACCGGGTGTATGTACTGGTGAGGAAAACTTCAACACGACAGTTAATTCAGCAATTAAGAATAGAATCATCCAATGACTAATGAATTTGAACAGTTGATATCGCTGTGGTTTGCAGAAGATATCGGTGACGGGGATCATACTACCTTATCCTGTATCCCTGAAAGTGCGATAGGAAAATCTCAGTTAATTATCAAAGAAGAAGGAATTCTGGCTGGAGTGGAAGTGGCCCGCCGTATTTTTAATGCTTTCGATCCCGGTTTAAAGATGACCGTTTTTATCCAGGATGGTGCGCATGTAAAGCCGGGTGATATCGCTTTTGTAGTGGAAGGAAAAATACAGTCATTGCTTCAGACCGAACGGCTGATGTTGAATATCATGCAGCGAATGAGCGGAGTGGCTACACGAACTAATCAGTATGTGAAAGCGTTAGAAGGTACGCGCACAAGGGTGCTGGATACCCGCAAGACAACACCTGGTCTCCGGTTGCTCGAAAAAGAAGCGGTGCGCATCGGCGGTGGTGTGAATCACCGGGTTGGTTTATACGACATGATCTTGCTGAAAGATAACCATGTAGATTTTGCCGGCGGTATTGCCAATGCCATTAACAGAGCAAAAGAATACCTCAAAGAAAAAGGTAAAGATCTCAAAATCGAAATTGAAGTCAGAAATTTTGACGAACTGGCGCAGGTGATGGCAGTCGGTGGTGTCGACCGCATCATGCTGGATAATTTTACGCCTGAAAATACTAAAAAAGCCGTCGAAATTATCGGTGGAAAATACGAAACCGAATCATCAGGCGGAATCACTTTTGATACTTTACGTACTTATGCTTCTTGTGGTGTAGACTATATCTCAGTTGGGGCTCTGACTCATTCGGTCAAAAGTCTGGATATGAGTTTTAAAGCCGTTTAAAGTTTTTATTAAAACGAACAAGGGTGATAGCTGCGACAATTGCGGCAAATCCGTCGGCTACCGGAAAAGCAGCCCAAGCTCCGTTGAGTCCGAAAAAAGGAGGCAATATCAATACGGCGGGAACCAGGAATATAAATTGTCGTGTCAGGCTCAGGAAAATTGAGATCTTAGCTTTCCCGATTGACTGGAAAAAGTTGCTGATGACAATTTGAAAACCAACCAACGGAAACATGAATATCACTATTCTCAGTGCATTGGAGGCTATTTGGATGAGTTCAGCGTCAGAAGTAAAAAGACTCACGGAAAATCTGGAGAGGAGTAAACCAGAAAGAAAGGCCCCGCTGGTCAGTATGGTCGCGATGATGATGGCAGTTTTAAGTGTTTTGAACATCCGGTCATAAAGTCTGGCTCCGTAATTAAACCCGACAACAGGCTGTGTTCCCTGATTCAGTCCCAGTACAATTTGAATGGCTAATGTCAATAAGCTATTGATGATACCGTAGGCTCCGATAGCCAGGTCTCCGCCGTATTTCAACAAGGTAGTGTTGACCGTTATAATTACCAGACTCGATGCCAGTTGCATGCTGAAAGGCGACATACCGATACTCACGATGGCGCCTACAATATCTTTTTCAAGTTTCAGGTAAGCTTTTTTAAACCGGATTTGTGATCCCGGAAGAAAAAAGTGACTCATTACCCAGATACTGCCAACTGTATATGCAATAACAGTTGCCCACGCTGCTCCCTGTATTCCCCAATCGAACACAAAAATGAATAAAGCATCAAGCACCACGTTGATAATGGCGCTAATCAGCATTGTGTACATTGCTTTTTTAGGGAAACCGGTTGCCCGCATGATGTTGTTGAAACCAAAGTTGATGGCAGAAAAAACAGATGCAGGTACGATAATGCGCATGTATTCCTCCGCATAGCCGATAGTCTCATCTGTCCCGCCGAACAAACGCAGCAAATCACCCATGAAGATATAGGTAAGTATTGATATTGTTCCTGATATCAGGATGGTGAGCGTCAGTGCATTCCCCAATATCTTTTCGGCCTTTTCAATATTGTTCTCTCCCAGTGTTATCGATATGCGCGAAGCAGAACCAGCTCCGATTAACATGCCGAATGCCATCAGTAATATCATGAAAGGGAAAGTCAACGCCAAACCGGATATGGCTAGAGCGCCCACACCCTGGCCGATGAAGATACGGTCGACAATATTATACAGTGACATGACCACCATGCCTATGATGGATGGAATAGAATATTGCCAGATCAGTTTTCCTATTTTCTCAGTGCTGAGTATATGTGTGGGAGCAGAAACAGACATGCTTGATGATTATATATAATCCGTTTTTGTTACGGGCTCCAAAATTACAAAAAAGTGCAGTATAAGTATGCAAATGCGCATTTAAAATAATAAATTAACAAATTATACTAATTTTCACAAGTTGAGCATCAGTATTCTTCTGTAATAAATGTTTATATTTGCATGCTGAAAAATATTTAATAAAGATTATTTAATTTAAGTCCAAATCCAATTGATTATGAAACGAACATGATTACGGGTACTCACCAACGTTGATGAGAATCCGGCATGCAAGTTCCATGTGACAATTAAAAATAAATCATTTACACATGAAATTAGTATTGAACCGGTTGTTTTATATATTGTTAGCTTCAGTGTTGATCACCAGTTGTAAAACGCCTATCGACCCGAATTTTAGCTACTCGCCTGAAATGCCCAAAGCAGGAGAAAAGGTAACGTTCACCAATCTGACAGAAGAAGCTGAATACTGGAACTGGACTTTTGGTGACGGAGGAAAGTCAACAGCGAAAAATCCGACTTATGTTTTCAAGAAACCCGGAGTTTATGATGTAACACTGATGGCAGATTCTAATAAGAATTATGTCAGGACAAAACAGATTACAATTTACGATACCATTCCATCAATATATCTGGAAAGTGACACAGTTCAGTATTATAAACCGGCAACATTCAGTGTGTTGGCATATAATCCTTACGGTTATGATGTAAGTTATGAATGGACTTTCTCGTCAAATGCTCATAGTGATAACATTACGGATAGAAAGTCGACAGCAGCATCTTTGTCGGTCTATTTTAGTCATAAAAACACACTGGATACCGTAAACCTTATCATTACTGTCGGAACTAAAGTTGATACGATAAGCAAAATATTTTATATCGAAGATGTGCCTGCCCGCAGTATTTTGATGGCTCAAAAGAATGGTAAGATTCTCAGACAAAGAATATTCGAAAAGGGATTGGAAGCATATACAGAAACCAACTTCCATTCCGGAAAACATCCGTTTTACATACAGGCACTGTCGAATAAACTGTATGTTTTTGATGCCGGAACGCATGTAAGCTCGGTTAAGTCGGAACTCGACGGCAAAACAGGTGATGGTAATATTCGGGTGATTGATTTTGCTAACGGAAATGATACGGAGATCATACATAACAGAAACACCGGTGCCATTCATGGTTTTTACAATGGCCTTGTAGATGGTGATGATATATACTGGACGGATTTTAGTGAATTCGTGTACAAAAGCCCTGTAAGCAGTGGAGTGCTGGGAGCATTCGACTGGAGGGGGGACGAAGATTTGCAGACTTCGGTAGGTTATTATATGGTGAAAACAGACAGGTTGGGATATTTCGGGAATGGGTTGAGTAAAAACCAACTGAGTACCGGTATCCGCAATTATGATAATCATTATTTCTGGTCAAAAGGCGGAACCGGAAAAGGAATTTACAGGTTTACCGGAACTGATATCCTGAGTCAGAACGTTACGGGAGCAGGGGTGCCTCCGGCAGCAGGTTCTATTCTGAATGAATTTGCCATTCGTGCTTTTACGCTCGATCCGCTCAATCAGAAGGTGTACTTCTCTGTTACAGCTCCGGCAGAATCGATAGGATTTTGGGTTGCTAATATTAGTGGAACAAATGCTGTTCGCATTGATAATGCGCCAATGAACAGTCCGGTTGATTTTATAACCGGAATTGTAGTTGACCATGTTACAAACCGGGTATATTGGGCCTATCGAGCTCCTGATGCGCTGAATGAAAGTTATTTTCAGGCGAACCCAACACATCGTACCGGTGTGAAATCGGTACGGTTGTCCAGAAGTAACAATGTTGACAAGGAAATTGTGTATTTTGCAGCCGGTGTGGCTGCCTATGGCATAACCATCGATGACGAACTGAAATAAAGGATGCTATCCATACTGATACCTACATACAATTACGATATTACTCAACTGGTAAAGGACCTGCATGTTCAGGCTGAAGGATTGGGTGTTCAGTATGAAATAATTGTTATGGAGGATGGTTCGGAGCAATTTCTCGTCGCCAATCAGCAAATCGGTTTATTAAATCACTGCCGCTACATTGCACTACCTGATAATATAGGTAGATCTGCTATCCGTAACCGGCTGGCAGATGAGGCCCGGTTTCCATACCTTCTTTTTATGGATTGTGATGCATCTGTCTGTAATAAAGATTATCTCCTCAGATATCTTCCTTTCTGTGAAGGAAAAGTAATTGTGATTGGTGGAACGGCATACGACCCGGACTGTCAGAATCCGGCATTTAGCCTGCGATTGAAATATGGTCGTGAAAGAGAGTCGAACCTGGCTTATCTGTTGCAACATCACGAAAAGGAAAATTTTGCGACTTTTAATTTTCTGATTTCCAAATCAATTTTTAGTACAATCAGATTTGATGAATCAATTGCAGGTTATGGACATGAAGATACCTTATTCGGTCATGCATTGCATGAAGCCGGGTTTATATTTCAGCATATCGATAACCCGTTAATTCACAAAGGGCTGGATGATAACCGGACTTACCTGAAAAAAACAGCCGAAAGCGTGCGGAACCTGTATCTGCTTTTCAACTCCGGGAAGTATCCTTTTCTGGCAGACGAATCGAAACTGCTGCGGATGTTTCTGCGACTGAAAAAATACAATCTGACAAAGCTTGCTGCTTTGAAATTTGTATTTGTCAGGAAATTGATGGAGAGGAATTTGACAGGGAAGCATCCGGATTTATATGTTTATGATGTTTATAAATTGCTCCTGCTTTGTAAATTTCAGGTTAATGCTGACAAGATGACAGTTTGATTGTCTGAATTACATGTATATGGTCGATAAATGATGACAAATTATGCCTTATCCGGCTTTGGCACAAAATCTGATTAACTGCACAGGTCTAATTAAAAATTTAAACAATTAAAAATATATCGTGATTATGAACATCAAACCATTAGGAGACCGCGTGTTGGTAAAACCGGCACCGGCTGAAGAAAAAACCGTGAGTGGAATCATTATTCCGGATTCAGCAAAAGAGAAACCATTGAAAGGTGAAGTGTTGGCAGTAGGTAAAGGAACCAAGGATGAGACCATGGAAGTTGCAGTGGGCAATACCGTGCTTTATGGTAAATATGCCGGTACAGAACTGGAACTGGATGGAGAGAAATACCTCATCATGAGACAATCAGATATCTTTGCCATCATTTAAATTGACTATTTAATCATTTACTATTTACCATTTTTATGGTTGTAAAGTTGGTCTAAAAGGGTAAATTGTAAGTTTTAAAATAGATAGTAAAATTAATTGTAAATTGTAAATTTTAAAATCGTAAATAGTCTTATGTCAAAAGAAATTTTATTCAATATTGATGCCCGCGATGAACTGAAGAAGGGCGTGGATGCCATCGCCAACGCGGTGAAAGTAACACTGGGTCCAAAAGGTCGCAACGTGATTATCGAGAAAAAGTTCGGTGCACCGCAGATCACCAAAGATGGTGTGACAGTTGCCAAAGAAATTGAGTTGGAAGATGCATTCCAGAACCTGGGAGCACAATTAGTAAAAGAAGTGGCCTCCAAAACAGGCGACGATGCCGGTGATGGTACCACTACCGCTACTGTACTGGCACAGTCGATTGTAACCGTTGGGTTGAAAAACGTGACCGCCGGTGCCAACCCGATGGATTTGAAACGCGGTATCGACAAAGCTGTGGAACAAGTGGTGAAAAACATTGCTTCTCAGGCCAAATCGGTAGGCGACGACTATAACAAAATTGAACAGGTGGCTACCGTGTCGGCTAACAACGACGCCGTAATTGGTAAATTGATTGCCGATGCCATGAGAAAAGTAACCAAAGACGGTGTGATTACCATCGAAGAAGCCAAAGGAACCGACACCCACATCGACGTGGTAGAAGGTATGCAATTCGACAGGGGTTACATCTCTCCGTATTTCGTTACCAATACTGAAAAGATGGAAGTAGAGATGGAAAAACCGTATATCCTCATCTACGACAAGAAAATAAGCAACCTGAAAGAACTGTTACCGGTACTTGAACCGGCAGTACAATCCGGTCGTCCGTTCCTGATTATTGCCGAAGATGTTGAGTCGGAAGCATTAACAACTTTAGTGGTGAATCGCCTGCGCGCATCGTTGAAAATATGTGCCGTAAAAGCTCCGGGCTTTGGCGACCGTCGCAAGGAAATGCTCGAAGACATTGCCATCCTGACAGGTGGGGTTGTGATTTCAGAAGAAAAAGGTATTCAATTAGAACAAGCTACGCTTGAGATGCTTGGTTCAGCAGAAAAAATTACGGTGAATAAAGACAACACCGTGATAGTGAACGGTGCCGGTCAGAAAGAAAACATTGAAAAACGTGTGGCTCAAATCAAATCACAGATTGGTACCACAACATCCGATTATGATCGCGAAAAACTGCAGGAACGTCTGGCTAAGTTAGCTGGTGGTGTTGCCGTATTGTATGTAGGCGCCGCTTCAGAAGTGGAAATGAAAGAAAAGAAAGACCGTGTGGATGACGCGTTGAGCGCAACACGTGCTGCTATCGAAGAAGGTATCGTTCCGGGCGGTGGTGTGGCTTACATCCGTTCCATCGACTCGCTGTCTTCACTGAAAGCAGAAAATGATGACGAAGCAACCGGTATTGAAATCGTGAAACGCGCCATCGAAGAACCGTTGCGTCAGATTGTTGCCAATGCAGGTAAAGAAGGCGCTGTGGTTGTTCAGAAAGTACGTGAAGGCAAAGCCGATTACGGTTACAATGCCCGCACCGATCAGTATGAAAACTTCTTAGCTGCCGGTGTGGTGGATCCCGCCAAGGTAACACGCGTTGCCCTCGAAAACGCCGCATCCATTGCCGGTATGTTCCTGACAACCGAATGTGTCATCACAGAAAAGAAAGAAGATAATCCTGCTCCTCAAATGCCAATGGGTGGTGGCATGGGTGGGATGATGTAATATCACCCAAACAGCATAAAAATTAGTTTTGAAATCTCCGGTGGAAATGCTTCTGCCGGGGATTTTTTTTGACATTTAAATTGAGTGATGCAAATCTTTCATCAAATCTTCCACGTCCTCCAACCCTACCGACAGCCGGATGGTCGTATCGTGGATGTGCATCAGGGCTTTGGCTTCTTTGCTGTAGTTGCCGTAGATGGTGTTGTAGGGGTGAAGGGCCAATGATTTGTTGTCGAAGAGGTTGGTTGCCCTTTTAATCAGTTTTAATTTGTTGAGAAAGGCAAAGCAGGCGGCTTCCGATTCCAGATCGAAGGTGAGCATGGCGCCCGGGTTGGAGCCGAACTGACTTTTGCTCACGGCATAAAAAGGATTGCTTGCTAATCCCGGGTAATTTACGCATTGCACTGCCGGTAGTTCAGCTAATTGATGAGCCAGTGCTGCTGCCGTAGCCGATGCTTTTTGATAACGCAGTTGCAGTGTTTCGAGTCCCAGACTTTGCATGTAGGCGACCTGTGGGGTCATGTAGGCTCCGAGGTTGCGGTGTATCTCGCGTTTGAGTTTGAAGGTGAAGGCATCGCGCCCTTTTTCTGAAGCCAGTTGTTTAAGTCTTTTCGAGTGAAGCCAGTCGAATTTCCCGTAGTCGAGAATGAGTCCTCCTACACTGGTGGCTCCCCCCGAGATGTATTTGGTGCTGGAAACCACTTCTATATCCACGCCAAAATCGCCGGCATTGAAATTACAAAAAGGAATAATCGTGGTATCGGCAATCAGCGGAATGTGTTTTTCAGCAGTCAGTCGGGATATCAGTTTTAAATCGGCAACTTCTAATTGTGGATTCGAGATAATCTCCAGAAAAACAGCGCAGGTGTTTTCGTCGATGTTTTTTTCAATATCACGGATGTCGGTCAGGTCGCAAAAACGGGTTTCCACGCCAAATGTGGCCAGGGTTGAATCGAGCAAAGAATAGGTGTTGCCGAATAAATGTCTTGTTGTCACAATATTGCAACCCGACCAGGCAACACACATCAGGGCGTTGCTAATGGCCGCCATGCCGGAGTTTAGCGCCGTAACGCTGTGCGCACCGGTCAATGCTTTTATCTTGTTTTCGAAAGCCTGTACGGTTGGATTGGAAATGCGGGCGTACACAAAATCGTTGGTTTTGCCCGTGAAAGCCAATTCCATGGCCTCGGCCGAATCGAATTCGAAAGCTGCCGCGTTGTAAACCGGCACACTCAATGCCCCGTAAGGGTCTTTTTTAACCCCATCGGCATGGATGGCCTGTTTGTTAAAACCTGTTTTTTCTTCCATTGTTTCTGCGGATAAAGGTTTTACATGTTGCACCGTGTGCATTGGTTTTTACCGGAGTTTGGCGCCCAGTTTCTGCTCGAAATTCGAGAGCAGCTTTTTCATGATGGCGTCAGTCTGGTTGTCGGTAAGCGTTTTAGTTTCATCCTGAATGATGAAGCTCACCGCATAAGATTTCTTGCCAGCTTCTAAGTTTTTTCCTTCGTACACGTCGAACAGATTCACTTTCTTCAGCAACTTACGTTCCGTTTCAAAGGCTGTTTTCTCGATGTCGGCAAAACTGATGTTTTTGTCGAGCAACATGGCCAAATCTCTTTTTACTTCCGGGAATTTAGGAATGTCGGCAAACTGAATGTGGTGCCGTTTGATTTCTTTCAGGATGTTTTCCCAATATAAATCAGCATAATATACTTCCTGTTCGATGTCTGCTTTCTTTCTGATTTTTGGACCCACAATACCATAGATAGCCAATTTCCTGCCCGATTGTGTTTGAATGGCAATGGCTTCACTCAATAAATCATCTTCAAATTCAACCAGGCTCAGTTTGGATCGGTTCACGCCAACTCTTGCAAGGATATTTTCAACATAAGCCTTGAGTTCGTAAACGCTGGTTTTGGCTTCGGCAACCGCCCAGGATGGAGCCTGTTTCTGACCCGTCAGCCAAATACCCAGGTGGAATTCTTCGTTATAAGCCGCCAGGGTTTCGTCTTCTTTTTTGTTTTCAGCATGATACTGATAACAATTTCCAAATTCATATAATTTCAGGTCGGCATGCTTCCGGTTGATGTTGTAAGCGATGCTTTCGAGACCGCCAAACAACAAGGTCTGACGCATCACGTTCAAATCGCTGCTGAGCGCGTTCAGTATTTTCACGCTGTTTTCAGCAGGAAAGGAAGTAAGTCCTTCGTAATATCCTCCTTTAGTCAGCGAGTTATTCAGTATTTCATTGAAACCCTGTGCAGTCAGTTGTTCCGCAATCAGATTTTGAAGTTTATGACTGTCGGGTTTACTGCTGTAACTCAAAGTCGATTTCAGTGTTTCACCGATTTCAATATTGTTATAACCATAAATCCGCAGGATATCTTCTATCACATCCACATCACGTTGCACATCCACGCGATAAGAAGGCACATGCAGCAAATATCCGTTTTCGTCTTTGCGTACGATTTTCATTTCCAGCGCCGTCAGTATCGTTTCAATATTTTCTCTTCCGATGGCTTTTCCAATCAATGCATTGATTTTTTGCAGAGAAATTTCCACTTCAAATGGTTTTACCTCCTGCGGATATACGTCAACAATTTCGCTGGAAATTTCTCCACCGGCCACTTCCTGTATCAGCAAGGCGCAACGTTTCAGTATATAAATGGTATTGGCAGGGTCGCAGCCTCTTTCGAAACGGAAGGAAGCATCGGTATTCAGTCCGTGCCGCCTGGCTGTTTTCCGGATGCTTACCGGGTTGAAATAGGCGCTTTCTAAAAATACATTCGTCGTGTTTTCAGTCACACCCGAATCCAGTCCGCCAAACACACCTCCGATACACATCGGCTCTCCGGCATCACAAATCATCAAATCATCGGCGCTTAGTTTCCTTTCTGTACCTTCTAAGCTGATGAATGGTGTGTTCTCAGGCAGGGTGCGTACCCTTACCTTTTTTCCTCCTATTTTATCGGCATCGAAAGCATGCAGCGGCTGACCCATTTCATGCAGGACGTAATTGGTGATGTCTACAATATTATTAATAGGTCGTAACCCGATAATCTGTAATTTATCTTTCAGCCATTTGGGCGATTCGGTTACTTTTACATTCGAAATGGTGACTGCGGAGTAACGGGGACAAGCTTCAGGAGCTTCGACACTAACCGGAATGCTGAGATTGGTGTTCTGTACGTTAAAATTGTCGACTGCAGGCTTATTCAGTTTGATTTCCGGATTTCTGAAGGAGAAATAAGCTGTCAGGTCACGTGCCACGCCGAAATGAGAAGCGGCATCAATCCGGTTCGGTGTGATATCCACTTCAATCAGATAATCATCTTCGATACCGTAATATTCTTTCGCCGGCATGCCCACCGGGGCGTTTTCCGGTAATACGATAATACCGGCGTGACTGGTACCCAACCCGATTTCATCTTCCGCGCAAATCATCCCGAATGATTCAACGCCCCTTATTTTAGAACGTTTGATGGTAAAGCTTTCTTCTCCGGCATAGAGTACAGTGCCGATAGTGGCGAAAACAACTTTCTGACCGGCAGCTACGTTGGGTGCACCGCATACGACCTGTAAAGGTTCGCCGGAACCAATGTTTACCGTGGTTACATGCAAATGATCTGAATTTTCATGCTTATCGCAGGTCAGGACTTCTCCTATTACAAGTCCTTCTAATCCACCTTTGACAGTTTGAACTTTTTCAACACCTCCGACTTCCAGTCCGATGGAGGTCAGTATTTTGCCGGTTTCTTCTGCCGGGAGATCAATATTGATGTATTGCTTTAACCAATTATATGAAATATTCATGACGGGATGTATTTTTTATTGACCGGCAAAGATAAGGAAATTAGCGGAAAAGTGAAAGCGGAAAGGGGAAAACTGTCGGTTGAATTACTTGAAAAATTCACATATAGTTTTGAAGTGTGCAAAAAATAATTATTTTTGCAGCCGACAATGTCTAATTAGTCGATAGTGTGTAGTGGAAAATTTGTGTTTAAAGATTTAAAATTTAAAGGTTTAATTTGTCACTTTTGTGGTTTCTTAGTTTGTCTTTTGTGCCTTTTGTGGTTCTGAATGAATTAGGTAACTGAAATATTAAAATCAAAATATCATGATAAAAGAAAATTTTATCCGTCTTTTTGAAGATGCTTTCCGTAAGTATTGGGACATGCCTGCTTACAGTAATTATGGGGAGAACATCACCCTGACTTATGCAGATGTGGCCAACCGGGTGGCTAAGTTGCACATCTTGTTCGAACAATGCAACATTCAGCCATTTGATAAAATCGCGTTGATAGGCAGGAATAATGCCAATTGGGCAATTACCTATGTAGCTTCTGTGACTTACGGAGCCGTTATTGTTCCTATTCTACAGGATTTTAACGCCAATGACGTGCATCATATCACCAACCATTCCGAGTCGAAATTGCTGTTTACCAGTGATAATATCTGGGAAAATCTGGAAGAAGAGAAGCTGACTACGGTTAAGGCTGTTTTTTCACTCACCGATTTCAACTGCATCACCATCATCGATAGAAAAGAAGAAGATCAAAATGATTTTGCACCGGTCATTGAGCGAAATCAGGTGAAGCCGGAAGTTATCAATACCTTGTTCCGTTCGAAGTATCCGCATGGTTTCCACAAAGATCATGTACGTTTTGTCGATAAATCAAATGCCGAACTGGTATCGATTAACTATACGTCGGGCACAACAGGTTTCAGTAAGGGGGTTATGACCAGTGGAAATGCCCTCGCCGGCAATATTGTTTTTGCTATTGGGACAGGCATTATTCAGGAAGGATACAAAATTATCTCGTTTTTACCGTTGGCACATGCTTATGGTTGTGCTTTCGATTTCCTGACTGCGACCTGCCGGGGATGCCATGTGCATTTTATCGGTAAAGTGCCCTCGCCAAAAATTTTGCTGACAGCTTTTGCCGAAGTCAAACCGAACGTAATATTCCTTGTCCCGCTTATCATCGAGAAAATTTACAAGAAACAGATTCAGCCATTGATTGCCAAACCGACCATTCGCTGGGTGTTGAGACTTCCCTTCCTTGATCAAACGATTCTATCCACTATCCGTAAGAAATTGATACATGCCTTCGGAGGTGAATTTGCCCAGTTGGTCTGTGGAGGCGCTCCTATGAATGCCGAGGTGGAAGAGTTCCTGCAGAAAATCAAATTCCCTTACACGGTAGGCTATGGTATGACCGAATGCGCTCCGTTAATCAGTTTTACTCCGGCCGATCAGTTTAAGGTAAAATCTGCCGGAGCTGTCATTCCGCAGATGGAAGCCAAAATTATGGATGCCGATCCTAATACAGGAATCGGTGAAATATGTGTAAGAGGTGAGAACCTGATGAATGGCTATTTTAAAAACCAGGAAGCTACCGATAGCATTATCGATGACGAAGGTTGGTTGCATACCGGCGATTTGGGAATGATAGAAGCAGATGGGACCATTTTTATCAGAGGCAGGAGTAAAAGCATGATTTTGGGCCCGAGCGGACAAAATATCTATCCTGAAGAAATTGAGGCTAAATTGAATAACATGCCTTTCGTCATGGAGAGCCTGGTCGTTGAAAATAACGGTCGTTTGCATGCGTTGGTTTATCCGGATTATGAGGCCGTTGATCTCGAAAAACTGGATCAAAAACAATTGGAAAAGGTGATGGAAGAAAACAGGGTAGCGTTGAATAGTATCGTGGCTTCGTATGAATCTATCGCTAAAATTCACTTATATCCCAATGAATTTGAGAAAACCCCGAAAAAAAGCATCAAAAGATATTTATATGCCACTGCTTTCAGTAAAGCACAGGGTGTTGATAGTCAGTCTGTTGTGTGAATTGTGAAAAAAAGTTGAAAAAAAATAAAAAAAAACATTCAAAAAGTTTTTCCAATATAAAAAATAGATGTAATTTTGCATCGATTTTGAATTGCAAACTAATATGTCGAATTTTTAAAAAGATTTTTAAAATGAAAAAAGTAATTTTATTTTTTGCTGTTGCCGCAGTATTCGCTGCATGTGCACCTAAAGCTGCTGAAACTACAGAAGAAGCTGTTGATACTGTAGCTGTAGAAGAAGTAGTTGTTGACACTGCTGCTGTTGTTGATACAACTGTAGTTGAAGCTGCTGCTGAAACTCCTGCTCAACAGTAATTCTCGCTAAAAGAACAAAGGAAGTCCGTTATTTTAACGGACTTTTTTTGTTTTTACTGATATAAGCGATTTTTTTGTATTTTTGCATTCCATAAAAAAATATCGACATGTTATTAAGAATTGCAGTACAGGCTAAGGGGCGTTTGTTTGAAGAAACGATGGCGTTGCTGGGTGAGACAGGTGTTAAGCTGGAATCGGGAAAAAGGTTGTTGTTGGTTCCGGCCCGGAACTTTCCGCTGGAAGTCCTTTTTCTGCGTGACGATGATATTCCCCAGTCGGTTGCCGATGGCGTTGCGGATGTAGGAATCGTAGGCGAAAATGAATTTGCAGAAAAAAAGAAAAATGCCGTTATTACCAAACGCCTGGGATTCAGCAAATGCCGTTTGTCATTGGCCATTCCCAAAGAAATTGAATATCCCGGTATTCAATGGTTTAATGGTAAGGTGGTAGCTACTTCTTACCCGGAGATTTTAAAAGACTATCTGAGTGAACGTAAGGTTAAGGCTGATGTGCACGTGATTACCGGCTCGGTTGAAGTGGCTCCGGGCATTGGATTGGCCGATGCCATTTTCGATATCGTTAGCTCTGGTAGTACCCTGGTGACCAATCACCTGAAGGAAGTGGAGGTCTTGATGAAGTCGGAAGCTGTACTTATTCAGCATCCCGCACTTTCAAAAGAAAAACAGCAAATCCTCGATGAGTTATTGTTCAGAATCGAAGCGGTTCAACTGGCTGAGGATAAAAAATATGTGCTGATGAATGTACCTTCGGAAAATATAAAACAGATAACCGAAGTGCTGCCCGGTATGAAAAGTCCGACCATCCTGCCACTGGCAAAAGAAGGCTGGAGTTCGCTGCATGCCGTAATCAGTGAAAAAGAATTCTGGGATATCATCGGTAAACTGAAAAACCTGGGAGCTGAAGGGATTCTCGTTGTGCCGATAGAAAAAATGATTTTGTAGTATTTTATCGTCATGAACCTTTGCATTGATCAGGGAAATTCACGCACCAAGATTGCTGTTTTCGACAGTAATAATATGGTATATGAAGCTACTTTTGATCAAATGGAATGCGAACATGAGATAAACGGCATACTCTATGATTTCCAGGTTGATAAAGCCATACTGTCCAGTGTGCTTAAGGTAAACTCGGCATGGGAGCAATTGCTGCGACAAACTTGTGCGCATTTTATCAGCCTGAGCCATCTGACGCCGCTACCGATTCAAAATACGTATCAAACGCCCGGCACACTGGGTAAGGACAGGTTGGCTGCGGTAGTGGGAGCTGCTTTCTTACAACCCGATACGGATATTCTGGTTGTTGACGCCGGTACAGCTGTCACATATGATTTTATTGACGCATCAGGTGTTTACCACGGAGGTAATATCGCTCCGGGTGTAGAGATGAGGCTAAAAGCACTGCATACTTTTACACAAAAACTCCCGTTAGTTAAAATTGATACCAACGTGGATTTTCTGGGTAAAGATACGCAATCTGCCATCCAGGCTGGTGTTTTGTATGGTATTGTGTTAGAGATAGATGGGTATGTCGAACGGCTTATGCTAAAATATCCTAAACTTTCAGTATTTTTAACAGGAGGCAGTGCCGTTCTCTTTGATAACAAGTTAAAAAGTCGCATCTTTGCAGATAAAAATTTAGTATTAACAGGACTCAATCGAATATTACAATATAATGTTAAATAAAATACAAGCGGTTTTATTGGTTTCCCTACTTTTCTTTGTTCAATTGTCTGTTGGCCAGAATAATACTAATTCGCCCTATACGCGATACGGTTATGGAGAACTGGTGGATGTTAATTCCGCGGAACAACGTGCCATGGGGGGAACTGCTATTGGGATGAGAAACGGGAGTTTAATAAATGCAGTCAATCCTGCATCTTACAGCGCGGTGGATTCTACCACTTTCATGTTTGATGTCGGACTGACCGGTTTGTTTTCGAGGTTCTCCGATCCGAATGGAAGGAAAACAAGTTTTAATTCGAATCTGGAATATGTGAATTTACAATTTCCGATTACCAAATGGTTGGGTTTCAGTGCCGGTATGTTGCCTTATTCTTTCTCGGGATATGATTTTCATGATGCTGATTCTGTGTTGATACCGGGAAATAATTCAAATCCCGCTTATGCTTATTATACCCGGAAATATACGGGTACAGGCGGTATCAGTCAGGTTTACTCCGGAATCGGATTGAAATTGTTCAATCACGTTTCACTGGGATTGAATGCGTATTATATGTTCGGAGATGTTACAAACAGCCGTGCAATCGCGTTTTCTAATGACGGATTCAGTTCTTCCACCTCCATTCAAAACAATGCAATCTCGGTAAGTAACTTCAGATTTAGATATGGAGTGCAGTTTTTTCATACTTTCAAAGATAAGCACGATGTGACATTGGGATTGATTTATGAGAATAAGGCTCCGTTTAATGGTAAGTTTATTCAGTATAATCTGGCTATTCCTACAGATACAATTACTTATGGACATCATTTTGAATTGCCCCAAATGTTTGGAGTCGGGTTGAATTACACTTTCAACAAGAAACTTACCTTGTCTGCCGATTATTCGATGCAACAATGGGGTGATGCACTGTTTTTTGGTAAGACTGACAGTTTAAGCAACAGAACCAAAATGGCTGTGGGTGTGGAATATATTCCCGATCCTAGGGGAAATAATTATACCGACAGGGTACGCTATCGTGCCGGATTAAACCTGCATGATCCTTATTATAAAATTCCCGGTACGAACCCGGTTAAAAACTTTGGTATAACTTTTGGCGTAGGGTTGCCATTGCGTACCAGTAGTACCATGCTGAATGCTTCCTTCGAATATGGAAAGTCGGGAGAAAGGAGCGTATTCAGAGAGGATTATTTTAAATTTACACTGAACGCGACCTTCAATGAAAACTGGTTCTTTAAAAGAAAATTATAAAAATCTGAGAAATAAAATAATTGTATGAAAAAGCTAATTGTATTGATGTTGAGCATTGTTGTTTTAACGAACTGTTATGCTCAGAGAAAATCTAAGAAAGCCGCTAAAGAAGAAGTGGCTCCGCAAACAGAAGTGGTGGCACCACAACCAGCCGAGCAGCCCGAAGTGCCTGTTGTAACAGAAGAGTGTCTGGTTAACCTCAGTTTGTTTAATGAATCGGCAAAAAACAAACAATATGCCGATGCCGTAAATTCGTGGAATCAGGTGTTTGACAATTGCCCGAATGCCAACCGTGCCGTTTATACGCATGGTCGTAACATTTTACACTGGCAACTGAGTCAGGCAAAGGATGAGGCAACGTATCAGAAACTGTTTGAAAGACTGATGTTTATGTTCGATCAGCGCATGAAATATTTCGGTGATGATCAGCGTTATCCTACTCCATGGATTAAAGGATTGAAAGCGTTGGATTATGTGGTTTATGCTAAAAATGACGAGCTGAAAAGACCTGCTTATCAGTGGATGGAAGAATCAATCGATGGTCTGGGTGCCAATGCCGAAATCGAAGTTGTCCGTCAGTTTGTGGTTTTATCGGATAAAATCTATGCTACAGATAAAAACCACGGAGAGAAATACATTGCTGACTACCTCAAAGCCAATGAAATCCTTGAAAGCATCATCAATAGTTCAGAAAGCACCAATGCAGAACTGGCAGCTCAGTATAAAAACGGGCTGGATATCGTTTTTGCTCAGAGTGGAGCTGCAGATTGTACAACACTTGATAACCTGTATAAGGATAAAATTGGTCAAAACAGCAACGATTTAGCTTATCTGAATAAAATTATATCTTTCTTCAGAAGAGTAAGATGTGTCGATTCGAAAGTATATTTCGATGCAGCGGTAATGGCACATAAAATCCAACCTTCTGCCGAATCGGCAAATGCCCTTGCCGGAATGTCTTTCAATCAGGAGAAGTATCAGCAGGCAATCAATTATTACGAAGAAGCGACCCGTTTGAGTGAAGTGAATGCTGATAAGGCAGATTATCAATATACCATTGCACAGATCTATTATTCGAAGCTGGGCAATTATCCCCGTACGAAAACACATGCGCTTAACTCGCTTGAATTCAATTCTGCAAACGGAAAGGCGCACATGATTATAGGTCTGGCTTATGCCGGCGCTAAGGGAATTTTTGACGATCCTGTGCTTTCAAAAACGGTTTACTGGGTTGCTGTTGACAGACTGGTAAGAGCCAAACAAGTTGATCCGTCATTAGCTGAAGATGTGGATAAACTGATTGCGACCTACAGTCGTCATTTCCCATCAAAGGAAGATATTTTCTTTAAACCTGAATTGCAGGATGGAAAATCATTCTATGTGGGTGGTTGGATTGGTGAATCAACAATTTGCAGATAAACATTGAAAACAGCTGAGAAGCAATACGTTGTAAAAAGTATAACAACCGCCCTTCCGGTGGTTGTTGTGCTTTTTTTGCTTTTTTCCTGCACTTCCAATGTTCCTGAACAAATAGATCCGGTTCAAAACCGGGCTGATTTCCCACGCTTGCATTCAATGGATGTCAGCACCGTGATCTCGGATTCGGGTATCACGAGGTATCGCATCGTAACTCCTCAATGGGATATATACGACCGCTCAAGTCAGCCGTACTGGGAGTTTCCGTATGGCGTACATTTCGAACGGTTCGACGAACAATTGGTAATTGATGCCAATATCCACAGTGAGTATGCGAAATACCTCGAAAATGAGCAAATATGGGAGTTGAGAGGAAACGTGAGGGCAACCAATATTCAGGGTGAATTGTTTGAGACCGAGCAACTCTTTTGGAATCAAAAAACGGAGAAAATTTATTCTGACAGCCTGATAAAAATAACCCAGGAAGATTATATCATCATTGGAAAGGGTTTTGAATCGAATCAGGAAATGACGAAATATCAGGTGAAACAAACGCAGGGAGTGATCCCGGTGAATGAGTGAGGTTGACAGTATGAAGTCAAAAGTCAGTAGTCTTATGAGGATGGTGAACTTTTAATAAATATAGTTTACATGTTGAAGAATTTTCACATATTGTTTTTACTGATGTTGTTCCCGGTTGTTTTATCGGGCAATGATGCTGCCGTTGGTAAAAAAGTGAAGGCTTCAGTAAAAACATGGAGAATCACGGATGCGTTCGCAACAGTTGATTCTATTCCTGTCGATACCTTACATCTGAATTTTCAGAACGATAACCACATCGACCGTTACAGTATTTCCAATGCTTTTCGGGGCAACCTGGGTTCCCCGATTCAACCTAAAATCTATTTCGACCGGCCGGAGCAGGATGAGTTTATTTTTGCTGATGCCTACTATCCCTATATCCGTAGCATTGAGTCAGCCACATTTTATAATACCACGACTCCATTTTCAAGTCTGTATTATCTTACCGGTGGTACCAATTATTACGAAGACGAGCAAATCCGCTTCTTGTTTTCGGCCAATGCCAACAAAAAGTTAAATATCGGTACCACGCTCGATTATATTTATGCAAGGGGAGAATACGCTAACCTGGCGGCAAAAAGATTTGCCGGATCTTTATTCGGAACCTACGATGGGAAAAAATACAAAGCGACTGCATTTTTTAGTGCGAACAATCACAGCCATTATGAGAATGGCGGAATTCAGGATACATCCTATATCAATGGTTCCATTCAATATCCTTCCTATAATATTCCGGTAAATATCAATGGATATGCGAATTTCAAGCATAACCAGGCTTTTTATAACCATCAGTATAGCATCGGCATTGAGCGACCAATACGAATAAACCCCGATTCGGTTAACATGGAATATGTGCCGGTCACTATTTTTGCGCACACTGTACGGTTGGATGACATGAGGAAACGTTATTATGAGCAATCGGTTGAAAAGGATTTTTATGCCAATACATACCTGCCTTATACTGAAACCAACGATACGGCATCTTTGCTGAAGTTAAGTAACCGGGTTTCTGTCAGTATGGCTGAAGAATTTAATAAATGGCTTAAGTTCGGACTAACCGCCTATCTTGAAAACGATTATCTCAGGTATGGTTATTTAATTGACAGTGTGTTAACCCACAGAAGCCAGTCGAATACACGGGTAGGAGGGGTGCTATCGAAAAACCAGGGTGATTTGTTGCGTTATAATATCAGCGGCGAACTGACCTTTCTGGGTCCCAAAGCCGGCGACATGATGCTGGACGGAAACCTGAGCAGTCATTTCAATTTGTTCAGGCAAAAAATTAACCTGATTGCTCATGGGTATGTAAAAAGACAAAATCCGTCTGATTTCCTGGATTTTTATCATTCCAATCACTTCCGTTGGCAACGGAATTTTGCGGCGATGTACAAGACTCGTCTCGGTGGAACATTCGCCATTCCCACACTCGGATTTGATTTCAATCTTTCGGTTGATAACCTGACAGATTTGGTTTATTTTGATAAAGATGCTTTACCGCAACAGTATAATGGTAATATTCAGGTCGTAGCTGCGAATCTGAAACAGGATTTTCGGTTGGGAAGTTTTACACTTGAGAATAATGTTGTGTATCAGTTAAGCTCCAATCAGTCGGTGTTGCCTTTACCCGAAATTGCGCTGTATCACAACTTATATTATCATGGACTATGGTTCAAGGTGCTGAGCATGCAGATAGGCGCTGATGTACGTTATCATACGGCGTATTACGCTCCCTCGTATATGCCGGCAACCGGACAGTTTTTTGTGCAGGACAAGATGAAAACAGGAAATTATCCGGTAATGAATGTGTATATCAATGCCCATCTGAAACGAACCCGTTTTTTTATACAATATTATCACATTAATCAGTTGTTTATGAAGGGTGATTATTATTCGATGCCGAATTATCCGATCAATCCGGCTACACTGAAAATGGGATTGACCTGGAACTTCTACGATTGAACATCTTGCAATGAAGAATTGTTTCATTAAAATAATGCGTAAACAGACTTATATATGGATTGTTGCGGCACTATTGGTGCTGGTATTGCTGATTTGGTTCGGAAAAACCGGATCAGTCAGGGATTTGCCTGAAATACTGGAAGAGGGTCGTATGTCGGTGTTGATTGAGTCGGGCGAACATGGTTTTACGCGCGACAGTGTGCATGTGTATGGCTTTCAATATGAACTAATCAGAAAATTTACAGACTCACTGGGTGTTGAACTGGTTGTTATTAACGAGGATAAAACCAGGGATGGCATGCGCGAACTGGCAAACGGCGCCTGTGATGTACTCGTTTCCCTGCGACCGGTAATGATTGATTCTGTCAGGTCGGTTGTGAGTTTGAATCCGATATTGTCAACCCGCCTGATGCTAGTGCAACAGAAAGACTCAGCAGGACAGCCACTTATCAATAAACAGTATGAGTTGGATGGTGATACCCTAACTGTGATGAAAAACTCACCTTTTATGGTCAGATTGGGATATCTGGCTGAGGAGTTGGCAATTGACCTGACCATAAACGATATTGCAGTGGATAGCCCGGATGAAATTGTTAAATTAGTAAATGATAAGCAAATAAAATATACAATTTGTCCCGAATATCTTACCGACAGGTTTAAAGTCCGGTATGCTGAAGTCGATTTTAGTGTACCTCTGAGTTTTAAACAGGATTTAACCTGGACGGTAAATAAAAAGTCCCCGGAATTGCAAAAACGCCTGAATACATTTCTGGATGGATTTGTAGGAACAGCAGAATTTGCGACTATTTATAAAAAATACTTTAGTCAACCACTAACCAACTAACTAACCACTAACCACTATAAACTTATTTAGTTATGCCAGTAAATATACCCGCTACATTACCTGCAGTTGATTTATTAAGGAATGAGAATATTTTCGTAATGGATTCTGACCGGGCATCTCATCAGGAGATTCGTCCGCTTAAAATAGTGATTCTGAATTTGATGCCCATCAAGATTACAACAGAAACCGATTTAATCCGTCTGCTGTCGAATACACCCCTGCAGATTGAACTTGATTTGTTGCAGATGGACAGTCACGAATGCAAGAATACACCCGTGGAACACATGATGACGTTCTACAAGAATTTCGATGAAATTCGCAAGAGTAATTACGACGGCATGATTATCACCGGCGCTCCTGTAGAGCACTTGCCTTTCGAAGATGTTGATTACTGGAATGAATTGACGGAAATCTTCGATTGGGCTAAAAAGCATGTGACATCCACATTTTTTATTTGCTGGGCGGCTCAGGCCGGCTTATACTATCATTACGGCATACCGAAATACATGTTGAATAAAAAGATGTTCGGGGTATTCGAACACCATATCCATAATCCACAGAATCCTATTTTCAGGGGATTTGACGATGTGTTTTATGTGCCTCACAGCAGGCATACCGAAGTACGTTCAGAAGATATCCTCAAGGTACCGGAACTGACCATCCTGTCAGAATCGCCAGAATCTGGTGTTTATATGGTAATGGCACGAAATGGTCGTGAGTTTTTCGTTACCGGTCACTCAGAGTATTCACCGTTGACATTAGATGGGGAGTATAAAAGAGATTTGGCAAAGGGATTACCCATCGATTTGCCATTGAATTACTATCAGGATAACAACCCCGATTTGAGTCCGCAGGTACGTTGGCGCAGTCATGCCAATCTGCTCATTACAAATTGGTTGAACTATTTTGTTTATCAGGAAACACCGTACGATCTATCCCAGATTGAATAGTATTTATGAGAAAAATTGAATTGCTGGCTCCTGCAAAGAACCTGGCCTGTGGCATTGCAGCAGTAGATCACGGGGCGGATGCCATATACATTGGCGCTTCCCGTTTCGGAGCAAGAGCAGCAGCCGGTAATTCGGTAAAAGATATTGCTACATTAATTCAATATGCACATCGCTTCAGGGTGAAGGTGTATGTGGCGCTCAATACCATCCTGACAGATGATCAGTTGGAAGATGCCGAAAAATTGATTTGGGAGTTGCATGAGATTGGTGCGGATGCGATTATCATACAGGATATGGGTATTCTGCAAATGAAACTTCCGTCGGTGGTGTTACATGCCAGCACGCAAACCGACAATCGCACGGTGCAAAAAGTAAAGTTTTTACAGGATGCCGGTTTATCGCGGGTAGTCTTAGCTCGTGAGCTCACCTTAGAGCAGATTCGTTCCATCGCTTCTCAAACGCAGGTTGAGCTGGAAGTTTTTGTACATGGCGCCCTTTGCGTAAGTTACAGCGGACAGTGTTACATCAGTGAAGCGATGACAGGCCGCAGTGCCAACAGAGGTGCTTGTGCGCAATACTGCCGGTTACCCTATACCTTGTACGATGCAAACGGAACTGTTTTGCAACAGGATAAACATTTACTTTCGCTGAAAGACTTAGATTTGTCGGCGCACCTCGAAGAATTGATGGATGCCGGAGTGACTTCCTTCAAGATAGAAGGAAGATTGAAAGACGAAGATTACGTGAAGAATATCACGGCATATTACCGTAAAAAGATAGATGCTATACTGAATACTTCCGGGAAAGGTAAATATAAACGTGCATCCTCCGGTACAACAACTTTCCATTTTGAACACAATCCGGTTAAAAGTTTCAGGCGATCATCAACAGATTATTTTTTGCTGGGTCGTCACAATGGCATCATTCAACCCGAAACGCCAAAGTCAACCGGAGAGAAAATAGGCATCATCTCAGGAATTGGCAGAAATTACTTAGAAGTTAAAACCTCGGCAGTACTGCACAATGGCGATGGACTCAGTTTTATCAATGAAAAAGGAGTTTTGGAAGGTTTTCGCATCAACAGGGTAGAGGGAAATCGTATTTTTCTGATGGAAATACCCGAAATCAAGCCAGGAACGGAGATTTACAGGAACTTCGACCATGCATTTGATCAATTGCTGAAAGGCAAAACTTCGGAAAGAAAGATTGCAGCCCGCATGCGTTTCGAAGAAATAACGGATGGATTCTCTATACAGTTGGAAGATGAAGATGGTGTGTGCGTAACCAGACAATTTGTATGTGAGAAACAATTGGCCAGACAAACAGAGAAAGTGCTTGAAAACATTAAATTACAGTTGTCCAAAACCGGTCAGACTATTTTTTCGGTGGAAGATGTTCAAATCAACATCCAACAGCCCTGGTTTTTTCCGGCTTCAGTATTGAACGAATGGCGGAGGATGACTTTTGATGCATTGGAAACGGCCCGTTTGGAGTCGTACGAAAGAGAACAACCGGCCACCGGAAAGAACCCCGAATATCCATCGAAACAACTTACTTATACCGGCAATGTGACCAACCGCTTAGCCCGGCAGTTTTATGAATCCTGTGGTGTAACCGACATTGCACCCGGATTTGAAATCAAAGCAGAAAAGGGAGTGCCGCTTATGTTCACCAAACACTGCATCAAATACGAAATGGGCTGGTGTCCCCGCGAAGGAGGAAAATCCCCCTTCGCCGAGCCTTATTACCTTCAACACAAAGATCAACGATTTGAACTCAAATTCGATTGTGTGAAATGTGAGATGTTAGTTAGTGGATAAACTATTTTTTTCCAAATTCAGCAAGCCTTATCCCGATAGTTAATTTCAATACCGGATAAATCGGATATGGTTTCAATAGGTCATTAAGATCGTTCATCTGAGTGTCCAGGTTTGCTTGCAAATCATTCCGTATATTGTTCATCTCGGTTTCTACCTGTTGTTTTTGCGACTGGCTGGGTGTGGCTCCTCCGTAGTCGATGTTGTCGGCTATAAAACCAACTGGCAATTGAGCCGCCATTACGAAAGCTCCGGTATAATATGCTCCAACTTCGAGTCCGAATGAAACGCCACTTTTACGAGGAACAAAGCTACCTAAACCGACCCCAACATACGGAGCAGTTTTTGAAGTGGGTTTTATGTTGATGACAAAGTCGCCAATTTTATCCTGCGGAATAAAAGGATTGACCGTATTTCCATTAACATTCTGACTGGGAAGCTGTAAGTCAGAAGTAGGAGAACCGATAACCGCTGCATCCAATAAAAATGTTCCATAACCAGCAGTTAAATAAAATAGTCCGATGGGCTGAAATCCGACCTGAAACGACATACCTCCGGTTTTAAAGTTTGCACCAAGGTCAAAGCCCAGATCTCCGCCTGAAGGCATAGGAACAGAAACAGACAATGCATCGCCCACCAAAGGCTGCAAAGATTGTGATGTGATATTCACATCAATAATTTCGTATCCGGCTTTGATAGCCAAAGACTTGAAGGGCCTGTAATACACATCTGCACCAAGACCATTTGTAGAACCTTTGATTGAGACTCCAAAATCACCTGCCGAACCAATAAATGTTGTGGACAGAAATAACACTAACAATAATTGAGCTTTTTTCATTTTAAACATGAATTTAAGAGTAAAACAATTTGTTATGGTTTCATATTACATTCTGATATTCTATCACTCTTTTGGGTGATAAAATTATATTTTTCAATATATCAACAAGATAGACCATGTAATTGTTCATTTCAAAGCTTGGCCGAGAAAAATAAGTTACATCATAATATTTTTATCAGTGCAAATATTATGATGCTGAACTTCTGTCTTTGGTGGTCTTTGAGAAGCAGATTGCAGTTAGTGCAAGAAATAGGTGAAGTTGGGTGTGAATTGTTATGTGTTTAGAAATCCTTGTTGTTTTAGTGCATTTAAAAATTTCTCCGAAAAGAATTCATTGTTTTTCTTCGTGTAACGAACATCTGTAAATACCTGTGCAAGCGTTTCCTTGTTGTTTTCAGCCGTGAATTGCTGGTAGAAAGCACTATTTTCCTTTTCAGCATAAAGCTGGTTGATATCTTGCTCTGTAAAAGGTTTGTAAGTTTGATGATGTACCACCGATTCGAGCGGTAAACGGTCGGTTATTGGCGGGTTATCAGCCGGAAAACCCACCGTGATGGTTGTTACGGGCACCACTAATTTGGGAAGTTTTAATGTTTCGATAATTTCCTGCGCATTATAAGTTGTCGTTCCTAAGTAGCAAATTCCCAGTCCGTTGCTTTCAGCGGCCACGGCAAAAGTCTGCGCGAAAATCATTGCATCAATAGCCGAAGCCATGAACGATTGAAAATTATCGTAGCCCGGTTCCGCCTTTCTGAGTTTGCACCATTGCGAAAAGCGACTGTAATCGGCACAGAATGTCAGCACCGCCGGAGCGCGTGTTACCATCGGCTGATTGAAATGTGCCGGAGCCAGTTGTTTCTTCAGTTCTACATCAGTAGTCACCACCACGCTGTAGGCCTGCATGTTGCCGGTGTTCGACGATTGAGCGGCAGCTTGCAGTAATTCAGTCATTAAACCAGGAGAAATCCCCTCATCGGTATAATTGCGGATGGTGCGGCGGGAAAGCAAAAAATCGAGCATAATACTTAAAATTAATGTGTGAATGAGGTACAAAGGTATCAAAAATAAAAGAAATTGTGAAGTTGCGTGATTTTATTTACGAACTGCATTGTTTGGATTTGGTTATTCACGTAGGTGTTTTTATCTTTGTGATGCATTTATGAATAGCCGCCTGATTACAAAATATTTGTGTTTAATTTATCCTTGTTTACCATGCTAAGATTTTCAGAAAATAACATTCAAGTCCATCTGGTTCAAACCATCATCATAATCATCCTGATACGCATATTCAACAAAAAGTTGATAGAATTGGCATCCATAGGTTGCAAACTAAAGATTGTTACCATTCCCTGCAGTTTCCGCTTCGTAGTTTTTCCCTCCACAGAGAGCAACATACTTCAGCATCAAAGAGCAATGTTGCTCTACATCATCGAACGCCCTTGCTCTGTCACTTAGAACGCTATTGCTCATAGATGCAGAACGCAATTGCTTGATGGCGCGATGCTCTGCTGCTGGCATCAAAATTCAAGGCTTGTAACATCAAATATCAAGGCTTGTAGCATCAAAATCCAAGGCTTATAACTTCAATTTTCCTATAGCTTAAATTCTAAATCAAGATAAGACAGCTTTTTTCCTGCGATATTATTATGATTTGCTCCCTGGTTTTATTGTAAAAACCAGGGATTTTTTTTGCAAAGTGGGGAGGGTATCGACTGAAATTGGGGAGGGTATCGACTGAAATTGGGGAGGGTATCGACTGAAATTGGGGAGGGTATCGACTGAAATC